>NZ_JAGINX010000001.1:1347291-1684113 GCF_017876395.1 Nesterenkonia lacusekhoensis | reverse complement strand
GATCACAGCGACGATCCGGCCGAGTTCATCGCCCACGCGCTGTCTCCCTCCAAGGTCTCCAGTGTGGAGATCCTGGACGAGAACGCCCGCTCGGCGCGCGTGGTGGTCCCGGACTATCAGCTCTCCCTGGCGATCGGTAAGGAGGGGCAGAACGCCCGTCTGGCCGCAAAGCTGACCGGCTGGCGCATCGACATCCTCTCCGATGCGGCCCCGGGCGGCGCGCCTGTCGTCTCGGAGTGACGGCCCCGGTCAGAAGGAGTAGACTGTCATGGTTCCTGTGCGCACATGCGTCGGCTGCCGTCGTCGCTGTGAGCAGGAGGATGTCGTGAGACTGGCCCTGGAGGGGTCGCAGGTGGTTCTCGACGCCGCACGCCGGAAGCCCGGACGCGGCGCGTGGCTCCACCCGCGGCGCAGCTGCTTCGATGCGGCGATCTCCAAGAGGGCCTTCAACCGGGCGTTCCGGGGTCAGGTCGACGTCGGGCACCTCAGCTTCGAGGAGCTCAGCACTGTCAGCGGACACGGATCTCCCGTCGGGGAGTGACGTGCCGAACGGTTCGAGATGAAAGCGGGATCAGAGAGATGGATACCCGATGAGCATCGACGGATGAGTGCCCAGTGATGACACACCTGTGTATCTCCGTCACGGATCAGAAGCAGTTACACGGCTCGTCTCCGGTGAACCGCTGATATCAGCCCCGCTGATGATCGGCGGGGCACCGTGCGGGCCAGACAAGGAGAAAAGTGGCCAAGGCCCGCGTGCATGAGCTCGCCAAAGAGCTCGGTATCACTTCCAAAGAAGCACTTGCAAAACTTCAGGACATGGGGGAGTTCGTCAAGTCCCCGTCCTCCACGGTGGAGCCGCCCGTAGCCAAGAAGCTGCGCGCTGCCTACCCCGACGCCGCCAAGAAGGGCGGTGACAAGAAGCCCGCACCCAAGCCTGCTCCCCAGAAGAAGGAGGAGGCCCCGGCTGCTGAGGCTACACCCGCCGCACAGGAGCCCGCGAAGGCTCCTGCAGCTGATGAGGCCCAGGAGGCGCCTGCGGCACAGACTCCTGCACCGGCTCCTGCGGCTGAGAAGTCGGAGGAGGCCCCGGCCTCCTCAGCGCCCAAGCCTGGTGTCAAGCCCGGCCCCAAGCCTGCGCCGAAGCCCGGCGCCGGTTCTGGGACCGGTCAGTCCTCCGCCAAGGCAGAGGACGCGCAGAAGTCCGACGGCGCCGCACCCAAGCCCGGCCAGAAGCCCAAGGCTGCCGAGTCCGGCTCCGGTCAGTCCGGTTCCGGTGAGAAGAAGTCGTCGGCACCCAAGCCTGGCGGCCCCCGTCCGGGCAACAACCCGTACGCCTCCTCGCAGGGCATGGGCTCGGAGCGTCCGGCTCCGCGTCCAGGCCCTCGCCCCGGTCCGCGTCCGGGCAACAACCCCTTCGCCTCCCAGCAGGGCATGCGCAACGAGCGCGGCGGCCAGGGTGGTCCGCGTCCGCGCGGCGGTCAGGGTGGCCAGGGCGGTCCCCGTCCCGGCGCACCGGCAGGTCAGCGTCCGGCAGGCGGCGGCGGCCAGGGCGGTCCCAAGCCGGGCCCGCGTCCCGGGGGGGCACCTAAGCCCTCCATGGTTCCCGGCCAGGCTCCCGGCGGTCCCGGCGGCGGCCGTGGACCCGGTGGCGGCGCACCGGCCGGCGGTCCTCCGCGCGGTCGCGGCGGACGTGGCCGCGGCGGTGCCGCAGGTGCCTTCGGGCGCGGCGGTCCGTCCCGCTCCAAGAGCCGTAAGTCGAAGCGCGCCAAGCGCGCAGAGATGGAACAGCGTCAGACCCGCGAGATCGGCGGCGTCCGCGTCCCCAAGGGCGACGGCAGCACCGTTCTGCGTCTGCGCCGCGGCTCCTCTCTGGCCGACTTCGCCGAGAAGATCGGAGCGGAGCCGGCAGCGCTGGTCACCGTGCTGATGAAGCTGGGCGAGATGGCCACGGCCAACCAGTCCCTGGACGAGGAGACCTTCAAGCTGCTCGGCGAGGAGCTGGGCTACAACGTCCAGATCGTCTCCCCGGAGGACGAGGACCGCGAGCTGCTCGAGTCCTTCGACATCAACCTGGCGAACGAGGCCGCCGCAGAGTCCGATGAGGACCGGGTCCCGCGCGCTCCGGTGGTGACCGTGATGGGTCACGTCGACCACGGTAAGACCCGTCTGCTGGATGCCATCCGCTCCTCCAAGGTCACCGAGGGCGAGCACGGCGGCATCACCCAGCACATCGGTGCCTACCAGGTGGAGGTGCCCCACGAGGGCGAGCAGCGCAAGCTGACCTTCATCGACACCCCGGGTCACGAGGCGTTCACCGCGATGCGTGCCCGTGGTGCCAAGGTCACCGACATCGCTGTGCTGGTGGTCGCCGCCGACGACGGCGTCATGCCCCAGACGGTGGAGGCGCTCAACCACGCCAAGGCCGCCGGTGTGCCGGTGGTCGTCGCGGTCAACAAGATCGATAAGGACGGGGCCTCCCCGGACAAGATCCGCGGTCAGCTCACCGAGTACGAGCTGGTGCCTGAGGAGTACGGCGGCGATGTCATGTTCGTCGACGTTTCCGCACGCCAGAACCTCAACATCGACGAGCTGCTCGAGGCTGTGCTGCTGACCTCCGACGCCGCTCTGGAGCTGCAGGCCAACCCGGACAAGGAAGCACGTGGTGTGGCCATCGAGGCCAACCTGGACAAGGGCCGCGGTCCCGTGGCCACTGTGCTGGTGCAGTCCGGAACGCTGAAGGTCGGCGACAACATGGTGGTCGGCACTGCCTTCGGCCGTGTGCGCGCGATGTTCGACGAGAACGGCGAGGCAGTCGAGGAGGCCGGCCCCTCGCGTCCGGTCCAGGTGCTGGGTCTGTCCAATGTGCCGCGCGCCGGCGACTCCTTCCTCTCCACGGAGGAGGACCGCACCGCACGTCAGATCGCTGAGAAGCGTGAGGCGGCCGAGCGCAACGCGATGCTGGCCAAGCGCCGCAAGCGCGTCAGCCTGGAGAACTTCGACCAGGTGGTGGCCGAGGGCAAGATCGACACCCTCAACCTCATCATCAAGGGCGACGTCTCCGGTGCTGTGGAGGCCCTGGAGGATGCGCTCATGGGCATCGATGTGGGCGACGAGGTCCAGCTGCGGGTCATCCACCGCGGCGTGGGCGCCATCACCCAGAACGATGTCAATCTGGCCACTGTGGACGACGCCGTCATCGTCGGCTTCAACGTCCGCCCGGCCGAGCGCGTCACCGAGCTGGCTGACCGCGAGGGCGTGGACATGCGCTTCTACTCGGTCATCTACGCGGCCATCGACGACATCGAGGCAGCGCTGAAGGGCATGCTCAAGCCGGAGTACGAGGAGGTCGAGCTGGGCTCGGCGGAGATCCGCGAGGTCTTCCGCTCCTCCAAGTTCGGCAACATCGCCGGTTCGATCGTCCGCTCGGGCATCATCCGCCGCAACGCCAAGGCTCGCCTGGTGCGCGACGGCAAGGTGGTCTCCGACAAGCTGGCCATCGAGTCGCTGAAGCGCTACAAGGACGACGCCACCGAGGTCCGCGACGGCTTCGAGTGTGGTATCGGTCTGGGTGCCTTCAACGACATCCAGGAGGGCGACATCATCGAGACCTGGGAGATGCGCGAGATTCCGCGCGTCTGACCAGATGACTGCCTCCACGACGCCGGGCCCCGCTGCTGAAGCGGGGTCCGGCGCTCGTGTTCTAGGCTGACACCGTACGTACACACGAAGGAGCGCATCATGGCTGATCCAGCACGCGCGGCACGGCTTGCCCAGCGCATCAAGGTGATCATCGCGGAGGCTCTGCGCAGCCGGGTCAAGGACGAGCGCGCTGAGCTCATCACGGTGACCGATTCCCGCGTCACCAATGACCTCCAGCACGCCACCGTCTACTACACGGTCATGGCCTCCGATGAGGACGCCAAGGCCGGCGCCGAAGAGGTCCTGACCGCCAACCAGGGCACGCTGCGCTATGAGATGGGACGCCAGCTGAACATCCGGCTGACCCCGACCCTGGAGTTCGTCCCGGATGAGATCCCGGAGCAGGCCGAGCAGCTGGAGGACATCCTCCGCAAGGCCCGCGAACAGGATGAGAAGGTCCGGAAGCTGCGCGAGGGCGCAGAGCCGGTCGCTGAGGATTCCCCCTACCGGTCTCAGGGAGATCAGTAGTCTCCATGGGCAAGAAGCAGAGGCCTGAGGAGATCGAGGTCGGTTCAGGCCTTGTCCTGGTGGACAAGCCTGCCGGCTGGACCTCCCATGACGTCGTCGGCAGGATCCGCAAGCTCGCCGGGACCCGCAAGGTCGGCCACGCCGGCACGCTGGACCCGATGGCCACCGGTGTGCTGGTGGTGGGCATCAACCGGGCCACCCGGCTGCTGACCCACATCGTCGGGGTGGATAAGACCTACACCGCCACCGTGCGGCTGGGTCAGAGCACCACCACCGACGACGCCGAGGGTGAGGTCGTGGAGACCCGGTTCGCCAATGCCGTCACTCCGGAGAGGCTGGAGGAGGCCGTCGCCCGGCTGACCGGAGAGATCATGCAGGTGCCCAGCACCGTCTCTGCGATCAAGGTCGACGGCCGGCGCTCCTATGACCGGGCACGGGCCGGCGAAGACGTCGCCCTCGAGGCTCGCCCGGTGACGGTGGAGCGGTTCGAGGTCCAGGAGATCCGGCGTCTGGATGAGGGCAAGACCGTCGACGTCGACGTGGAGGTCCGCGTCTCCTCAGGCACCTATGTGCGCGCTCTGGCCCGGGATCTCGGCGAGATCCTGGAGACCGGCGGGCACCTGACCGCGCTGAGGCGCACCGCCGTCGGGCCCTACAGCATCGATCAGACGCTGACGCTGGACCAGCTGGGGGAGGACTTCGGCTACATCGGCCTGGCTGAGGCTGCCGCTCAGCTGTTCCCGGCCCGGAAGCTGACCGAACAAGAGGCCTTCAACCTGGGGCATGGTCGGCGGATCACCGCCTCGGCCGATGCTGAGGTGGTCCTGCCCGGCAGGGAGCCGATCGCCGATGCCAAGGGACGGCGTGAAGGTCTGACTGCGGCCTTCGGTCCCGACGGCGCCCTCGTGGCCTTGCTCACGGACGTCCCCGCCAAGGAGGGTGCCTCGGCCTCGCCGGATGCGGCAGGGGCTAAGATGTTCCAGGCGAAGCCGGAGCTGGTGTTCGCCGCCCAGTGAACGCAGGCACCGTGATCGCGGTGCCGCCGGTCTGTCCGCAGAGGAGTCCCCATGACGGCGATGTTCATCATCGGAACCGTGGTCTGTGCGGCCTCCACCCTCATCTGCTGGATCATGACGGCCCTGCGCCGCCACCCTGCTGATTCCTCGATCATCAGCCTGGCGGCCATCGAGCTCTTCCTCTTCGCCTACGCCGGCTACGCGGCCGTCCGCCAGTCCGGCGGGGCCTCGGTCACCGGCGAGGCCTGGGAGTTCTGGGGCTATGTGCTGACCGCCCTGATCCTGCCGATCGGCGTGTTCATCTGGGCCGTCCTGGACAAGACCCGCTGGTCCAACCTGGTGATGAGCCTGGTGGGACTGGTGGTCTTCGTGATGATCTACCGGTTGGAGGAGATCTGGTGGGGGAGCGCCCTATGAGCAGGTTCGTACAGCCCGACGCCGAGCAGGAGACTGCCGTCCCCACCCCGCGCAACCGCGGGCTCGGCATGCTGATCATCACCGCCTACGGCATCTTCGCCGTCTCGTCCTTCGCCCGGGCGCTCTACCAGATCCTGGTGCACTTCGAAGACGCCCCGGTGGCGTATCTGCTGAGCGCCTTCGCCGCCGCGGTCTACATCCTGGCCACTGTGGCTCTGGCCCGCCGCGGGCACACCGCCTGGCTGGTGGCCCTGGTGGCTGTGCTGGTGGAGATGGCCGGAGTGGTCGGCGTCGGGCTCTGGACCGTGCTGGATCCGGATCTGTTCAACGAGGCCACCGTGTGGTCCCACTTCGGTCAGGGCTACGGCTACATCCCGCTGATCCTGCCGTTCGTCGGACTGTTCTGGCTGCTGCGCCACCGGACTGTACAGTAGATCCGTGCACATCTGGAATGGCCTGCAGGAGGTCCCCGCCGCGCTCGGTCCGACGGCGGTGACCATCGGCAACTTCGACGGCGTCCACCTGGGTCATCAGCATGTTCTGAACCAGCTGGTCGCAGCCGCCTGCGAGCATGACGCGGCCTCTGTGGCGATCTCCTTCGACCCGCATCCGCTGCAGGTCCACCGCCCGGAGGACTGTCCCGAGATGCTGACCGGCGTCACGGAGAAGATGCGCCGGCTTCAGGCCAGCGGCCTCGAGGGGCTGCTCATGCTCCACTACACCCTGGACCTGGCGGCGCTGACCGCAGAGGAGTTCGTGAGGACCTATCTGGTGGACGCCCTGCGCGCCGCTGTGGTGGTGGTCGGTCACGATGTGCGCTTCGGTCAGGGAAACTCCGGAACCTTCGAGACCATGGTGGAGTTGGGCCAGCGCTACGGCTTCTCTGTGGTGGGGGTGGAGGACTATTCAGCCTCCACCGACCGCCGCTGCTCCTCCACCTGGGTGCGTGAGGCCCTGCGCGAGGGCGATGTCACCAGCGCCTGCGAGGTGCTCGGCCGGCCCCATTCGGTGCTGGGCACTGTGGTCCATGGTGCCGCCCGCGGCCGCGAGCTCGGATTCCCCACCGCCAACCTCGGCTCCGATGCTGAGGGTATGATCCCCGCCGACGGGGTCTACGCCGGCTGGTTCGTGGATGAGCCCGGCAAGTATTGGCCCGCGGCGATCTCAGTGGGCTCCAACCCCACCTTCGACGGCATCGAGCGTGTGGTGGAGTCCCATGTGATCGACCGCCCGGAGGAGAAGATCGAGGACTTCGACCTCTACAGCCAGGTGGTCCGCGTGGAGTTCGTCCAGCGGCTGCGTGGCATGGTCGCCTATGAGGGCGTGGAGAAGCTGGTGGAGCAGATGACCCAGGACGTCTGCGATGCCCGCGAGGTGCTGGCGCAGACCGCCCCCGGATACGTGTCCCAGCCCTCTGCGGCCTCGGACAGCACCGCCGCCTGAGGGGTTCCGCGGTGACTGAGTCCCACAGTCCGCGCAGCGGCGGCGAAGCCCGCAACCGTCCCAAGCGGCGCAGTGATGCTGATCCGCTGATCACCAGTGAGTCCCGACGCCGGCAGCTCGGCAGCTCCTTCGCGGACCAGCAGTCGGTGGAGGAGGCCTGGGAATACGATGCGCTGCGCCCCCGCTACCCCGAGGCTGCTGTCCAGCAGATCCTCGCGCTGGGGGAGGGCGCTGCGCGGGGTTGTGTTGAGCAGGGGAGCACAGCGGCGCAGTCTTCCGCGCCGCGGATCGTGGACCTCGGTGCCGGCACCGGCATCCTGAGCCGACAGCTGGTGGCTCGCGGGGCGCAGGTCCATGCGGTGGAGCCCAGTCAGGCGATGACCGAAGTGCTGGCGCAGTCGGTGCAGCATCAGGACCAGCAGGAAGACACAGCGCTGCAGAGCAGGCTGCGCATCACCCGCGCTCCGGCGGAGGAGACCGGGCTGGAGCGGGGGAGTGCCGACGTCGTCGTCGCCGCCCAGGCCTGGCACTGGTTCGATGCCCAGGCCGTCCAGCAGGAGGTGCGGCGTCTGCTGGTGCCAGGCGGGCACCTGGGGCTGATCTGGAACTATCTGGACACCAGCGACGAGACGGTCCACCGGCTGACGCGCATCATGCGGGCCGGGGACGTCTACCGTCCGGGATGGAAGCCCGTGCTGGATGGGCAGTTGTTCGGCCCTGTGCAGACCACGGAACACCGGTGGAGCCGCCGACTGAGTGTGGCGGAGATCTTCCGGTACGCCACGACGCTGAGCTCCTGGCTCTCGGCCGAGGAGAAGGACCGAGTGCGGCGTCGGGGGAACCTGGAGGACTACCTGATGCGCGAACGAGGACTGACCGAGGAGGACGAGGTGGAGCTGCCGATGATCACGGTGCTGCATTCTGCCCGTTCCACCCCGTCGGCTCGTTCCACCCCGTCTGCTCGCTTCACCCTGCCCAGCTGAGGCCCGCTGGCACCTGGGCACCGGGAGCGCCTGGTGTGTCCGGGCGAAACTCTGTACAGTAGTGGGGTTGTCGTGTGACAACATCCGCCATGCTGCAGTCCGCGGTGGCTGGCACCGGTCCCTGGCCCTCAGCTGAGGGCAAAGCTCGGTCTTTGTCGCGGCACAACGAATAAGGAGCTTTTCCATGGCTTTGGATCCCGCTGTCAAGCAGGAGATCATCAAGGAGTACGCAACCAAGGACGGCGACACCGGTTCGCCCGAGGTCCAGGTTGCTGTGCTGACGCGTCGGATCTCCGACCTCACCGAGCACCTGAAGGAGCACAAGCAGGATCACCACACCCGTCGTGGTCTGATGCTGCTGGTGGGTCGCCGTCGTCGTCTGCTCAACTACCTTGAGCGCAAGGACATCGAGCGCTACCGTACGCTGATCAAGCGTCTGGGTCTGCGCCGCTGATCCCAGCGAAGAGCTTCAGCGTCAAACGCTGATCACCAAGCGAACATGAAACGGGTGGCTCCTGCTTAGGGGCCACCCGTTTTGTATGCGAGACTAGTGGCAGCACCCGCTGAGAGACTGTATGCCCGGTCCTCGGTAGTGGCTTACGGGAGGCGTGAGTGTTCCCGCGCCCGTGGGCTTCGATCGAAGGCCGTCATACACATTTCCCTCTCAGTTGTGGTGTCTGCAGCCATGTGCTGCACAGCAACACTCATCAACAGAGAGGAGACACCTGCCATGCAGGGTCCCGAGGTTCACTATGCAGAAGCCGTGATCGACAACGGTCGTTTCGGCTCCCGCACCATCCGTTTTGAGACCGGCCGCCTCGCCAAGCAGGCCGCCGGCTCCGCAGTGGTCACCATGGACGAGGAGACCACGCTGCTCTCGGCCACCTCCGTCGGCCGCCACCCGCGCGAAGGCTTCGACTTCTTCCCGCTGACGGTGGACATCGAAGAGCGTATGTACGCCGCAGGGCGCATCCCCGGCAGCTTCTTCCGCCGTGAGGGCCGCCCCACCACCGACGCCACGCTGGCCGCTCGTCTGATCGACCGTCCGCTGCGCCCTGCCTTCAAGAAGGGCATCCGCAACGAGGTCCAGGTCGTCGAGACCATCATGGCGATCAACCCTGATGACCTCTACGACGTGGTCGCCATCAACGGCGCCTCCCTGTCCACCCAGCTCTCCGGTCTGCCGTTCTCCGGCCCGATCGGCGGTGTGCGTGTGGCACTGATCGACGACGGTCAGGGCGAGGCCCAGTGGGTCGCCTTCCCCAAGCACTCCGAGCTGCAGAAGGCCGTGTTCAACATGGTCGTGGCAGGCCGCGTGGTCGGCGATGACATCGCCGTCATGATGGTCGAGGCAGAGGCCACCGACAACTCCTGGAACCTGATCAAGACTCAGGGCCGCACCGCTCCCACCGAGGACATCGTGGCGGAGGGCCTGGAGGCCGCCAAACCGTTCATCAAGGTCCTGTGCGAGGCTCAGGCCGATCTGGTCCAGCGCGCCGGCAAGGAGCCGGTGGAGGTTCCGACCTTCGAGGACTACCAGGACGACGTCTTCGAGGCCGTGAAGGCTGCCGCTGAGGAGAAGCTCTCCAGCATCTACCAGATCGCTGACAAGCAGGAGCGCCAGAACGCCGATGAGGATCTCAAGTCTGAGGTCATCGAGCAGCTGGCCGGCGAGGGCAAGGAGTTCGAGGGCCGCGAGGGCGAGATCTCCAAGGCTCTGGGATCGGTGACCAAGCAGGTCATCCGCCAGCGCATCCTGCGCGACCAGGTTCGCATCGACGGCCGCGGCCTGGCGGACATCCGCCAGCTGACCGCTGAGGTCGAGGTCATCCCGCGCGTGCACGGCTCGGCGATCTTCGAGCGCGGCGAGACCCAGATCCTGGGCATCACCACGCTGAACATGCTGAAGATGGAGCAGACCATCGACAGCCTGTCGCCGGAGACCACCAAGCGGTACATGCACAACTACAACTTCCCGCCCTACTCCGTGGGTGAGACCGGCCGCGTGGGCTCGCCCAAGCGCCGCGAGATCGGCCACGGTGCTCTGGCAGAGCGTGCGATCGTGCCGGTGCTGCCCTCCCGCGAGGAGTTCCCCTACGCGATCCGTCAGGTCTCCGAGGCGCTGGGCTCCAACGGCTCCACCTCCATGGGCTCGGTCTGCGCCTCCACGCTGTCCCTGCTCAACGCAGGTGTGCCGCTGAAGGCACCGGTGGCCGGCATCGCCATGGGCCTGGTCTCCGACGAGGTCGATGGCGAGACCCGCTACGCAGCCCTGACCGACATCCTGGGTGCTGAGGATGCCTTCGGCGATATGGACTTCAAGGTCGCCGGCACCGAGGAGTTCGTCACCGCGATCCAGCTGGATACCAAGCTGGACGGCATCCCCGCCTCGGTGCTCTCGGCAGCGCTGAAGCAGGCCCGTGAGGCCCGCCTGCACATCCTGAGTGTGCTGACGGCAGCCATCGACGGTCCGGACGAGATGGCAGTGACCGCACCGCGCATCATCTCCGTGTCCGTGCCGGTGGACAAGATCGGTGAGGTCATCGGCCCGAAGGGCAAGATGATCAACCAGATCCAGGAGGACACCGGCGCTGACATCTCCATCGAAGATGACGGCACCGTGCTGATCGGCGCCACCGACGGCGAGTCCGCCGAGGCTGCCCGTTCGGCGATCAACGCGATCGCCAACCCGACCGTCCCCGAGGTGGGCGAGCGGTACCTGGGCACCGTGGTGAAGCTGACCAGCTTCGGCGCGTTCATCTCCCTGACCCCGGGCAAGGACGGCCTGCTGCACATCAGCGAGCTGCGCAAGCTCAACGACGGCAAGCGCGTGGACGACGTCGAGGACGTGGTCGGCGTGGGCCAGAAGCTGCAGGTCGAGATCACCAAGATCGATGACCGCGGCAAGCTCTCCCTGGCACCTGTGGTGGACGAGGAGGAGGGCTCCGAGGAGTCGACTTCCGTGAACACCGTGGTCGCTGAGGACGCTGAGTGATCCAGCAGTGATCCGGTTCTGAGCTGAGCTTCAGAGACACAGAAGACCCCCGCACCGTGCGACGGTGACGGGGGTCTTCTGTGTCTGGGCTGGTGTGAGGGCGGTCGAGGCAGTTCAGCGCCAGTGCCTCAGCGCGGCGGCTTCAGATCGCCCACCGCCGGGCCTTCCAGCAGGGCGCCGTCGTGGCTGAAGCGGGAGGCGTGCAGCGGGCAGTCCCAGGACCGTTCGGCGTCGTTCCAGGTGAGGATCCCGCCCATATGCGGGCACACCGCAGAGAGCTCGCAGGTCTCTCCATCCACTGTGGAGACCGCCACCGGCCTGCCGTCCTTGCGGCCGACCACGCCCTCGCCCTCGGCAGGAGGATCCTGGGGCAGACTGTGCAGCTGCGCCTGGGCCCAGTCGCCGAGCAGATGGGCCCCGACCTCCAGGTTGTCCTTGAGCCCGGTCAGCAGCGTGGCGCCGGTGAGCGAGGTGTCCATCAGGGTCTGCGCCCAGGGCATGGTGCCGCCGCTGCCCAGGTCCTGGTGCAGGAGCTCTGAGGAGAGCGCCAGGGCGGCGGCCACCCCGTTGGTCATGCCCCATTTGTTGAACCCGGTGGCCACGTAGATGTCTCCGCCGCCGCGGGGCAGAGCCCCCATGAACGGCACGGCGGTGCCCGCCCGGTAGTCCTGGGCCGCCCAGGCATGGGTGCGCTGGGCACCGGGGAAGTGCTCCTGGGTCCAGGCCTCCAGCTCGTCGACGGCCGCCTGATGTGAGGAGTAGCCGTGAGACTGGGCCCTGCCCACGACGTGATCGCTGCCGCCGACCAGCAGCAGCTCCTCGCCGGCGTCGGTGCCCTCGGGCAGCGGGACGGTGCGGGTGGTGCGGCTGGGAGAGTCGGCGCTCAGATACATGCCCTTCGGGCTCTGTCCCCTGGACTCGGCGGGGAGCCGGAAGCTCAGCGCATAGGAGCGGTGGGCTGTGAGCTTGGCGAAGTACCCGCCGCGGTCCAGGATAGGCGCTCCGGTGGCGAGGACCAGCTGATCGGCGCGCAGCCTGCCTGCCGTGGTCTCCACAGTGAGCGGGATGTCGCGGCGGTCGGTTCCGGTGACGCCGGTGACCCGGGTGCCTTCCCGCACCACGCCGCCGCGTTCGTAGAGCTCATCCACCAGGGCCTGCAGCAGCGCCATCGGGTGGATCTGGGCCTGGTCCTCCAGCATCAGTGCCCCGGTGACGGGGAAGGGGAGTTCCGTCTCCTCCGTCCACTGAGCCTCGACGCCGGCGGCTCGGCAGGCCTGTAGCTCCTCCTCCAGCGCGGAGCGGCCCTCCGCGGTGGTGGCGTAGGTGTAGGCGGTGCGGCGCTGACAGTCCACCCCGCGGTGGTCCAGGTAGTGCAGCAGCCAGGCCTGGGCCTCCCGGTTGCCGTCCACATAGGCCTGCAGCGTGTCATCGCCCTGGTGGCGGCGGATGTCGGAGAGCACTGTGCCCTGCAGCAGCGAGACCTTGGCGGTGGTGTTGCCGGTGGCCGCCGCGCCGATGCTGCGGGCCTCGAGGACAGCGACATTCTTGCCGGCGCGGGCCAGCAGCACCGCGGTGGTGAGTCCCGTGATGCCGGCACCGGCGCCGTATTCAAGTGGTCGTCGCAACACCTACCTGATGGAGGTGTTCGATGGGCATTGGCCCAAGGCAGAAGAGGGCAAGGGAATATCGCGGTCAGATCGTCTCTCCTGGGCGCCCAACGGTGGCTTGGCGCGAGGACCGTGTGCGGTTCTGGCAGGCCATCGCTGCAGGAGCTAAGACCCGAGAGGCCGGTGAAGCCGCCGGTGTCTCCGAGCCTGTAGCTCACCGTTGGTTCCGACATGCTGGTGGCGTGAATCCACACTTGGCCTCGACTGTTTCCGGACGGTATATCTCCTCCTCTGAACGGGAGGACATCGCTTTATGGCGAGCCCAAGACAGCGGGGTCCGTGAGATCGCCCGTCGGCTGGGGCGTAGCCCATCGACGATCTCACGGGAGCTACGGCGTAACGCCTCGACCAGGACCTATCAGCTGGAGTACAAGGCCTCGATTGCTCAGTGGCATGCTGAGCGGCGCGCCCGCCGTCCGAAGACCGCGAAGATGGTCACCAACGACCGGCTGCGCCAGTACGTCCAAGACAAGCTCAGCGGTGAGATCATCACCGCCGAAGGTGAAGTTGTCGGCCCCGAGGGCCCGGCCTGGGATGGAAAGAACAAGCCCCACCGTGGGGACCGTGAATGGGTCACCGCCTGGAGTCCGCAGCAGATTGCCAAGCGGCTGCCACTGGAGTTCCCCGATGACCCGACCATGAGGATCTCTCATGAGGCGATCTATCAGGCCCTCTACGTCGAATCCCGCGGCGGGCTTGCCCGGAAGCAGTCCTGGCACCTGCGCCGAGGTCGCACCAAGCGAATGCCCCGGGCCCGCACACGGCAGGAAGCCTGGGCTCATGTCACTGCCGAGACCGTGCTGCAGAAACGCCCCAAGGAGGTCGAGGACCGCAAGATCGCCGGCCACTGGGAAGGTGACCTGATCATCGGACTGAAGCGTTCGGCCGTGGCCACGTTGATCGAGCGCACCACCCGCTACGCGATACTGGTCCACCTGCCCCGCCAGGCCGGGTACGGGCAAATTCGACCAACGAAGAACGGCCCGGCACTGGCGGGGTATGGGGCGTTGACCATGAAAGACGCTCTGGCGAAGTCGATCACCCATCTGCCTGAGCAGCTGCGCCGTTCTTTGACCTGGGACCGCGGCAAAGAGCTCTCGGCACATGCGCTGCTGACGAAAGAGACTGGGCTGCCGGTGTACTTCGCTGACGCGAAGAGTCCCTGGCAGCGTGGCTCCAACGAGCACCTCAATGGTCTGCTTCGGCAATACTTCCCGAAAGGCACTGACCTCTCCAGGTGGAACGCCACCGAAATCGCAGCTATCGCCACCGCCATGAACAACCGGCCACGCGGGATCTTGGGGTGGCGCACTCCCGCCGAGGCGTTCGCCGATCAACTACGCTCAGTCCAACAACACACTGTTGCGACGACCAGTTGAATACGGCGGCGATGACGGCGTCGTAGTGGGTGCCGGACGTGAACCGTCCGGGCTCCCCCGCAGCGGGGGTGGGCAGGGTGATCGGGTGTGTGTCGAGCCAGAGGGAACGCATAGCGGGTCCTTCTCTCGGGTGCGCCTCCTCTTACAATAGAGCGTCCGTGTATCTGCTGTGAGCTGTGAGGGGTCTTACTCGTGTCAGTTGAGACGATGGTGCTCGCCCTGGAACTGGTGGGGACCTTCGCCTTTGCCGTCTCCGGGGCGCTGCTGGCGGTGAAGAAGGGGTTCGACATCGTCGGGTCCCTGCTGCTGGCCAGCCTGGCCGGACTGGGGGGGGGTGGTGTGATCCGTGACGTGATGCTCGCCCAGGGTGTCCCCACCGCGTTCGGCGCCCCGCTGTACCTGATCCCGGTGGCCCTGGCGGCTCTGCTGGTCTTCCTGCGGCTGATCCGGGAGGACAGGCTGCGCCGCACCCTGCTGGCCTTCGACGCCGTCGGGCTCTCCCTGTTCTGCGTGATGGGTTCCTTCATCGCCTATGAGACGGGGCTGAACCCGGTGGCCTGCGTGCTGTTGGGCGCGACCACTGCGGTGGGTGGCGGTGCGCTGCGCGATGTGGTGGCCAATGAGGTGCCACAGATCTTCAATCCCGACGGCGTCTACGCAGCACCGGCGTTCCTGGGCGCGGCCGCGACCACGACGGCATTGGAGCTCGGCATCTTCAACGCCTTCGCCGCGGTGGGCATTGCGGCTGGAATATTCGTGATCAGGTTCCTGGCGCTGAAGTTCCGTTGGCGTGTGCCACTGGCCGTGTTCCGGCCCGGCACTATCCGGTAGCAGGATCTTCCCCGCTGAACCCACCGGTCACCTAGACTCGTGGAGAAGACGTGGCTGAGAAGCCGCGGGCCTGGTGAGCATCCTTCAGGCCCGATGCCGTCGTCGCTGTCAGGGTATGACGCCCACGGGTCCTCGGGCCCGCCGGGATAGGAATCAGGAGTCTCTCATGCCGGTCTTCGAACACCAGTCCCACCTCCCGTTCTCCCGAGAGGATGTCTTCGCCTGGTACTCCCGTCCTGGGGCGCTGGTCCGGCTTCATCCGCCGTTCGCCGGAGAGGTGAAGCAGGAGCCCTCTCACGGTCTTGAAGAGGATTCCCGGTCCACATTGGGCATCAACCTGCCAGGAATCTGGGGGACCAGCCTGACGGCACTCTCAGGTCTGATCGGATCACAGCTCAGCGTGCCGCTGCGCACCCAACTGACCTGGCATGCCCGGCATACGGACTTCTCGCCCGGGCGGGGCTTCTCCGACGATATGGTCTCGGGGCCGGCCGCCCAGTGGTTCCACGAGCGCCAGTTCTCCGATGAGGGCGATGGGACGCTACTGTCCGAGCAGGTCCACTATGAGCTTCCGCTTCCGCGGCGGACGCCGTCAGCGGTCTCAGCCGCAGTGACCTCGCGGTTCGAGGCCGAGCTGCGCCGGATCTTCGACTACCGTGCACGCCAGACCGTGGAAGAGCTGGCCTTCCACCAGAGCCACGGCACACTGGTCTCATCCGGCTCAGCCGCTGGTGCGCAGCTGGTGCCGCCGGTGCGTGTGGCAGCGGTCAGCGGCGCCTCAGGGCTGGTCGGCAGGCAGGTATGTGCGCTGCTGGGTGGCGCGGGGATCGAGGTCCGCCCGATGGTCCGTGGCTCTTCTGCAGGCGTGCAGTCCTCTGCAGGCGCGCAGGATCAGCGCGTCATCGAGTGGGACCCTGCCGCGCAGGAGCTGGACCCGGACGACTTCGCCGACGTCGACGCTGTCATCCATCTGGCCGGTCACCCGCTGGCGGGACGGTTCACTGACAAGCATAAGCACCAGGTCAGATCGTCCCGTGTCCAGGGCACGGATCTCATCGCACGGGCGCTGGCGCATGCTGAATCCCTGGACAGCCGCGGGCGCGTGCTGGTCAGCGGGTCAGCGGTAGGGTTCTACGGTGCCAGGCCGGCGGACCGGACTCATCAGCAACAGCTGCTGACAGAGGACCTGCCCGCCGGCACCGACTTTCTGGCCGACGTCTGCCGGGAATGGGAACAGGCCACAGCCCCGGCGCACCGGGCCGGAGTGCGCGTGGCCACCGTCCGCACCGGCATCGTGCAGTCGCCGGCCGGAGGGGTTCTGCAGCAGATGCTGCCGCTGTTCGCCGTCGGGATGGGTGGCCCGCTCGGTGATGACCAGTGGCAGAGCTGGATCAGCATCGATGACATCGCGTCGCTGATCGTCCACGCGGCTCTCGAGCCATCGGTGGAGGGCCCGGTCAACGGGGTGGCGCCTGAACCGGTGATCGCCGGCGAGTACGCCAGGACGCTGGGCGATGTTCTGCACCGGCCCTCGGCCATTCCCGTGCCTGCCTTCGGCCCCACACTGCTGCTCGGCCGGCAGGGCGCCAGAGAATTGGCTATGGCCGATCAGCGCGCCAGTGCTGAGCATGCCCGCAGCACCGGCTACGGATTCCGCCACACCACGTTGGCAGCTGCGCTGCGTCACGTCCTTGGGAGATGAACCGGTCCGGCCGGGCACCGGCCGCAACACACTGAGGCTCAGGGGTCCGGCGGGGGCCCGGCAGGTTGGTCGGCTCAGTTGGCCACCGCGATGTACCCGTTCAGGGTGGACGCGTAGAGGATCCACGCCAGGTAGGGGAGCAGGATGACTGCGGCGGTCCGGCTGATGGGCCAGAAGGCGCGTGCGGTCAGGATCACCAGGATGATCAGCGTGATGATCACACCCAGTGCTGCCCACAGGGCGGCGTCGCCCCAGCTGGGATAGGCGGCGAAGAACAGCGGAGTCCAGGTGCCGTTGACCGCCAGCTGGACGAAGTAGAGCACCAGGGGAGTGGTCACGCGGGCCCGGTGGCGTTCCCGCCAGACCAGCCAGGCGGCGAGGCCCATCCCGATGTAGAGGACGATCCACACCGGCCCGAACAGCCAGTCCGGCGGATTCCAAGGTGCTTTGTCGGCCTGCTCGTACCAGCCGTCGGTGTGGGGCTGGGTGGCCTGGCTGCCCAGAAAACTGATCACCAGCGGGATGGCCACCATGAGGGCCAGGACGATGATCTGCACCAGCGGGGAGTCACGGCGGGAAGCGGTAGAGCGGCGCGCTGCGGACCGAGACGGAGCGGACGGGGACGTGCTGGACGCGGATGTCGGGCGGTTGGTGCTGTCGGCTTCCTGCATATCGACCTCCTCGGAGGTTCCCACCGTAGCGCCTGGTCAGCGCCGTGCCGAGGGGTGGCCGGCTGCTGGTCTGGTAAACATGGGGATGTGCGGCGCAGCCGATGAGCGAAGGAGCCCCTCAGATGTCTCAGGAACAGTCCGTGCCCGCCCCGTTGGATGTGACGCTCACCGGCGTACCCGGGCCGCAGGCGAGGAAGAACAACCCCTTCGACGCCGACCCGCGCAGCCTCTGGCGTGTGAGCCAGTATGAGCGGCCGCTGGATCTTGCTGCGGTTCCCACCAGGCGCCGCGCGGGGTTTGACGGCAAGAAGGCCGAGGGGAAGAAGATCTTGCACCAGCGTGGTGAGACTCTGGCTGATCTGCAGGAGCTGATGTGGGCCCATGTGAGGGCGGCCCCGGATCAGGAGCAGCGGGAAGTCGTCAAGGCGCTGGCCGCACGGGCCCCGCGGCGTACTCCCACGGAGAATCAGCGGCGCGAAGAGCTGTTCTCCCCGGAGGTGGAGGATGCTCTGCAGAAGCTGGAGCGTGGGCCGCGGCTGCTGCTGGTGCTGCAGGGGATGGACGCCTCCGGCAAGGGTGGCATGGTGAAGTCCGTGGTGGGCGCGATGGATCCGCTGGGTGTGGACGTGGCCGCCTTCGGCAAGCCCACCCGGGAGGAGTCCCGTGAGCACTACCTGCAGCGCATCATCCGCCGGCTGCCCACGCCTGGGCATGTGGGTGTCTTCGACCGGTCCCATTATGAGGATGTGTTGGTTCCCACGGTGCAGGGCAGCGTGAGTGAGCAGAAGCTGGCTGACCGGGTGGAGTCGCTGCAGATCTTTGAGCGTGAGCTGGTCCGCCGTGGCTTTGTGATCATCAAGGTGATGCTGCACATCTCCCCGGAGGAGCAGCTGGAGCGGCTGCTCTCGCGGCTGGACCGCGAGGAGAAGCACTGGAAGTTCGACCCCTCGGACGTGGACGCTCGCGAGGAGTTCGGGACCTACCAGACCATCTACAACGGCCTGCTGGAAGCCACCGACGCCGACTACGCGCCCTGGCATGTCATCGGCGCGGACCGTAAGTGGTACTCACGCCTGGCGGTCCAGGAGCTGCTCATCGCAGGGTTGGCGGACCTGAACCTGCACTGGCCCGCGGCGAGCTATGACGTCGATCAGGCGCGGAAGCGGTTGAAGAAGGCCTGAACCTCTGTCCGGCTGGGTCACCTTCTGGGTGCGGCGCAGCCGGCCGAATGCGCCTGACCTGGTGAGATAGAGTGCGCCACAGCGCTACCGAGTCGTACCGAACGTCCTGAGGGGGACCCTCGATGGAGAAGATCAGCCACAAGGATCAGCGTGCTCGCGCCACTCTGGAGATCCTCCGACGCCATGGGGCGGACACATGGGTGCCCCTGAATGATCTGTGGCATGAGGTCGTAGAAGCCGTCCCACTTTCGGAATGGGAACAGGAGTCTCTGACCTCCACGACGCAGGCCCGCGGAGAGAACAGCTGGCGCTGGTCGAGCACGGCGCTGGCGAACGCTGGATGGCTGTCGAAAGCGGACGGGCTGTGGGCGATCACTGAAGAGGGCGCGGCCGCACTGGAGCAGTTCTCGGGCGAGCAGCTGGCCGCAGAGTCGCGCCGGCGATACGCGGAGCTGAGATCGCTTCGTGAGGAGCAGATTCAGGAGAGGCTGGGTCAGGCCTGGCTCCCGAAGACCAACGCTGAGCGTCGAGTCGTTGAGGCCCAGGAACGGGTGATCGAGCAGGGACTGAAGAACGGGGAATCGATCTTCAGCCCGGGACGGTCGCTGTGGACTCGTCAGACGGTCTCTTCGCTACGTAGCCGATGGGCCAACACCCAGGACAGGAGCGACCGAGACTTCCTGGAGAAGCTGACCGACCAGCTCGCTGATGCCTCTGATGACGAGAAGCTCCTCATGGCAGAGGTGGTGACGGTACAGGTCCTGCCTATCATCGGGGTGGGCCATGCACGGAAGATGGAGCGGGTCTCCAGGATTCTCGGCCTGATGGCGCACCCAGTGGAGATCCCGCGGATCTTCTCAGAGGCCTTCGTGAAGGGCTCGTACCATCCGGGGCAGTCCATGTTGTCGCGCATCGACTTGGCGGTGACGCTGATTCTGAACATGCTGGACGACTGGACGCAGCGTGAGCAGGGGGCTCAGGAGGAGCTGCTGACGGACCCGAAGGCTTGGAAGCAGTTCGTCTACACGGTCGAGGGGAAGGGGTTCCCTACCCAGAGGAATTCGCTGCTGTACCTGGTGCATCCGGAGCATTTCGGGCCTGTCGTCGCCTCCGACGTCCGGACCAAGTTGGTGGAGACTTTCATCGGTGAGATCGGCGGCGTGCCGGGGGAGGACCTCGACGAGGACCTCCTGAATATCACCCTCTCCCTGCAGCAGAAGGCCGGGGCCCCGGTGGACTACTACAAGGGCGAACTGGCTTCCCGTTGGAAAGGGGAGTCTGCCGCGGAACCTGAGGAGGTTGAGACGCTGGAGGAAGACGCCGCGCCTGAGGCCTCGGACCTTGACCCGCGTGGCTTCGCCCCGGAATCCATCGACGTTGAGGCCTTGGGGGAGCGACTGACCTTTGACCCCGCATGGGTGCGCCGCGTGGCCAGCGCTCTGCATCGCCGTGGCCAGGTGATCTTCTACGGTCCTCCCGGCACAGGCAAGACCTATGCGGCCCGGCAGTTCGCAGAAGTGCTGAAAGGCAAGGGAAGCAGAGTCTCCCGCATCCAGTTCCACCCCTCCTACACTTATGAGGATTTCTTTGCGGGATACCGGCCTCGCGCAGAGGCCTCCGGCCAGCTGGTCTTCGAGCTGACCGAGGGCCCGCTTCGCAAGATCGCAGAGGAAGCACGAGCCAACCCGGAAGTACCTCATATCCTCCTGATCGATGAGATTAACCGGGCCAACCTCTCCTCGGTGTTCGGAGAGTTGTACTATCTCTTGGAGTACCGGGACGATCCCATCGAGGTGCTCTACGCCGGCTCCGGAGAGGACAGGGGCAACCAGTTCTCCCTGCCCCCGAATGTTTTGATCATCGGCACCATGAACACCGCCGACCGGTCCATCGCTCTGTTGGATTCGGCGATGCGAAGGCGCTTCTCCTTCTTCGAGCTGCACCCGGATGTGGCACCTCTGCAGGGAATTCTGGACCGATTCATCGCCCAGCACCCGCAGGAGTTGCCGATCACGGAGCTTTTCGACCAGCTGAACCGGCAGATCGCCGAGCGGGATGACAAGATCGGCCCCAGCCATCTGCTGCAGCGGGAACCCTTCACTGATGAACTGCTCACTGCTGTCTGGAACGAGAGCATCTTGCCGCTGTTGGAGGAACGCTATCTGGGCACGGAGGTGGACGTGCATGCCAGATTCGGGCTGGATGCCCTGAAACGTGCGGTCCAGACTGCGCAGGACTGAGATGTCGGCCGCGACTGGGCGTGCCCGGACAATCCGCGTCTCCGAGCGAGGCTGGACCGAGGTAGAGCTGACTGGAGCTCAGGCCGCAGCGATCCAGCGTCTGAGATTCTGCTCAGTGACGCCGGGAGTCAGCCCGGGAGTGTGGCGGATCGGGGACGTCACGCATATCGGTGCGGCATCGCTTCCCGGCCTGCGTATCGATATCGAGCCGAAGACCCCGCTGGAGAACATCCTGTTTCTGGCCTCCTACGCGGAGGAGCAGGTTCCCCTCGGACACGCTGTCCAGTACCAGGCGCAGGAGGGGCTGCCGAGTGCGCTCGCTGAAGCCTTCGTCCGGGCTGTGGAGTCGTGCACGAGAGGCGGCCCGCTGAGTGGTTACCGCACCGTGGAGGAAACTGGACACGTGGTCCGCGGTCGCTGGGACATCCCGCGACAGATCCGCACTCGGCCGGGCATCCCGCTACCGTTGGAACTGACGGTCAGCCGGTTCACTCCGGACATCGTGGAGAACCAGGTACTGCTGGCGGCTGTCCGCCTGCTGATGAGAGCTCCTGGGGTCACGGATGACCTGAGAAGGCGTCTCCGGGGCCAGCTCACCGCCTTTGAGGAAGTCACGCCATGGCAAGGGCGTGAGGCGCCTGAAGTGCCGCTGACTCGCCTGAACCGGCATTACGGTTTCGCGCTGATGCTGGCGCGGTTGGTGATCGAGGCGACCTCCTGGGCGCACCGGGAAGGGAGCACGGAGGGCGCGAGCTTCCTGATCAGCATGCCCGGGCTGTTCGAACGTTTCGTGCACCGGGTGCTGAGCCGCGAGCTAGAACCGCGAGGGTTGACGGTCTCCACGCAGGATCGCTCTTTCGCGCTGGACGAGGCGAAGAACGTGAGGCTACGCCCGGATCTCGTGATCCGCAGGGGAGATCAGGCGCTGGGGATCGCGGACCTGAAGTACAAGGTCTGGAACGCCGAGGCTGGCTCGCCTCCGAACGCGGACGTGTACCAGGCTTTGGCCTATGCCCTCTCAGCTGGCCTAGAAGCGGCTCACCTGATCTATGTTTCTGGCGAAGTGGCCCCAGCGGAGTACCGCATTGCCTCGGCAGGCAAGTGCATCCTCGCCCATACCGTGGACCTCAGCGGCGCTCCTGACGATATTCTCGCCTCTGTGCGAAGGCTGGCCACGGAGATCCCGCCGCATGTGGTGGCGGCATGAACTTCCTCAGCGAGCCACCCTGCCCATTCGGGAGGACGTGTTCTCGAAAGGAAGTTATTCATGTACATCAGCGCGACCGTCGTTCATTCGCGTGAGGGCTGGTAGCTTCGTGCTGTTACGGCGAGTAGCGTCTACGGCGCTGCGCGGTACAGGGTGCGGTGCCTCGTTCCGAGTGTTGAGGAACCGCACCCTTAATATTCAATGGGGTTCCGGTTGCTGAGCTTCATATATGTGATGCAGGGCCCCATGTCACAGATCTTGGATAAAGTGGCGAAGTAAGCACCCGATCAAACCACCCCATGAGAGCTCAACGGTGACCTTCAACCACGCCCAGTTCATCTGGTCTGCAGCGGACATCCTGCGCAACACCTATAAGCAGCACCAGTACGGGGAGATCATCCTCCCATTCACCGTTCTCGCACGTCTCGATGCAGTCCTGGCACCCACCAAGCAGGCTGTCCTGGAGGCCGCAGAAGCCTACGACCAGGACACCGAGCCGCCGCTGGGTCTTCTCCGCAACAAGGCGGATCATCAGTACAGCTTCTTCAACCGGTCTCGCCACACGCTGCACACTCTGCGCGGAGACACCTACAACCTGGAGGAGAACCTCCGCGCCTACGTCCAGGGCTTCTCGGAGAACGTCCGGGACATATTTGAGCAGTACAAGTTCGAGGACACCATCCTGGACCTCGCTCGCCACGATCTTCTCTTCGACCTGCTGAAGCACTTCGCCCAGGCGGACCTCCACCCGGAGCGGGTCAGCAACGAGCAGATGGGCCACATCTTCGAGGAGCTCATCCGCCGCTTCGCGGAGGCCTCCAATGAGACCGCGGGTGAGCACTTCACCCCGCGTGAGGTCATCGAACTGATGGTCACGCTCCTCGTGGCCGATGAGGAGAACCTCCACACCCCAGGAGTCGTCAGGGACGTCTATGACCCCACCGCCGGCACAGGTGGCATGCTCTCCGTGGCGGAGGAGAAGATCCGCAAGCTGAACCCACACGCAGAGGTCAACCTGCTCGGCCAGGAGATCAACCCAGAGTCCTACGCCATCTGCAAGGCGGACATGGTCACCAAAGGGCAGGGGATCGACAACATCGTCCTGGGAAATACCCTCACGGATCCCGCCTTCTCTCACCGCACTTTCCACTACGGGCTCTCCAATCCGCCCTTCGGTGTGGACTGGAAGCAGAACAAGCGCATCGTGGAGACCGAGCACCAGGTGCAGGGTTACGCCGGCCGGTTCGGCCCGGGTCTGCCCCGCGTCTCGGATGGCTCGCTGCTCTTCCTGATGCACCTGATCCATAAGCTGCGTGAGCCCGGCACGGAGGCCAACAACGTGGGTGGCCGGGGAGCGATCGTCCTGAACGGATCTCCGCTGTTCACCGGTGGCGCCGGTTCGGGCGAGTCAAATATCCGCAAGTGGGTCCTGGAGAACGACTATCTGGAGGCCATCGTTGGCCTGCCCACGGACATGTTCTACAACACCGGCATCTCCACGTATGTGTGGCTGCTGAACAAGGAGAAGCCGGAGAACCGCCGGGGCAAGGTCCAGCTGATCGACGCCACGGAGATGTTCACTAAGATGCGGAAGTCGGTGGGCTCCAAGCGGAAGATGCTCTCTCAAGAAGACATCCGCCGGGTGGCACAGCTGTACAGCGAGTTCACCGAGTCGAAGCACTCCAAGATCTTCAAAAACGAGGACTTCTTCTACCGGACCATCACGGTGGAGCGTCCGCTGCGTCTGAACTACGCCTTCACTGCGGAGCGGGTCGAACGTGCGCTCTCGTCGAAGGCAGTCGCCAAGCTGGACGAGCCGGTCCGCGAGGACCTTCAGAAACTGTTGGAGGAGGCCTCCCAGGAGTCCTCGACGGTGTCTCTCAGCCGTGATGCCTTCCAGAAGGACCTGAAGTCCAGGCTCGATGCGGCATCAGTGAAGCTGACCCCTGCTCAATTGAAAGCTCTGATGCAGGAGCTCTCCGAGCACGACGACGACGGCGAGCTGGTCACCAAGCGTGGCGGCTCTCCCGAACCGAACACCGCACTGCGCGACACCGAGAACGTGCCATGGGACGTGGATATCCACGAGTACCTTGAGCGCGAGGTCAAGCCTTTCGTCCCTGACGCGTGGATCGACGAGTCCAAGACCAAGGTGGGAGTGGAGATCCCCTTCACCCGGCACTTCTATGAGTACGTGCCGCCGCGGCCCCTCGAAGAGATCGACCGCGACCTCGACGAAGTCCTTGGCCGTATCCGCACCCGCCTCGAGCAGGTGAAGGCATGATGACTATCCCCTTCGGCCGATTGGTCACACGGTTGGATAAACGGGCTGGTGGAAAAGCAGACTACCGGCCTCTGCTGTCGGTCTCGCAAACGCACGGTGTTGTACGTTTTAGTGAACTGCACGACGGTGAGCCACGAGCTGAGTCACTGGAGAACTACAAGCTGGTAGAGACCGATGACATCGTATTGAATCGAATGAGTGTCCGGGCGGGCGCCGTGGGAATCGCGTGCGAGCCCGGTCTCGTTACACCGGACTATGAGGCGTTGCGCGTCAACGACGGCGCGGATCCACGATTCATCAAGTATCTCATGAAGTCATCTTGGTTCATTAGTGAGATGGTTAGGCGTGAGCGTGGCATCGGCGCTGGGGGCGGGCAGGGAGTGCGTACCTCTCGTATTTCGTTCGCCGATATGCGAGTGATTCCCGTCGAGCGGTTTCCGCTCGACGTTCAGCGCGCGATCGCCGACTACCTCGACCACGAGACCGCCGAAATCGACGCCTTCATCGCGGACCAGGAGCAGATGATGCGACTGATTGATGAGCACTGGAAATCAAGCCTCATCGAGCAGATCCAGCGTGGGGGTTCCCAAGAGGAGCTTCGGGAGACAGGACTCGAAACGTGGCCGCAGGCGCCTGCCGCGTGGTCGGAAGAGCGCCTTAAAGCGTCTGTGCTCTCGCATAAGAACGGCGCCTGGGGTGCAGATCCCTCAGAAGACGATCAAACTGTGCGTTGCATCCGTGTCGCAGATTTCGACAAGAAGCACGGTCGAATCCACAGTCGGAGCGCTACCGATCGCTCTTACGCGACGGACGTTGTTCAACGCGAAGGGCTCCGGCACGGTGATCTTCTTATCGAGAAGTCAGGTGGAGGCCCTTCTTCTCCGGTGGGTAACGTGGTGCTCTATGAGGGCGAGGGAGAAGAGATGTACTCCAACTTCACCGCCCGAATCGTAACGCCGAACTGGGTGGATAGTCTCTACGCGCTTTACCTCCATAAGAGTCTTTACCTCTCAGGGGTGACTAGCCGGTCCGTCAAGCAATCCACCGGGATCCAAAATCTCGATATGGGGATGTACCTCGACGAGCGCGTGTACCTGCCTCCTTTCGATCAACAGCGAAAAATCGCAGCGCAGATCGAGGCTGAGAGGGAGTCACTTGACCGTCTTACCAAGGATGCTCAGGTAGCGCTCGAATTGGCCAGGGAACGAAAGTCCGCACTGATCTCAGCTACTGTGACGGGCCAGCTTGAGGTGGACCGTGAGCGTGGAGCAGGACAGCTTGGGAGCGAAGGTCAGGAGGCGAAGTGAGTCAGATCCACCACGAGGACACGTTCCAGCGGGAGATCGCAGACTACCTGGAAGCCCATGGGTGGCTCGTTTCAGCGAACTCGACGGGGTACGACAAGGAACGTGCCCTCTTCCCTGAGGACCTCCTCGGGTGGCTGGCTGACTCTGATCCCGCGAACTACGGCCGCATCGTGCCAACCGGTGGCGACGGTGCCGCACGTGAGAAGGGCCAGAATCGCATCTTGGACCGTGTCGCCAAGACTCTTGCGCTCAGCGAGGACCAGGGCGGTGGAACGCTCAGCGTCCTGCGGAACGGCGTCACCGTTCCCGGTGCTCGTCGGTTCCAGTTGATGCAGCCACCGGTCTCTACGGACCTGAATCCCGACGCCACACAGCGTTTTGCTCAGAATCGGCTTCGTGTGGTCCGCGAAGTCGTGTATTCCACGCGGCACAGCAACCGGATTGATCTGGTTCTCTTCCTCAACGGGATCCCCGTCGCCACTGTCGAGACCAAGACGACTTTCAGTCAGAGCCTCAAAGAGGTGAAGAAGCAGTACCGGAAGGATCGGCACCCGGCAGGGGAGCCTCTGCTGACACCCTTCCGGGGTGCTCTGGTTCACTTCGGCCTCACCGACGAGAACATCGTCATGACTACAGCTCTGCAGGGTGAGGACACGTTCTTCCTGCCTTTCGACCGAGGCCACGACAACGGGGCCGGGAACGCCCCCATTCCGGGGAAGCACCGCACCAGCTACTTCTGGGAAGAGATCCTAGAGCGGGACACCTGGCTCAACCTCATCTCCAAGTTCATCTACGTCAACCACGAGAACCGCGCTGACCCGCTTACCGGCAAGGTAGAGACCCGTCGGCAGATTCGCTTCCCCCGCTACCATCAGTGGCGGGCCGTGACTCGATTGACTGAGGCGGCAACGACGGAAGGGCCCGGCCACAAGTACCTCATCCAGCATTCCGCTGGTTCGGGAAAGACCGACTCCATTGCCTGGACCGCTCATCGCCTCGCCGACCTGCAGACCGCAGATGGCAACAAGGTCTTTGACTCGGTCATCGTGATCTCCGACCGACAGGTTCTGGACCGCCAGCTTCAGGATGCCGTTGACCAGCTGACCAATGCTTCTGGCAAGTTCCAGCCCATCGTCAGCGGAAGTGAGGGATCGAAGACGGCCCAGCTGCTCGAGGCCTTCGCCGCAGGGGTGCCCATCGTTGGACTCACCCTGCAGACCTTCCCGCATGCTCTCCAGAAGATGCGGGAAGAAGGCGGCGCACTCAGCGGCAAGCGGTTTGCCGTTATCGCGGATGAGGCGCACTCATCACAGAGCGGTGCCGCCGCCAATGCTCTCAAGGAGCTCCTCTACAACAACGAGGAGGCAGCAGGCGATGGCCTCGATGAAGGTGGGGCAGATCAGGATGCCCTCAATGCCATGGCCGCGCGGGTAGATGAAGACAAGCGCATCAGCTACTTCGCATTCACCGCCACGCCTAAAGCCAAGACGCTTGAGGTCTTTGGGCGCCGGCCCTCCGAAGGTGAGGAGCCCAAGCCTTTCGACCTGTACTCGATGAAGCAGGCCATCCAGGAGGACTTCATCCTGGACGTCCTGAAGAACTACACCTCCTACGCAGTGGCTGCTCGCATTGCGCGGCGCAGCGACTCCGGTGGTGAAGAGATAGATATCCGGCGCTCGACTCGCGCCATCATCGGCACGGTGGAGCTGCACCCCACGAATGTGGCGTCGAAGGTGCACGAGATCATCGAGCACTTCACCCGTGTGGTGCAGCCCGAGCTCGGAGGCCGTGCCAAGGCAATGGTGGTGACCTCTTCACGCGCAGCCGCGGTGAGGTACCACCGTGCGTTCCAGCGCGCAGTGGCGGACCGGAACCTGAATCTGAAGTCTCTTGTGGCATTCTCCGGGGAAGTCGATGACCCGGATGTGGAGCCAATCGCCGGTGGCGATGCCCCGCAGGTGACGGAGACCTCCGAGAACCCGGAGCTCCTGGGACGCGACCTGGCAGACGTCTTCCGGCAGAGGGATCAGCACGTGCTGATCGTCGCGAACAAGTACCAGACGGGTTTCGACGAGCCGTTGCTGGTGGGCATGTACGTGGACAAGAAGCTCTCCGGCATCTCCGCAGTGCAGACACTGTCCAGGCTGAACCGCCAGGCCAAGGGCAAAGAGAAGACGTTCATCGTCGACTTCATCGAGGAGAACTCGGCTCGGGTGCAGGCAGCGTTCCAGGAGTACTACGAGGACGCGTCCCTGGTGCAGGAGTCGGACCCCGACTTGGTGGCGGATCTGATGATCAAGCTCGAGAACGAGCGCATCTTCACCCGTGCTGAAGTAGACCGCTTCTGGGAAGCATGGCGCGACCCTAAGGGGCAGAAAACCGCCCACGCACAGATCAACAGTGCAATCGGTCCCGCGGTCGACCGATACCAGCACCGCTGGCGGCAGGCCGTGGAGACCTTCCAGTCCACGGAGGACAACTCCGAGCTGGAGACCCTCAAGGAGTTCCGACAGACTCTCGGCCAGTACGCGAAGACCTACGACTTCTTCAGCCAGATCCTGCATTACGGGGACGAGTTCTACGAGAAGCTCGCCGCCTATGCTGAGAAGCTCCAGCGGAAGCTGACCGTGTTCACCGAGGACGACACCGACCCGGACTGGGTGGACCTCGACGACATCGTCCTGACCCACTACAAGCTGGAGAAGATTCGGCAGGAGGATCTCTCGGCTGCAGGTGGAGGAGAAGGTCTGCGAGGCGTGACCGAAGCAGGCATCGCCAGAGTCAACCGTGACGACAGAGGCTCCTGGGAGGAGATCCTGGAGAAGGTCAATAAGTACTTCGGCGGTCTGGACATCACAGATGAGGACAAGGTCTCCGAGATGGAGTTTCTTGTGGAGAAGGCTGCGGAAGACGAGCGTCTCAAGCGCCAACGGCAGACCAACACTCGTGTGGACTTTGGGCATTCACCGACGCTCCGGACGGTCGCGGAGGACACCATCTGGCGCTATGAATCCAATAAGTCGCAGATCGTGGAGAAGCTCCGGTCCATGACTCCTGCCCAGCAGGCCGAGTTCTTCATGGACATGGGCCTCTACGAGCGCCTTGCGTCTTGACGGAGGGGTCGTGCTGAGAGGGAGGTCCGGTCTCTGCCATGGCCCGTCGCGGGCCTGCTGCTCAGAGAGGGCGACGTCACAAGATCATCCCGAGGTTGGGGTACCTGCGGAGAGGAAGAAGTAGGGGTATGGCTAAACGGAATTGGCCGCACGATGGGGCGATTGACTATTTGCTCTCCGATGAACGGTCTGAGCCAGTCTTCTCCCATCCGAAGGACCCTCTCGTCGAACAACATACGACTAGTCTGTCGTTGGCCCGGGCCCTCGGCGTGAGCCTCCTTAGCCGTTTGGGAGAAGTTTCGTCACCCGTTCACGTCTGGGACCCAGCAGCTGGGACTGGCTACGCCGGCGCGTTGCTTGTGGGCGCGCTGACGTCCACAGGTACCAACGTGCGATTCCGCGGTCAAGACATCAGTTCCATGGCGGTAGAAGCAAGTCAGAAGCGCTTCGAGGGCCTCGCGGATGCGGAGATAGTCGCGGTGGATTCGCTCCAAACCGATGCGTTTGAGGGATACGCTGCGGACCTTGCCATCGTCGATGCTCCCTGGGGATTGCGCTGGGACCCCTCGGTTGTTCAACCACGCCATGATAAGGGAGCTTTCCCATACGGGTTGCCAAATAGGGGGGATTCTTCGTGGCTGTTCATATCGTTGGCCCTGGCTAAGCTGCGTTCACCTGACGAAGGTGGTGGACGGGTCGCCGCGTTGGTGGATCCTGGCGCACTGAGCTCAGGCGGGTCGTCCGCGGCGGTTCGTAAGCGGATTCTCGAGGAAGGGCTGCTCGAATCTGTAACTAGGCTTCCTGACGGGCTGGCGCCGAACACGGCGCTTCCACTTTACTTGCTGACCTTCTCGAACAGACCTCAGGACGTCCGCCGTGACAAGGTGCTTGTCGCTGACCTTCAAGCGATGTTCTCGAAGTGGGGCCCTCGACGGTCGATGTCGGCGGAGGCGTTTCGTGAACTGGTATTCGGACTGAAGACGCGAAAATCTGGTCCGAGGGCTCGCCTCATTACCCTTCGACAGCTCATTCGCCGGGATGTCTGGGCGTCAAGGGCGACCAGTCATGGCAAGGAGCTTTCGTGGAAGCTCACCACATATGGCGATACTTCGGTTGATGACGAGCTCCTGGAAGCTCGCTATGGTGAGGGAGCCGGTGTGTCTCTTACTGGTGTGCCTGAAGAGCTCCTTGACTTGGACCCCAGTCGGTTCTTCGCGCGTGAAGCTCGAGAACTTCATAAGGGCCTGGAGTCCCGAGCGTGGCCACGTCGGCGTCTGAGCGGCTTCTTGGAAGCCGCGCCAGAGGTGGCAGACGCTGATGGGGAGGCACAAGCTCACCGAGTGTTCGTGCCTACAGGACGAGGGCGCTCGGCGGTGGGCGCACCTGCCGTAGGGGTTGAAGGGCGCGTAATTTCGGTCGCCATCGACGCTGACCGACTGGACTCGACGTTCCTTGCGGCGTGGCTCAATACACCAGAGGGGATGATCAGCCGACGTCTCGCGATAGACGCCGCAGGGAAGGGCGCGTTTGTTAAGGCTGTCAGGTCGGACGGGCGTTCTCTTACGAAGTGGGCAGAGGAACTGACTGTTCCTGTCCCTCCCCTCTGCGTCCAAAAGGGGATCGCCTCTGCTGATAAGCGACTCCGATACTTCCAATCTGAGTTGGATTCGGAGTTGGCCAATATCTGGGCAAAACCTGAAAGCGCAGCAGACATCGTTGACCGCTTCGAGCGAGCATTCGACGATTCTCTGGAGGCGTGGCTCGATCAACTTCCGTACCCAGTCGCTTCAGCTCTGTGGACCGCGGTGACTGTCGCTCCCATGGGAGACCAGCAAGAGGCATACTTCCATGCCTGGGAAGGGATGGCCGCGTTCCATGCGACCGTCCTTTTGTCGGCTTGTCGAACCGATGCGTCTCTTAGCCAGGAGATTGAGGATTCTATCCGGAGGACCTTTCACAAGAACGGTCTTGGGATTGAAAGAGCCTCGTTCAAAACTTGGGTCATCATTGCGGAGAAGGTCGCGCGCGAGTTGCGAAGAGTCTTGGGTGCCGATGACGTGGACGACGAGGCCCGGGTCTTTCGAGCATTCGCCGGTCTGTCTCGGGATGGAATCGAGCGGCTTACTTCTCCAGAAGTGATTCGAAAGTTCAATGATGTGAACCACAAGCGGAATGTTTGGGACGGCCACGGCGGTTTTGCTCCACCTGAAGAGAAAGAGCGTCGTGTTACCGAACTTATCAATGACCTCAAGGACCTCAAAACTATTATAGGAGACGTTTGGATGAAACTGCGCCTGGTCAGGGCAGGACGCAGCAAGCGAGGTCGTGACGGATATCTGCAGGAGGCAGAAGTCGTTATTGGAACGCGGTCTCCTTTTGTCACGCAGGAATTCGCCGTCGGCGATCCGATGATACACGGTGATCTCTACCTCATCCGTGATGGGTCAGAGTCACCGTTACCACTGGCGCATTTCGTCCAACTACGCTCGGCGCCGAGGAGTGCTCAGTTCACGACGTATTTCTATAACCGGACTGAGGGTTCGAATGTCCGGATGGTGAGTTATCAGCACGGTCCGGATGGCGAAATAGTGGACGACGTGGAGGCATTCCGCGATCAGTTTGGAGCGCTTGCTCAGCAATAGGGGTGACTGCAATCGCCGAGGGCCTGCATGGTCATAGGGGAGTCCTTCCTAACCTCGCCGTCCGCCAGGTGGGGTGTCGTAAACGGTGGTCGCGAGTGAGGCCTGAGTGCTTCACCTTGTCGCGCGTCAGACTTAGTGGCAGGGCCGTTATGTAGGTCCTGAAGGAGAGTCAGTCATGGGTAGACCACCCTCGATTCCGGCGGAGAAGAAGACCCGGATAGTGCTGAGCGTGCTGGCCGGCGAGATGTCCATCGCCGAAGCGGCACGCAAGGAGAAAGTCAGTGAGCAGTCCATCGGACGGTGGAAGGCCGAGTTCCTGGAAGCCGGCAAGACCGCCCTGGTGGCCGGCAGGTCCGGACCATCCTCCCGAGAGGAACAGCTGGAGGCCGAGGTCGCCGAGCTGACCCAGGCCTTGGGCGAGGCACACCTGGAAGCCAGGGTGTGGAAGAAGTCCGCGGAGGGCCGGCTGGGCCCTTCGAGGACCTCGAGGTGATCCGCGTGGAAGCGGGCATGTCGACCGCGAGGTTCTGCCAGCTCTTCGACATGCCCGAGCGGACCTGGCGCCGCTGGCAGGCCAAGGCCCGCACCGGGACGGCGGTGAAGGGACCGTGGCCGCAACCGGGACGGCAGGCTGCCAGGGAACTGGTGGTCAAGCACGCGCTGGCCCATCCGGCGTGGGGGCATCGGAAGATCTGGGCAATGGTCCGCCACGACGGGCATGTGGTTTCCGAGGCGACCGTGCTGCGAATCCTGCGCGACGAGGGGCTGATTCTGCCCGCGCAGTACCAACGGGAGCGACGGAAGCTGGCCGAGCGGCGCAAGGCCGCGTTCGCCACCGAGCCCTCAGGCCCGAACCAAGTCTGGCAGCTGGACTTCAGCGAGTTCGAGACCACCACCGGAGGGACCTGGCGGCTGGCCGGGTGCCGGGACTACTGGTCCAAGTACGAGCACCCCTTCCACGTTTCGCCCACCGGGAACCAGCACGACGCGATCGACGCGATCGAGTTGGCCCTGGCCGACTACGAGGCCATGTTCGGTCACCCGCTGGTCGAGGCCTGCCCGGTCGATCCCGAGACCGGTGAGCTGTTGCCCGTGGTGACCATCGTGACGGACAACGGCGGGCCGTTCCGGTCCTTCCGCTTCGAGTCCTTCATCGCCGCCCACCCCGAGCTACACCACGTGCGCACCCGAGTGAAGACCCCGGGGCAGAACGGGTCCCGTGAACGCGGCTTCGGCACGCTGAAGTACGAACGGCTCTACCTGGACGAGATCGACGACGCGATCGTGCTCGCCGAGCGGGCCGAGGACTACCGGATCGAGTACAACGAGCTCCGGCCCCACGAGGCCATCTCATGGAACCGGCCCAAGGAGGTGCACCTGGGCCTGGCCGACCCCACCACCCCGACATTCAAAACCAAGGAAATCCTGCCAACTACTTGACGCGGGACAACCTCGGCCTGAAGCTTCGGGGTCACCCACGTGGCATCTGCGGCATCTTCGTCGGGGACGTCATTCACTGGGGGAGTCTTGCGTACCAGCTTCTCGAGCTGAGTTCTGAGGTCGTTCAAGGCAGCATCGCTGAAGCCGGTGCCGACCCGGCCGGCGTAGTGGAGCGCACCGTCGTCGTCGGGAAGCGCGAGCAAAAGGGAGCCGAAGGTGTTCTTGCGGCTGCCCTTGCCCTGGCGCCAGCCGATGATGGTGACGTCGGCATGGTTCTCGTGCTTGATCTTCACCCAGTCCTCAGACCTACGACCGGCGGCGTAGGTGCTGTCGGTGCGCTTGCACAGGATCCCTTCCAGCTTCAGCTCCTCGCTGACCTCCATGGCCTCATCAAGGGAGTCTCCCAGGTCGCCTGGAGCCTGAACATGCTGGCCCTCGCTGACTAGGTCCATGAGGAGACGTCGACGCTCGGCATAGGGCTCCTGCGTCAGATCGCCCTGCTCAGCGGTGTGCAGCACGTCAAAGAGCATGTAGTGGACGGGCGTCTTCTTCGCGGCCTGTTCGATCTCCCGCTTCTTGGTCAGGCGGCCACGCTTCTGCAGCAGGCCGAAATCCGGACGGCTGTTCGAGTTCAGTGCGACGACCTCCCCGTCCAGGATGGTCCCTGCGGGGACCAGGTCTGCCAGCTCGGTGAGTTCCGGGAAGGCCGCGGTCAGGTCTTTGCCGTTGCGGCTGCGCAGGGAGACGCCGTCGGCGTCGACCTTGGCCAGCATGCGGTAACCGTCCCATTTGCCCTCGAAGGTCCACCCTGTTCCGCGGATGTCTGAGGGGCTGCCGAGTGTGGCGAGCATAGGGGAGGGGAGCTGCAGGGGTTGATCCTGCGGTGAGGCGGTTTTTCGACTCGTCTTGGAACGCTTCGCCTCCGGTTGCTTCTTCATGAGCCGGATCAGCCACTGCTTATCCTCCTCGCCAGTCTTCACCAGGGCGTAGCGGCGAGGTTTGCCGCCCAGGCCGCCGTCGGGCTGTCCGTGGAGGGTGAAGACCACCTTGGACTCTTCCCACTTCTCGATGTCCACGGTGCCGGAGTCCCAGATGGTGACCTCGCCGCCGCCGTACTCGCCCTTGGGGATGGTGCCCTCGAACTCGGCGTATTCGAGCGGATGGTCCTCGGTCTGGACAGCCAACCGCTGGGTGCCCTGCTTCAGCGGAGGAGCCTTCGGCACTGCCCAGGAGACCAGGACGCCGTCGCGCTCCAGCCGAGTGTCGAAATGCAGGCGGCGGGCATGGTGCTCCTGGATCACGAAGATGGGGTCCTCGCTGCGGGCAGCGGGGGAGCCCGTGGGGACAGGTTCCGGTGTCTTGCCGGCGTCGCGCATGGAGCGGTAGGTGGTGAGTCGGTCCTCGGCGCCGTCGGTTTGGAAGACCGATGCTCCGAAGTCCTGCAAGGGATCCGTGCCCTGGGCTACCCGCTCCATGACCTGCCGGAAGTCCAGGTGCCCCAGATCAGGGTCTTCTAGCTCCTCCCAGGTGCGCGGCGCGGCCACATAGGGGCCGTCCGAGGAGCCCGGGCGCCCGCGCAGCGAGTAGGGGGCGACGGTGGTCTTGTTCCAGTGGTTCTGCGACCAATCGATGAAGACCTTGCCCTTGCGCTGGGACTTCTTCATGGAGCTGATCACCTCGTTCGGGTGATCCTTCTCCAGAGAGGTCGCCAACTCCTTCGCGACATCGGAGACCTGCTCTGAGGTGTAGGAGCCGTCCAGCGCGGCGTAGAGGTGCACGCCCTTCGAGCCGGAGGTCACCGGGACGGACGGCAGGCCCATGGCATTCAGGATCTCTCGGCACCAGCGGGCCACCTGTGCGCATTCGGACAGTCCCGTGCCGGGGCCTGGGTCCAGGTCCAGGACCAGCCGGTCGGGATTGCGGCGCTCGGTAGGGGAGGGGTCCTTCTTGCCTGCCTGTTTGGGTTCCCCGTCAAACCGCCACTGCGGCACGTGCAGCTCCAGGGCTGCGACCTGCCCGAACCACGCCAGCTCGGCCTCGGAGGTGGCCACCGGATAGGTGTTCACATGATCGGAGTGCTGCAGCGCCAGGCGATGGACCCACCGGGGAGCGGAGTCCTCGAGGTTCTTCCGGAAGAAGGCGTCGTTGGGCTCATCGGCAGTGCCCACGCCGTCGGGCCAGCGTTTGCGCGTGACCGGACGGCCGAGGACATGGGGAAGCATGACTGGCGCCACCGTCTGGAGGTACTCGATGACCTCAGCCTTCGTGGTGTCTGAGACAGGGAAGAGCACCTTGTCCAAGTTGGTGAGCTTCAGCTTCTTCCCGGAGATAGTGACCGTCTGCTGTGGGGCCATAGGGGCAGTGAAGCACGAGGTGGGGCGCTTGGAAAGAGTTGGAGCGTTTCCTCCCATGTCAGCTCACTTTGACATGTTCGACATAAAGCCCGAGATGGGGTCGGCGCGGCTCCCAGGGGAGCTAAGATTCTGCTCGGTAGTTCTTGAATGTGCTCGCATAGGGAGAGGAGCTCGCGCAATGGGGCTAATGGGTTGCCCCCGGAAGTAGGTCCACGCGTTATGCGGGCCGCGGTTTCTTCAATGGGTACAGATTTCAGCATACTCAGCCGGGCTGCGGTACCCGAGCGCTGAGTGGCGCCGGATGGTGTTGTATTCCTTCTTCCAATCCGTGATGATCACCCGAGCATGGGTCAAAGACCAGAAGCTGGTGATGTTCAGGCACTCATCCCGGATCCTGCTGTTGAAGGACTCCACGTACCCATTGCGCCACGGCGCACCCGGCGGGATGTAGTGGATCCCCGTGACCTCCCCGGCCCAGTCGGCCATCGCGTGGCAGATCAGCTCCGGGCCGTTGTCACACCGTAGGACCTCTGGAAGCCCCCGGTCAGCGGCGATAGCGTCGAGGTGGGCGGTGAGGTCATCACCGGTGATGCTGCGGGCCACGATCCCGCCCAGGCATTCGCGAGTGTGCTCATCGACGATCGAGGCGATCTTGATCGCCCGGCCCGTCTCATCGGCGTCGAATTGGAAGTCCACCGCCCACACCACATTCGGCGCGTCCGCCTGCGGGGCTTCCGCGGTGGAGGACCCCACGCGTTTGCGTCGACGTCTCACCGGAACCCGCAGGCCCTCTTCACGCCAGAGCCGCTGGACCTTCTTATGGTTGACCGCCCAGCCCTCGGCTCGGGCATCATGATAGGCCCGCCGGTAGCCCCAGCGCGGGTGGTCCTTTGCATAAGCCCGTAGCCAGGCCCGCAGCCCAGCATCAGGATCACCAGCGTTCTCAGACTTCAGTGCCCGGCGGAAGGCGGATCGGGCAAGCCCGGCCAGCGCGGTGGCTCTGCGTTCACTGATGCCCATGGTGGCCATCAGGTGTCGCGCAGCTGCTCGGCGCCGGTCCGGGCTTAGAAGTTTCCCTCCGCCAGCTCCTTCAGCGCGGCCTTCTCCAGCTCCGCCTCGGCCAGGAGCTTCTTGAGCCGGTCGTTTTGCTTCTGAAGTTCCTTCAGCCGTTTGGCGTCTTCGGCTTTGAGCCCGCCGTATTGGTTCTTCCACCGGTAGTAGGTGGCCTCGGTGACTCCCAGTTCGCGGGCGGTGGCGGCGACGTCGTGGCCTTCTGCCTGGAGCTTCTCAGCGTCTTGGAGCTTCCGGATGATCTGTTCCGGGGTATGGCGTCTTCTCTTGCTTGTCATGGTCACACCAGTTTTCCTGCCCGGAGCGTCGGGCGCTAGTGCGACTCTCATAACTCGTGGACCGAAATTAGGGGGTCATGCCACTAAGTGCGTTCTGCCTTGAGGAGCTTTTCGCCGTCGGCGGTTTACGAGCCATGCGTTTACTAGGCGTTGAAACGAACTAGCTATCAATCGTCGCAAGGGATGCGAGTTGGGGATCTAATTAGTCCCAAGCTCAGGAGGGGAATGAAATTGAGGACATCATGGGTGTTCTTCGCCGCGCTAGTCCTGGCAGCTACGGCTGGTTGTTCCGATTCGGCGGAAGCACAGTTAGACCAGGAGGAGACATCTCTCCTGCGGCTGGCTTATGAAGACTGCGCCGAGGGTGAAGAGCACGGAAACGTTCTTAGCTACGACTCGGAGTATGACGTGCTGGTTGCTGAGAATGTCTATGTCCAGCCGTCGGATCGGTCATATTTGGGCGACGAAACCTACGAGGCTGTTGTCGAAGGGATCTCTGAGAGGGCTCGAATCTACGAGTGCGCCCTCGACCGGATCGCTGTTCCGGAACACGTGCTCAGCGATATCTCCCGAACACGCGCATTGGACGGAACCCGGTCTACTTCGTGGGGAGACTTTGAAGCCTCCTGGACCTACCATCCGAGTAATGGACTGAATATTCAGTTCGAGGACCGACGCTCGGAATAGCTCGCTCTGCGTTGTTCTCCGCTAGTTGATACTCAGCTCTTCAGGAACCGCCGCAACACCTCAGTGAACACCTGCGGCTGCTCGGCGTGCACCCAGTGGCCGGCATTCTTGACGGTGGTCTGGAAGACCCGCGGGAACAGCTCGCGCATCACCGGCTCGGCGCGTTCTTCCACGTAGTCGGACTTCGCTCCGGCGATCCACAGCACCGGGCCCTCGTACTGCTCCTCGCTGAACTCGGGGAAGTCGCCGATCTCGTCCAGGCTCTCGTGCAGCAGGTCCAGGTTGGACTTCCAGGCGAGGCCCTCGGCCCCGCTCTCCAGGCTCTGCAGCAGGAACCCGCGCACCATGTCCTCCGGGATGGGCTCGCGCAGCTGTGCGTCGGCGTCGCGGCGTGAGCCCAGCTGCTCCAGGTCCAGTTGGCGCAGGTGACCGAGCAGGTGGTCGAACTCATCCATATCCGCTCGCTTCACCGGGGAGATGTCCACGATCACCAGGCTGCGGATCAGCTCCGGGTGCCGCAGCGCCAGGCACATGGCGACCTTGCCGCCCATCGAATGCCCCACCAGATGTACCGGCTCCTCAGCCGCAGCTCCGGAACGCAGCTGCTCGGCCACCAGGTCAGCCTGCTCGATGTAGCTGAACGTCTCCGTCCAGTCCGAGGCCCCGTGATTGGGCAGGTCCACCAGCACCGAGCGGAACTCAGGCTGCAGCCCCTTGGCGATCTGGGTGAAGTTCTTCCCCTGCCCGAAGAGCCCGTGCAGGAAGACCACCGTCTGGCCGGCGTCGCCGAGAGTCTGAGTGCTGAGGGAGAACGAACGGTCGGTCATCACGAGCCTTCCTGCTGTGCTGTCGTGTGCTGCGCCAGTGCTGAGGTTGTGCCGCGCCCGCGCTGCAGATGTGCTGAGCCGGACTAGGTCATGCGCCCTCGCCACTCTACGCGCTGGATGTTTGGATAGGCCCATGCGAGCTATCTGGTCAGGGGAAGTGTCCTTCGGGTTGGTCAGCGTGCCGGTCAAGCTGTACTCGGCCACGCAGAGCCACGATGTCAGCCTCCATCAGGTCCACGACGCCGACGGCGGACGCATCCGCTATCAGCGCCGCTGTGAGGTCTGTGAGAAGAAGATCGACTTCAAAAACATCGACCGCGCCTATGACGACGGCGAATCCACGGTGGTCATCACCAAAGACGAAATGGAGGAGCTGCCGGCGGATGAGTCCAAAGAGATCGCCGTCGAGCAGTTCGTGCCCGAGGACCAGATCGACAGCCTGGTCCTGGACAAGGCCTACTTCTTGGAGCCGGCCGGAAAGTCCGCGAAATCCTATGTGCTGCTGCGCCGAACGCTCGAGGACGCCGAGCGCGTCGCCGTCGTGAAGTTCACGCTGCGCTCACGCACCCGGCTGGCCGCCCTGCGGGTCCGCGACGACGTCATCATCCTGCAGACCATGCGCTGGGCTGATGAGATGCGCGACGCCGACTTCGACATCCCCCAGTCCAAGGTCACCAAGAAGGAGCTGGAGATGGCGGCCTCCCTGGTGGAGTCCTATTCGGAAGACTTTGAGCCTGAGCGTTTCACCGACGAATACCAGGAGCAGCTCCAGGAGCTCATCGACGAGAAGCTCGAACACGGCGAGGAGATCGACACTGAGGCCACCTTCGGTGACCCGGAGGAGGACGAAGGCGAGGGCAACGTCGTCGACCTCATGGAGGCGCTGAAGAAGTCCGTGGACGATCGGCGGAAGAAGGGCAGCGGGGGCTCAGGGAAGTCCGGCGGCTCCATGTCCGAGGGCTCGAAATCGGGGAGTTCCAAGAAGTCCAGCGGCTCCGGAAAGTCCGGAAGTTCTCAGAAGTCCGGCGGCTCCAGACAGAAGAAAGCCAGCTGACCCGAGCCTCAAGGGCTCAGGCCAACTGGCCTTCAACGGTGCTGCTCAGGCGTCAGGCCGCCCGGTTGAGCAGTCGGTCCACGCTGAAGCGGCCGGCGCCGCGGGCGGTGAGGATGATCAGCCCAGCGAAGATCGCCAGGACCAACTCGTAGCCGCCGGCGTCGACGAAGATCCCCGCCTCCAGGTGCACCAGGAACAGGGCGCTGAGCATGCTGATCACGTTGATCAGTGCCACCAGCGGGGTCAGCACGCCCAGGATCAGCAATGCGCCGCCGACCAGCTCGGCGAAGGTCACTACGCCTGCCGTGACAGACGGTGCCGGCACGCCCATGCCCGCGAAGGAGTCGCCGGTTCCGGCGATGGTCCACTCATCGAACTTCTGCCAGCCGTGGGCGATGAGGATGATGCCCAGGGCGACGCGTGCCACCAGCAGGGCGAGGTCGGTGAGGATGGGGCTCTTGGACGAGGGGTTCACCAGAAGGCGCACGGGCTCTCTCCTGTTCGTTGATGTTGCCAAGGTTGTAGATACAACGAAAACCGTAGAGCATGAATAGTTGTAGCTACAAGCTGATGCGGGATAATGAGAGAGTGAACACTCGTTGGCTCTCCTCCCGTGAACTGTCCTCCTGGGCCCGGCTGGCCTCCATCCTGGAGGCGTTGCCGCCCCTGCTGGATTCGCAGCTGCGGCGTGACGCGGGGCTGACCCATTTCGACTACCGAGTGCTCGCCCTGCTCTCGGAGACGGAGGGGCGCACGGTCCGGATGAGCTTCCTGGCCAAGGCCAACAACGCGACGCTGCCGCGGCTCTCCCATGTGATCCAGCGGCTGGAGGAGCGCGGCTATGTCGAGAGGCTCGCCTCAGCCGAGGATCGCCGGGCTACCGATGTCTGGCTCACCGACGAGGGGTGGGAGAAGATCCGTTCTGCCGCGCCGGGGCATGTGGAGATGGTGAGAGAGCACGTCCTGGACCCGCTCACCGAGGAGCAGGTGGACCACCTCGGGACGATCGCCGAGCAGATCCTTCGCCGCCTGGACCCCGACGGAGAGCTGCGACCCGTCTACGGAAAGCACGACGACGACTGAGCAGCTCTGCCCCTGTCGACCGCTGGTGAGCCAGCCTCAGGGGCGGATCTCAGCAGCCCGCGGATGATCCTCCCAGGGCGCCCGGGCGTCGCGCAGCTTACCGGCCCCGGTGCGGACCGCATGCAGAGCCAGGATCCCGTTGGCCGCACTCGGGTTATGGATCCTGCCGGACAGCACAGCCTGGACTGCCTCAGCCAGGGGCACCCACGCGGTGGTGATCTCAGCTTCCTCCGCCTCACGGGTATGGCGCTCAGCCTCAGGAACCTCGGTGAGCCCCTCGGCCAGGTAGATGCGGATCGCCTCATTGTTGGCGCCCGGAGTGGTGTAGAAGTCCAGGAGCGTCTGCCAGGTCTGTGCCTGCAGATCCGCTTCTTCGGCCAACTCGCGCTGCGCGGCCTCCAGCATGGGTTCGCCGTCCACATCCAGCAGCCCCGCCGGGATCTCCCAGAGCTTCATCCGCACCGGGTGCCGGTACTGGTTGATCAGCAGCACCCGGTCCTGCTCATCCACCGCCAGTACAGCCACGGCGCTGAGGTGTCTGAGGTAGACCCGGCGCAGCGTCTCACCGCGCTCGCCGAAGGCGAAGGTGTCCTCCACCGCATCGAAGATCGGAGTGGTCAGCACTCGCTCGGAGCTCTGAACGGGCAGGTCAGCGGGGGAGTCCTGGATGCTCATACCTCACCCTATGCATGTCCGGGGGCCTCTGTGCAGACCCCCCGCCGGGCCGGCGTCGCGGGTTCCTGTACCCTGACTCCCTATGCGCGTGACGATCGAACCCCATACCGAAGGCATCCTCAACGCCGACCCCGGCTCCACCGTCCGGCGCACCGTCCTTCCCTCCGGAGTGCGCGTGCTGACCGAGGAGATGCCCGCGCAGCGCTCGATCACCATCGGGTTCTGGATCGCAGTGGGCTCCCGCGACGAGGCTGACCACCAGCACGGTTCCACCCACTTCCTGGAGCACCTGCTGTTCAAGGGCACCCGGCAACGCTCCGCCCTGGACATCGCCGCGGCCTTCGACGCCGTGGGCGGGGAATCCAACGCCATGACCGGCAAGGAATCCACCTGCTACTACGCCCGAGTGCTGGATACCGACCTGCCCATGGCCGTGGACGTGCTGACCGATATGGTCACCTCCGCCACCCTCGACCCGGCCGAGATGGAGACCGAGCGCGGGGTCATCCTCGAAGAGCTCGCCATGGACGAGGACGACCCGATGGACGTGGCCCACGAGCGCTTCGGCGAACAGGTCATGGACGGCCACCCGCTGGGCCGGCCCATCGGCGGTACTCCCGAGGAGATCAAGGCCGCCACCAGTGAGGACGTCTTCGCCCACTTCAAGCGCTGGTACACCCCCGGCGAGCTGGTCATCACCGCCGCCGGCGGCCTGGACCACGACCACCTCTGCCGCCTGATCACCGAGGCGCTGGGCAGATCCTCCTGGGACATCAGCACTCCGGGCTCGCCGGCCGAACGCCGGGTGGGCCACGAGGAGCTCATCTCGGTGCGCGAAGGCGTGGAGACCATCACCAAGCCGATCGAGCAGGCCCAGGTCATCCTGGGCGGCCGCGGCGGATCTGCCTCCGACCCGGACCGATTTTCGCTCTCGGTGCTGCACGCGGTGCTGGGTGGAGGTATGTCCTCCCGGCTGTTCCAGGAGGTCCGCGAGCGCCGCGGCCTGGCCTACTCCACCTACTCCTTCTCCGCAGCCTTCACCGACGCCGGCCACTTCGGCCTCTACGCCGGCTGCCTGCCGGAGAAGGTCGACCAGGTCACCGGCGTGCTGACCTCCGAGCTGGAACGCATCGCCACCGAGCCGGTCACCGAGGAGGAGCTCGCCCGAGCCAAGGGTCAGCTGCGCGGCGGCACAGTGCTGGGCATGGAGGAGACCTCCTCACGGATGTCCCGATTGGGCCGGGCAGAGCTGGTCCGCGGCGAGTTCGTGGATATCTCCGACACCCTCAGCCAGCTCGAACAGGTCACCGCCGAGGACGTGCTGCGCGTGGGCCGCCGCATGGCGGAATCCCCGCGCGCGGTGACCGTGGTGGCGCCGAGCTGACGCTGGGGCTTTGCAAGAAAATCGGTCTTCTCCTTGGAAGGCGGTTCAGCTGCTCCAAGAGGACTTACATTCTCCTCCTGTAAATGTAAGTAAAACCCTCGTATGCTTACATTGTGAAGCCAGAGCAGTTCAGTCCGGAAGCGCCAGGCACGCTCCGTCGTATTCAAGGTGTAGATCCTAGAACCCAAAAGAGCTGGGAGACCCATGCCTTCCTCCCACACGATCTGCCCCTTGAGCTGACCCTCAACCCCGACGTTCAGCTCACGCTCGGAAAGGCAGATCGTGCGCTGGGTGGGCTCAACGCGTTCTTGTCCCTGATTCCCAATCCACAGTGGCTCGTCCGGCCGTCACTGTCTCGTGAAGCGGTCTCGACCTCAGCCCTCGAAGGGACATACGCGTCTCTGGAGGAGGTCATGGAGGCGGACTATCTGGATGAGAAGGCTTCAAGCGCTCAAGTCCGTGAGGTTCGAAACTACCTGGATGCGGCGGACCGTTCACTGGAGCTGCTCAAGACCCGCCCCGTTTCCCGACGGCTGCTGGAAGAGCTCCAGCTCATCCTGGTGAAGGGCACACGAGGGGAAGCCTATGACTCCGGACAGATCCGACAGAGGCAGGTATTCATCGGTGGCAGCGGCCGGTCTGTCCAGGACGCTCGCTTTGTCCCGCCGCCGCCGGGAGAGGCGTTGGACGAAGGGATTTCATCATGGGAAAAGTGGATCAACACTGCTGAACGTATCCATCCTCTGGTGCGGGTGGCGCTGGGGCACTACCAATTTGAGACCCTGCATCCGTTCTCTGACGGAAACGGGCGCATCGGTCGTCTGGTGGTCACGCTCCAGCTCATAGACCAAGGTCTGCTCGATTACCCGGTGCTGAATCTGGCGTCCTGGCTTGAGCCGCGGCGTGATGAATATATAGACCTTCTACTGGCGGTGAGTCAGACAGGAGCCGTTGAAGAGTGGCTGACGTTCTTTCTTCGTGGTGTGGCTGAACAGGCAGAAGCGACAACCAATACCATGAAGGACCTGCTGGCGCTCCGAGAAAGCATGCTGAACCAACTGCGGGAAGCGAAGGACCGGAGCATCGCCACACGTATAGCAGGTGATCTGATCGAAACTCCCATTTTTGACGTGGCTGCGGTCGCTCGTCGCTACGAGGTCACTCATCAGGCGGCGAGTAACGCAGTGCGTAAGCTGACAGACCTAAACCTCGTAGAGCAGGTGGGGCAGAGCGACTATAAGCGGCTCTATATCTCTCGGCACGTTATGGAGATTCTGAACTCTCTCTGATCGCGATGCCCTGAACGGGGTGGCTTAGGCCGAGACGCCCCAAGACCCGTCGGCCCTCAACCCCCGGCAAACGGAGGCAGCACATCCAGCTGGTCGCCGGGGGAGAGGGTGCCGCTCTCACGCTTGGTGCGCACGCCGTTGACCAGGAATGAGCTGCGCGAGCACACCCGCTCCAGCGACGGCGCCTCGATCAGCTCCGGCAGCCGAGCCAGGAACTCATCCAGCCCCTGATCCTCGCTCAGCGCCAGCTGACGTTCCTCGGTTCCGGCGGCCTCAGCTGCGCCGGCATAGAAGCGGACTGTGACCATTCCAACCGTGACCGCGCCAGTGGTGGTGCCGGCGTCGGCGTCGGGTGCTGTGTTCTGCCCAGCCGCATTCTCCGAAGCTGTGGTCTCTGTGCTCATGCTCAGCCTCCGATCGCGCTCATCGAACGTCCCGGCCGGTGGAAGGACTCCAGCTCAAAACCGGGCCGGTCCGTGCCGTGGGCGGCGGGCTTGACCCACATGGCCTCTGCCCAGCGCTGGGCCACATCGGCGTCGGTGGCCTCCGGGTCCCGCAGAATATGCATCAGGTCGAACTCCTCATTCGAGAACAGGCAGCTCATCACCCGGCCCTCCGCGGTGATGCGAGTGCGCCGGCAGTCGGCGCAGAACGGCTCCGTCACCGAGGCGATCACCCCCACCCGGCCGAGGAACGTACCGGCACCGTGTGCGCCGGCGTCGTGCTTGTCATCGTCGTCCTTGTCACCGCCGTGCGGCTCATAGACGTCGAAGCGCTCGGCCGGGGCGCCGTCGCGGTTCTCCTGCGACGGGACCAGCCGGAACCGCTGGGACAGCAGCTCACGGGTCTCGGCGGCACTGACCGTGCCCTCGCGCTTCCAGTTCTCCTCGCCGTCCAGGGGCATCTGCTCGATGAACCGCAGCTCATAGCCCTGCTCCAAGGACCAGGCCAGCAGCTCCGGGGCCTCCCGGTCATTGATGCCGCGCATCAGCACCGCGTTGATCTTCAGCGGCGTCAGCCCGGCCTGGGCAGCGGCCTCCACCCCGGTGAGCACCTTGTCCAGCGAATCCCGCCGGGTCAGCTGAGCGAAGGTCTCCCGGTGCAGCGAATCCAAGGAGACGTTGATCCGGCTCAGTCCGGCGTCGGCCAGCGCCTGGGCCTTCTTCTCCAGACCGATCGCGTTGGTGGTCATCGCGATCGGAAGATCCGGGTGATCCGCACGCAGCCCGGAGATGATCTCCAGCAGGTCGGCCCTGACCAGCGGCTCTCCGCCGGTCAGGCGCAGCTCCCGGATGCCCAGGGTCTCCACCGCCAGCCGCACCAGACGTCGGATCTCATCCGGGGTCATCAGCTGGTCCTTCTTCAGCCACGGCAGGCCCTCGGCAGGCATGCAGTAGGTGCAGCGCAGATTGCACTTATCGATCAGCGAGATCCGCAGGTCCGTGGCTCGGCGCCCGAAGGAGTCCATCAGGCCCTGGGCGGGGTCAGCCCCGTCGACGTCGCGGGGGAGCGAGGGCATCCCCAGGGCAACCGGTGCAGCCGATCCAGTCATCCCTCCAGTCTAGAGGTCTGCGGTACGTAGACTGGAGCCCATGTCCTCCGATTCCCAACGCGCCTCCGTGGAGACGCACATCCAGCGGCTGACCGACGTGCTGGGTGCCGCGATCAGCAGCCGCGCCGTCGAGACCGTCCAGCTCTCCACCAGCGGACTGGTGGGCCGGCTGGCCGCTGAGACCCTCACCGCCCCCATCCCGCTGCCCGGGTTCGACAACTCGCAGATGGACGGGTTCGCCGTGCGGATCCACGACATCACCCCCGACGACGCCGGCCGGGCCGCTCTGCCGCTGGCCGGGGCCGTCGCCGCCGGCTCCGACCACGCCGAGCTCCCGCCCGGTGCCGCCATGGCGGTGATGACCGGTGCCCCCATCCCAGAAGGCGCGGATCTGGTCATCCCGGTGGAGAAGACCACAGCAGGCTCCTTCGACCACATGGAGCTGCCCGAGGAACCGGAGCCGGAGGCCCCGCACCACCGCAAGCATCGCTTCTTCGGCTATAAGGCCCCGCTGCTGATGAGCACTGAGCTCTACCAGACCGAACCTGCCGAATCGCCCCTGGAGACCGGCACCAGTGTGGAGTTCCTCGGACTGATCCCGGCTGACCTGGAGCCGGGGAGGTTCATCCGCCGGGCCGGCTCCGACATCGCCGTGGGGGACACGCTGCTGGAGCAGGGCATGGTGCTCACCCCCGCCCGGCTGGGCGTGCTGGCGGCCTGCGGGGTCACCGAGGTGACGCTGGTGACCCGCACCAAGGTCCTGGTGCTCAGCACCGGCGACGAAGTCCGTACCCCCGGCTCCGTCCTGCGTCCCGGTCAGCTCTATGACGCGAATTCCTCGCTGATCGCCGCCACGCTGGAGACCTTCGGCTGCGCCGTGGAGACCGCCCGAGTGGGCACTGATGATCCCAGCTGGTTCATGGAGAATCTCGAGGCCCTCGTGGCACTGCACCATCCGCATGTGATCGTCACCGCCGGCGGCATCAGCAAGGGCGCCTACGAGGTGGTCCGCCAAGCCTTGGGCTCACGGGGCGTGGAGTTCGGCTCCGTGGCCCAGCAGCCCGGCGGTCCTCAGGGCTGGGGACTGATCCACGTGGAGAGCCCCGCCCGGGAGGACCCTCCGCTGGCGGTGGTGGCCCTGCCGGGCAACCCGGTCAGTTGCGCCGTCAGCCTGGAGACTCTGGTCCGGCCGGCGTTGGCCGCCGTCGGCTCGGTCTGCCCGCCGCAGCGCCGCGTGAAGGTCCGGGTGGACGAGCAGCTGAGCTCCCCGGCGGGTCTGCGGCAGTTCCGCCGGGTCCGGTTCACCGCTGAGGATGTGGTGGAGACCGTGGGCGGGCCGAGCTCACACCTGCTGGGCAGCCTGGCCCAGGCGGACGCCCTGCTGGAGATCCTCGAAGACGACACGGAGCTGGCCCCCGGCACCGTGCGCGAAGCGATCCTGCTGACCGGAAGGAAGGCTCATGGCTGAGACCTCACACCTGACCCACGTCCGTGCCGACGGCAGCGCCCACATGGTGGATGTCTCCGGCAAGGACATCACCTCCCGCACCGCCCGAGCCCAGGCCGTGGTCACCACCACCGACGAGGTGATCGGCCTGCTCGGCCAGGACGGCCTGCCCAAGGGCGATGCGCTGGGCACCGCGCGCATCGCCGGGATCATGGCGGCCAAGAAGACCCCGGAGCTGGTGCCGCTGTGCCACCCTCTGCCGGTGGCCAAGGTGACCGTGGACTTCCAGCTGGGAACCCCCGACGCCGCCAGCGTGCTGATCACCACAGAGGTCAAGACCACCTCCCGCACCGGCGTGGAGATCGAGGCGCTCACCGCCGCCTCTGTGGCCGCTCTGACCCTCTACGACATGATCAAAGCCGTGGACAAGTCTGCGGTGATCGGCGACCAGAAGGTCCTGTCCAAGACCGGCGGGGCCAGTGGGGAGTGGAGCCGCGATGAGTGATCAGGATGGGACAGACATGACCGACAGCTCAGAGATTGCTGACAGTTCGGAGGCCAGTGACCGGGTGATCGCCCCAGTGATCGTCTCCAGCCGGGCGGCCACCGGAGTCCGCGAGGACGAATCCACTCCGGTGATCGCCGAATTCGCAGAGTCCATCGGCTTCGGCTGCCGGCCCCCGGTGCTCATCCCGGATGGGGAGGGCGTGCTCGCTGCGCTCTCCGAGCTGCTGGTCCAGATCGCCCCGGCGGTCATCATCACCTCCGGCGGCACAGGGCTGACCCCCGATGACCTCACTCCGGAGTACACCAAGCCGCTGCTGGACAAGGAGATCCCCGGAATCATGGAGGCGGTGCGCGCCCATGGCCGGGAGAACACGCCGTTGGCCGCGCTCAGCCGCGGAATGGCCGGCGTGGCCGAAGGTACGGTCATCGTGAACCTGCCGGGTTCGCCGAAGGCAGTCCGCGAAGGCATGGAGGTCCTGTCCGAGCTGCTCCCGCACCTGTGCGACCAGGTGGCTGACATCCGCAGGCATGATGCCTGGGGCGGCGACGGCCGCGGGGACGGCCTGGGCGGAGCGGCCGGATGAGTGCTGCGGCAGAGTCTGACGATCATTCGCTGCTCAACCGTGAAGGCCTGACCGCCGAGCAGTCGGCGGAGAGCGCCGAGGACCGGGTGGTCGCCGCCTTCCTCGGCGAGCAGCCCCTGGACCCGGCCCAGGCGGAGGCGCAGGCCTGGTCGGAGCGGGCGGGCGCCGTCGTCGTCTTCTCCGGGATTGTGCGCAACCACGACGCCGGCCAGCCGGTCCATACGCTGAACTACACGGCCCACCCGAGTGCGGAGCAGAGACTGAAGGAGGTCGCCCTCGGGCTGGCCGCCGAGCATGAGAGCATCCGCGTGTGGGTGGGTCACCGTGTGGGCGGCCTGGAGATCGGCGATCACGCCCTGGTGGCGGCCGTGGCCTCCGGGCACCGGCAGGAGGCCTTCGCGGCCTGTGCCGACCTGGTGGAGCAGATCAAGGCTGAGGTGCCCATCTGGAAGGAGCAGTTCTTCGCAGACGGCACCAGAGAATGGGTAGGCCTGTAGGACCACGCGCCCCCACGCTGAGTAACCTGCCGAATTGCGTACCCCGTTGTGGTGAATACGGGGATCGCGTACTCCATTCACGACAATGGGGTACACGATCCGGCCGGCAACGGGGTACGCGATCCGGCCGGCCCGCACCCTCAGCGCGAAGACTTCTCCATCTCGATGGCCTTGCGCATGGTCTTCCGCGCCCTGGTCCGGTCGGAGGCCACATCGTAGGCGATGGAGAGCCGGAACCAGCTGCGCCAGTCCTCGGGGTGCGCCTCCGCCTCGGCGGCGTAGCGGCGGAACTGCTCGTCGGCCTGGGCCTTGTCCGCCCGGCCGCCGGGGGAGCGCTCCACTGTGTCCTCGGGCAGGCCGTCTTCGGCGTCGAGGATCCGGCCCAGGCGTTCTGTCCTCCAGCCGAAGGAGATCTCGCGCCAGAGCACCCAGGCGCCGATGAGCACCAGCAGCAGTGCGCCCACACCGATGCCGCGGGCCAGCAGGTCATCGGTCCGCAGGAAGCGGGAGGCGCTGATGACCGCACCCACCAGGAAGATGGTGAGCAGGGTGATCATCACACCCGTCCAGAACTTCGCCTTCACGTCTGAGTCCTCTCCGGCCTAGAGGCCCAGGTCCAGATAGCCGTCCAGCCCGTGGGTCAGACCCGGCCGGGAGGCGGCGGTGCGCAGGCCCAGCAGCACGCCGGGCATGAAGGAGGCGCGATCGAAGGAGTCATGCCGGAAGCTCAGCTGCTCGCCGGCCGAGCCCAGCAGCACCTCCTGATGGGCCACCAGACCGCGCAGTCGCACCGAGTGGACGTGGACATCCTCCACCACGGCACCGCGGGCACCGTCAGGGTCCTTCTGCGTGGCGTCCGGGGAGGGCCCGACGCCGGCCTCTCGCCGGGCGCGTCCCATCAGCTCGGCGGTCCGAGCCGCGGTGCCGGAGGGGGCGTCGACCTTCTCGGGGTGGTGCAGCTCGATGATCTCTGCGGACTCGAAGTACTGGGCGGCCTTCGCGGCGAAGGCGGAGGCCAGCACGGAGCCCAGGGCGAAGTTCGGGGCGATCAGCACGCCGACCTCAGGGTGTTGCTGCAGCAGGGTCTCCAAGCGTTCCAGGCGCTCGCCGTCCCAGCCGGTGGTCCCGACCACGGCGTGCAGTCCGTTCTCCACGGCAAAGCGCACGTTGTCCTCGGTGACGTCTGGGACGGTCAGGTCCACGAGGTGGGTGGCTCCGGCCTCCAGGACCATCTCCAGGGAGTCGCCGCGGCCCAGCGCGGCCACCAGCTCCATGTCCTCGGCATTGTCGACGGCCTTCACGGCCTCGGCTCCCATGCGTCCCTGGGCACCCAGGACGGCTGTACGAATGGCTGCTTCACTCATAGGGACCAGACTATCGCCCAACGATCCATGTTCATTTCTGTTGGATTCTGTTGAAACATGGTGTTTAATGATGGCCGTCACATCTCAGAAGACACTGATCTCAGATCAGCGTCACACACCACAGACAGAAAGGACACGGCGTGCTGGCAGCTCAACGGCGAGCGGCGATCCGCAGCCTCATCGAAGCCGAAGGAGCCCTCAGCGTCTCCGATCTCGCGGCCCGCTTCGAGGTCTCCGATATGACCATCCGCAGAGACCTCGATGCTCTCTCGGCCGCAGGCCACCTGGCCAAGGTCCACGGCGGAGCAGTGGCCGCAGAGGATGCCGAACCCCATCACCGCACCGAGGAGCCCGGCTTCGAAGCCAAGTTCCTCCAGCAGGAGGCCGAGAAGAGCGCGATCGCACAGGAGGCCCTCGCCCTGGTCGAGCCTGGGATGTCCGTGGGGCTCTCCGCCGGCACCACCACCTGGACCCTCGCCCAGCGGCTGACCGCCGTGCCCGATCTGACCGTGGTGACGAACTCGCCGCGCATCGCAGACACCTTCCACAGCGCCGGCGACAGCCAGACCGTGATCCTCACCGGGGGAGTGCGCACCCCCTCCGACGCCCTGGTCGGGCCGCTGGCGGTGAACTCGCTGAAGACCCTGCACCTGGACCTGCTGTTCTTCGGCACGCACGGCTTCTCCGCCCGCACAGGCTTCACCACCCCCAACCTTCTCGAGGCTGAGACCAACCGGGCGCTGATCGGCACCGCCCAGCGCGCAGTGGCACTGGCCGATCACAGCAAATGGGGAGTGGTCGGCATCGCCACCTACGCCGCGCTGGAGGAGATCCATACGCTGATCACCGACGCCGGCCTGAGCCGCGAGGCCCAGCAGGAGCTTCAGGAGCACGTCGACCACGTGGTCCTCGCCCAGACCACATCAGCCCGGACCACATCAGCCCACACCGCATCCGAACAGCCCACCCCGAGGAGCCGTCCATGAATCTGACCCACGCCCATCTCGCCGACGGGCGGGACATCTTCTTCTTCGACGACGAGCCGCGCGAGCGGACCGTCGAGGACCCCCGGGAGATCACCCGGCCCGAAGGCGGCAACGAGATGCGCTTCGACCCCTTCCTCCAGGAGTGGGTGGCCATCGCCGCGGCTCGGCAGAACCGCACCCATCTGCCCAGCAGCGACCAGTGCCCGCTGTGCCCCTCCACCCCGGAGCGCGCCAGCGAGATCCCGCAGGCCCAGTACGACGTCGCCGTCTTCGAGAACCGCTTCCCCTCCTTCCGCGGCGACGAGCCGGTCCCCGCGGACCTGCTGAGCACCAGCGACGCCGAGCAGGAGGCCGCCGGACTGGTCCAGCCCGGCTCGGGGCGCTGCGAAGTCGTCTGCTTCACCGATGACCACACCTCCCAGCTGGCACAGGCCACCACCACGCGCATGCGCACGGTGGTCGACGCCTGGGCCGCCCGCAGCGAGGCGCTGCTGCAGATGCCCGGAGTGGAGCAGGTCTACTGCTTCGAGAACCGGGGTGAGGAGATCGGGGTGACCCTGCACCACCCCCACGGTCAGATCTATGGTTACCCCTTCATCACTCCTCGGACCCGCCGGATCCTGGACTCCGCAGAGAGCTACCGCCAGCGCCGGGACTCGGACCTGTTCGCCGACGTGCTCGCCGCGGAACAGGCTGAGGGCAGCCGCATCGTCCGCCGCACTGAGCACTGGACCGCCTTCATCCCCGCCTGGGCCCGCTGGCCTGTGGAGCTGCAGATCTGGCCCAACCGGCCGATCGAACGGCTGCCCGAGCTCACCGAGGCCGAGCGCGACGACTTCGCCGAGCTGTACCTGGACATGCTCCGCCGCGGCGACCGGCTCTTCAGCGGCCGACTGCCCTATATCTCCGGCTGGCAGCAGGCTCCGCGCTCAGCCTCCCAGGGCCTGATGCGTCTGCACTGCCAGCTCTTCTCCATCCGACGGGCGGAGAACAAGCTGAAGTACCTGGCCGGATCCGAGTCCGGCATGGGCGTGTTCATCAACGACATCGCTCCCGAAGAGATGGCCCAGCGTCTGCGCGACCTCGCCGAGGATGCAGCAGACCCAGCCGCAGCAGACCCAGCGGCAGCCGGCACCGCCAGCACAGAAGAGGAGGCCTGAGATGGCCGAGAAGATGACACAGGGGACCTGGGCCGCTCCGGGCCGGGTCAACCTCATGGGCGAGCACACCGACTACAACGGCGGCTTCGTCCTGCCCTTCGCCTTGTCGCAGACCACCACAGTGGCCGCCGCGGTCCGTGACGACCGCAGGGTCACCGTCCGGTCCTCCCGCGACGACACCGACCAGTCCGACACCGACCAGTCCGGCGCTGCCGTGGAGTTCAGCCTCGACGGGCTGGCCCCGGGCGAGGTCGACGGCTGGGCCGCCTATGTGGCCGGCACCCTCTGGGCCCTGGAGCAGGCGGGGTACCGGGTGCCCGGCCTGGATCTGCAGGTGGACTCGACTGTGCCGGTGTGAGCAGGTCTCTCCTCCTCGGCGGCGTTGGAGTGCGCTGTCGGGCTGGCCGGCGCTGAGCTGGGCGGGCACCGGATCGACCGGCTGGAGCTGGCCGGACTGGCCCAGCGAGCGGAGAACGACTTCGTGGGGATGCCCTGCGGGATCATGGACCAGGTCGCCTCCCTGGCGGGCGAGCAGGGCCATGCCGTGCTGCTGGACACCCGCAGCCTCGAGGTCGAGCAGGTGCCCTTCGTCCTGGAGGAGGCCGGGCTGTCTCTGATGGTCATCGACTCCCGGGCCGAACATCGGCTGGTCGACGGCGAATACGCCGCCCGACGCCGCCAGTGCGAGCAGGGTGCCCAGCTGCTGGGGCTGCAGAGCCTGCGCGAGCTCAACGACGCCGGCACCACAGCCGAGCAGCTGGCTCACCGCCTGGAGGGCCTCACCGAGGACGAGGCCATCCTGCGTAGGCTCCGCCATGTGCTCACCGAGAACGACCGCGTCCTGGCCGCCAGGGACGCTCTGCGTGCCGGCCGGCCCGCAGACTTGGGTGTGATTCTCACCTCATCGCATGTCTCTCAGCGGGATGACTTCCAGATCACCGTTCCGGAGACCGACACCATGGTGGAGGCGCTGCTGGAGCACGGAGCCTTGGGAGCACGCCAGGTCGGAGGCGGCTTCGGCGGATGCGTGATCGCCCTGGCGCCCTCCGAAGAGGTTCCGAAGCTGCTCGCGGCAGCCGAAGCCAATGCCAGGCCGTATTCAAGTGGTCGTCGCAACACCTACCTGATGGAGGTGTTCGATGGGCATTGGCCCAAGGCAGAAGAGGGCAAGGGAATATCGCGGTCAGATCGTCTCTCCTGGGCGCCCAACGGTGGCTTGGCGCGAGGACCGTGTGCGGTTCTGGCAGGCCATCGCTGCAGGAGCTAAGACCCGAGAGGCCGGTGAAGCCGCCGGTGTCTCCGAGCCTGTAGCTCACCGTTGGTTCCGACATGCTGGTGGCGTGAATCCACACTTGGCCTCGACTGTTTCCGGACGGTATATCTCCTCCTCTGAACGGGAGGACATCGCTTTATGGCGAGCCCAAGACAGCGGGGTCCGTGAGATCGCCCGTCGGCTGGGGCGTAGCCCATCGACGATCTCACGGGAGCTACGGCGTAACGCCTCGACCAGGACCTATCAGCTGGAGTACAAGGCCTCGATTGCTCAGTGGCATGCTGAGCGGCGCGCCCGCCGTCCGAAGACCGCGAAGATGGTCACCAACGACCGGCTGCGCCAGTACGTCCAAGACAAGCTCAGCGGTGAGATCATCACCGCCGAAGGTGAAGTTGTCGGCCCCGAGGGCCCGGCCTGGGATGGAAAGAACAAGCCCCACCGTGGGGACCGTGAATGGGTCACCGCCTGGAGTCCGCAGCAGATTGCCAAGCGGCTGCCACTGGAGTTCCCCGATGACCCGACCATGAGGATCTCTCATGAGGCGATCTATCAGGCCCTCTACGTCGAATCCCGCGGCGGGCTTGCCCGGAAGCAGTCCTGGCACCTGCGCCGAGGTCGCACCAAGCGAATGCCCCGGGCCCGCACACGGCAGGAAGCCTGGGCTCATGTCACTGCCGAGACCGTGCTGCAGAAACGCCCCAAGGAGGTCGAGGACCGCAAGATCGCCGGCCACTGGGAAGGTGACCTGATCATCGGACTGAAGCGTTCGGCCGTGGCCACGTTGATCGAGCGCACCACCCGCTACGCGATACTGGTCCACCTGCCCCGCCAGGCCGGGTACGGGCAAATTCGACCAACGAAGAACGGCCCGGCACTGGCGGGGTATGGGGCGTTGACCATGAAAGACGCTCTGGCGAAGTCGATCACCCATCTGCCTGAGCAGCTGCGCCGTTCTTTGACCTGGGACCGCGGCAAAGAGCTCTCGGCACATGCGCTGCTGACGAAAGAGACTGGGCTGCCGGTGTACTTCGCTGACGCGAAGAGTCCCTGGCAGCGTGGCTCCAACGAGCACCTCAATGGTCTGCTTCGGCAATACTTCCCGAAAGGCACTGACCTCTCCAGGTGGAACGCCACCGAAATCGCAGCTATCGCCACCGCCATGAACAACCGGCCACGCGGGATCTTGGGGTGGCGCACTCCCGCCGAGGCGTTCGCCGATCAACTACGCTCAGTCCAACAACACACTGTTGCGACGACCAGTTGAATACGGCCAGTGACCGGGAGTACAGTAGGCCGCTGGCTCTGACGGCGCAGCCCTCATCAGGGGCTCGCCGCATCACCGAGTGACGGTCCGGATCTGCAACACGGTCCGGACCTGGATCACGGTGTGGAACTGAACCTCAGAAAGACTCTCAACGAGGAGACCTTGGAATGACATCAGTACGATCGACATCGTCTGAGACGAACTCCGGAAGCGTGGCGTGGGTGGTCCTGGTGGCCGCCTTCGGCGGCTTCCTCTTCGGCTTCGACGTCGCCGTGATCAACGGCGCTGTCCAGCCGCTGCAGGAGGAGTTCGACCTGGGCGAGCTCAGCCTCGGCTTCGCCGTGGCCTCAGGACTGCTGGGCGCGATGCTCGGCGCGTGGGTCGGAGGGCCCATCGTGGACCGCATCGGCCGTGTGCGCTCGATGCAGATCGCCGCAGTCCTCTTCTTCCTCTCCGCCATCCTCTCCGGACTGGCCTTCACCGCCTTCGACTTCGTGCTCTGGCGCATCCTGGGCGGCATCGGCGTCGGTATGGCCTCCGTGCTGGCCCCGGCCTATATCGCAGAGGTCGCCCCCACTCGGATGCGTGGACGTCTGGGCTCGATGTGGCAGATGGCCATCGTGCTCGGCATCTTCTTCTCCGCCGTCTCCAACGCCTTCCTGGCCAATCTGGCCGGCGGTGCCGGATCGGAGTTCTGGCTGGGACTGGACACCTGGCGCTGGATGCTCATCGCTGAGGCTGTCCCGGCGCTGATCTATGGCCTGCTGGCCCTGTCCATCCCGGAGTCTCCGCGCTACCTGGTCGGTATGGGCCAGGAGGATAAGGCACGCAGGGTCCTCTCCGAGATCGTGGGAATCTCCGGCCGCGAAGAGCTGGATCAGAAGGTCGCGGAGATCCGCGAGACCATCAACTTCGAGGCTCGGCAGAAGCTCAAGGACCTGATGGCCTCCGGCAAGATCATGCCCATCGTGTGGGTGGGCATCGGCCTGGCGGTCTTCCAGCAGTTCGTCGGCATCAACGTGATCTTCTTCTACTCGGACACGCTCTGGCAGTCCGTGGGCATCCCGGAGGAGCAGTCCCTGCTCATCCAGATCATCTCCACCTCGGTCAACGTGCTCTTCACCGTGGTCGGCATCGTGATCGTGGACAAGGTCGGCCGGCGCATCCCGCTGGCGGTGGGTTCGGCCGGCATGACCGTCACGCTGGGTGTGCTCGTGCTGGCCTTCAGCCAGGCTGAGGTCCAGAATGCCGCCGACGGCGCAGTGACCCTGCCCGAGCCCTGGAACCTGATCGCGCTGATCGCCGCGAACCTCTTTGTGGCCTTCTTCGCCGCCACCTGGGGCCCCTTCATGTGGCTGCTGCTGGGCGAGATGTTCCCCAACCGCATCCGTGCGGTGGCCCTGGGCGTCACTGCGGCGTTCAACTGGCTGGCGAACTTCGTCATCAGCCTGTTCTTCCCCTACATGGCCGAGCTGTCGCTGGTCTTCGCCTACGGCCTCTACGCCGTGGTCGCGCTGATCTCCCTGATCTTCGTGCTCAAGTGGGTCCCGGAAACCAAGGGCCGCGAGCTGGAGGACATGCAGGAGGGCGCCTACCAGCGCGCAGCACGCTGACAGTTCAGCACTGACGGTTCAGCACGCTGAACCCTGATCAGTGAATCCTGATCAATGCTGGCCGTGTCCCTCAGGGACGCGGCCCCGCCACGGAGGCGCTGGCCCGATGGGTCAGCGCCTCCAGTGGTCCGCGGCGGCGCAGCAGCGCCTTCACCAGTCCCAGTCCCAGCGCTCCCAGGATCAGACCGGTGAGGATCGTCGTCCCGTCGTAGTCGCGGAGGAGGTCGGGGGCGCCCAGGACCGGGCCACCGTCGTCGTCGGTTCCCCTCCAGAGATGCAGGACGATCAGGTGGCCCACGTAGAGGCTCAGCGGCATCGCCCCTGCCCCGATCAGCGGGGCCAGCACCCATCTGAGCCGTTCGGTCACCAGCAGGCAGACGCCGAGCACCAGCATGGCGCAGCCGATGGTGTGTACCAGGTCCACTGTGGAGCCCTCATGCGGGGTCACCAGGCCGAACCACCCGGGGTCGGTCACCAGCGGCACCTGGTGGGTGCCGGTGAGCAGTTCGCCGCGCAGGTAGCGCTCCTGCAGCGGGAGATCCTCCAGGATGCGTGAGGCCACGCCCGGCATCATCAGTCGGCCCACCAGATACCCGGCCCCGGCCAGGATGGCTCCGAGGCCCACCAGGTTCAGCGCCGTGGAGCTGCGGTCCAGACGCAGCCTCCCGATGGCCAGTCCGGTGAAGAGATAGGCCGGCCAGATCAGCAGCGGATAATAGCCGGTCAGCGCCAGGTCCATGCCCAGCACCGGCGAGACGGCCAGGTCCTCGAAGCTGGGGGAGTGCCACAGCCGCCACATGTCCGGGAAGCCCTCCAGCCGATCGCGAAGATCGTTCTGCAGCCACCAGAAGGCCACTGGTGCGACCAGCACCCAGCCGGTGGCCAGAGCGAACAGCGCCCGGGCGCCCAGCCGCAGGAACGGCAGGGCCAGCAGGAACAGAAGCCCGTAGTGGACCAGGATGATGGCCACTCCGGAGTCCAACATCGCCGCCCCCATGCCGAGCACCACGATGAGTCCGGCACGCACGGTGATCAGCTTCCGGTCCCAGGCCACCCGAGCGTCGGAGCGGTCAGCCTCAGGGCCTCCGGTCAGCAGCGCAAGCCCGACGCCGGCCAGCAGGGCGAACAGTGCGGCCGGGCGACCGGTGAACAGCATGCCGGCCCAGGTGGGGTCATCGGTCAGCGGGTCAGTGGTGGGCAGGACATGGACGGCCATCATGCCCAGCAGAGCCAGCCCGCGGGCCGCATCCACCCCGGAGATCCTCGTCCCTGCTCGGGAACCGCGTCTGAGAGTGTCGGCTGACTTCACAGACGGTAGGCTACTTCCTATGGCAGGACACCACGAGCCCACGCACGACTTCGACCCGTACCTGGCGGAAGGCGAAGTCAAACACCCGGATCAGACAGACCCGTACTTCGGTCATCTCATCACGGCCATGGTCACTCCGTTCACCAAGGACGACACCGTCGACTATGAGGCCTTCGAGGCGCTGGCCGAGAAGCTGGTCAATGAGGGCAACGACGCCCTCGTCGTCTCCGGCACCACCGGGGAGACCTCCACTCTGGAGGACGATGAGAAGGAAGGCCTGGTCCGGGCTGCGAAGTCGGCCGTGGGAGACCGTGCGAAGATCATCGCCGGCACCTCCACCAACCACACCTCCCACGACCTGGAGGTCGCCAAGCGTGCTGAGCGCGCCGGAGCCGACGGCCAGCTCGTGGTCACCCCGTACTACAACAAGCCCAGCCAGGACGGCGTGCTGGCCCACTACACCGCAGTGGCCGACGCCGCGGACCTGCCGCTGATGATCTATGACATCCCCGGCCGCACCGGCATCCCGGTGGCCACGGAGACCATCCTCCGCCTGGCCGAGCACCCCCGGGTGATGTGCCTGAAGGACGCGAAGAACGACATTACCGCCACCACTGAGGTGCTGACCAAGACGGACCTGGAGATCTACTCCGGCGATGACCAGAACGTGCTGGCCTGGATGGCCATGGGCGCGGCCGGCGTCGTCTCCGTCACCAGCCATGTGGCCGCACCGACGTTCCGTCACATGATCGACTCGGTGCTGAACTATGACCTCAAGGAGGCCCGGATCGCCCATGGCGAGCTGGGCCCGGTCATCCGCGGCATGATGACCCGCGTCCAGGGTGCCGTCTCCTCCAAGCTGGCACTGAACTGGCTGGGCTTCGGCATCAATACAGACGTCCGGCTTCCGCTGGTGGAAGCCAATGAGCAGGAGAAGCAACTGGTTCTGGCAGACCTCCGCGAGGCCGGCTGGAACCTCTGATTTGAAGGAGAGAACCTACGTGGCAGCAGAGCGTCTGAGCACCCCGCCCAAACTCAAGAACGGCACCATGCGGATCGTGCCGCTGGGCGGTCTCGGGGAGGTCGGACGCAACATGGCCGTCTTCGAGCTCGACGGCAAGATCCTCATCGTCGACTGCGGCGTCCTCTTCCCCGAGGAGGAGCAGCCGGGCGTGGATCTCATCCTGCCCGACTTCAGCTACATCGAAGACCGCCTGGACGACGTCGTCGGACTGGTCCTGACCCATGGTCATGAGGACCACATCGGCGCAGTGCCCTACCTGCTGCGCCGCAAGCCCGACATCCCGCTGATCGGCTCCCAGCTGACCCTCGCCCTGATCGAGGCCAAGCTGCAGGAGCACCGCATCAAGCCCTACACCTTGGCGGTGAAGGAGGGCGACATCGAGGACCTCCACCCGTTCCAGTGCGAATTCGTGGCGGTCAACCACTCCATCCCGGATGCGCTGGCGGTGTTCATCCGCACCGAGGCCGGCACTGTGCTGCACACCGGTGACTTCAAGATGGACCAGCTGCCGCTGGACGGGCGGATCACGGACCTGCGCCACTTCGCCAAGCTGGGCGAAGAGGGAGTGGACCTGTACCTCTCCGACTCCACCAACGCGCACGTCCCCGGGTTCACCACCCCGGAGAAGGAGATCGGCCCGGTCATCGAGCAGGTCTTCGGCCGGTCCGAACGCCGGATCATCGTGGCCAGCTTCTCCTCCCACATCCACCGGGTCCAGCAGGTGCTCGACGCCGCCGAGGCCCACGGGCGCCGGGTGGCCTTTGTGGGCCGGTCCATGGTGCGCAATATGGGAATCGCCTCCAAACTGGGCTACCTGAATGTGCCCGAGGGCATCCTCATCGACATCAAGAAGGTGGACCAGCTGCCGGACAGCGAGGTCGTCCTCATGTCCACCGGTTCCCAGGGCGAGCCCATGGCGGCCCTGTCCCGCATGGCCAACGGCTCTCACCAGGTCCAGGTCGGTGAGGGAGACACCATCATCCTGGCCTCCTCGCTGATCCCCGGCAACGAGAACTCCGTCTACCGGGTCATCAACGGACTGATGAAGCTGGGCGCCGACGTCATCCATAAGGACAACGCCAAGGTCCACGTCTCCGGGCACGCCTCCGCAGGCGAGCTGCTCTACACCTACAACATCCTTCAGCCTAAGAACGCGATGCCGGTCCACGGCGAGACCCGGCACCTCATCGCCAACGGAAAGCTGGCTGAGGAGACCGGTGTGGACCCGGACCAGGTCCTGGTGTGTGAGGACGGCTCCGTGGTGGATCTGCGCGACGGCGTCGCCCGTCACGTCGGACAGGTCGAGTGCGGATACGTCTACGTGGACGGCTCCTCCATCGGTGAGATCACCGATTCCGACCTCAAGGACCGCCGCGTCCTGGGGGAGGAGGGCTTCATCTCCGTCATCACGGTGGTCAACCGCCAGACCGGCCAGATCGTCTCCGGCCCCGACATCCACGCCCGCGGCGTGGCGGAGGAGGACAAGGTCTTCAAGGACGTCAAGTCCAAGATCGCCCGCGCCCTCACCGAGGCCATCCAGGACAACAAGGAGCACACCACCCATCAGCTCCAGCAGATCGTCCGCCGGACCATCGGATCCTGGGTCAACCGGAAGCTGCGCCGGAAGCCGATGATCGTCCCGGTCGTCGTCGAGACCTGAGGCCGGAGGCGGGGCGGCGGAAGCCGGCCGCCGCCCCGCCTCCGTCGCGCACCACGGGCCTGCGTTGAGGCCGAACACACGGACCTGAACGCAGGCCAAAGGTGTGCCGATCAGTGACGTGACGCGCCGATGCCGGTAGGTTAGCTGGTATGGCGACACGTACTTCCCCCTCGCGAGCCGCCAGCACCTCAGGAAAGAACTCCAAAAGTGCCAACGGCCGCGCGACGACGTCGAAGAATCAGAAGAAGACTGCCCCGGAGGAGCCCCAGGGCAGCATCTTCGCGACCGCGATGCGCGGGCTCTGGATGGCTTTCGCCACCCCGGCCGGCGGTGCTGTCCGCGGCATCGGACGGCAGGTCAAGATCCACCCGGATGATCGCCGCGACAGTGCCGGGCTGGTCTTCCTGCTGCTGGCTGCGCTGACGGCCGTCGTCGACTGGTGGGGAGCTCGTCAGACCGATCACTGGCTTCCGGGGATCGTCCACAACGGCACGGCCGGAACCTTCGGCTGGGCCTCCGTGGTCCTGCCCGTGGTCCTCTTCGTGACCGCCATCCGCTACTTCCGGCACCCCCAGGACCATGACGACAACGGCCGCGTCGCCATCGGCCTGACTGTCATCCTGTGCTCCACCGCCGGACTGGCCCACCTCTGGAACGGCATCCCGCCGCTGAATGCCGCCTTCGATGACCTGCTCGCCTCCGGCGGCATCGTCGGCTATCTGGTCGCCTCGCCGCTGGCCTCTCTGATCACGCCCTACCCGGTGTGGGCGGTGCTGGGGCTGACGCTGCTGGCCGGCATCCTCGTGGTCACCGCCACTCCGGTCCGCCGGATCCCTGACCGCATCGCCGTGGCGAAGAACTACATCGTGGGAGAGAAGTCCCACGAACCGGTCGCGGACGACACCCTGCCCCTGGGCGGCCAGGCCCAGCAGAAGACCGCTCAGCAGAAGACCGCCCAGCAGAAGAGCTCGCGTCAGGGCGAAGCCGACGACGCCGCGGAGTCGGCCCTGGCCAATCCGGCACAGACCAATGCGGCCCAGACCAAGTCTGCACCCCGCCGAGCCAAGAAGCAGGCGGCGGATGAGGTCTTCGCCGAAGAGACTGAGTCCGAAGCCCCCGAGAAGCCCAAGAAGGGGCTCCTCTCCAAGCTCATGGGCACCGAGGACCATGATGACGAGCCCGCGCCTGAGCTCTACGACATCGACAGCGTGGAAGCCGCACGGGCCGCCGAAGGCGCCTTCGACCAGGGCGCCGTGGAACGTGAGTCTGCGGATGTCTCCGCCGCTCAGGAACCCGCCGTGCCGCCGGGGGTCAAGCGTCCCACCGCTCAGGAGCTGGCGATCCAGCGCGCCCGCGAGAAGGCCGAGGCCGAGCAGGCCGCGCAGCCTGACGACGGTGGGTCCGAGCAGGCGGGAGCCCACTCTGCCGGAATGCCTGCGCCGTCCGGCACGGCACCGACAGCGCAGCAGACCGGTGTCCAGGAGACCCCTGCGGAGCCCGCGGACCTGCCGGTGCGCTCCGAGCAGCTCGAGCTGGCCGGAGACGTCACCTACACCCTGCCGGACCAGTCCATGCTGCCCGCCGGCCCTCCGGCCAAGGACCACACCACCGCCAACGACGAGATCGTCGAGGCGCTGAACCAGACCTTTGCCCAGTTCAAGGTGGACGCCCAGGTCACCGGCTTCTCCCGCGGCCCCACGGTCACCCGCTATGAGGTGGAGCTCTCTCCGGGCACCAAGGTGGAGAAGGTCACCTCCCTGGAGAAGAACATCTCTCTGGCGGTGGCCTCCAACGAGGTCCGCATCCTGTCCCCGATCCCGGGCAAGTCGGCCATCGGCATCGAGATCCCGAACAAGGACAAGGAAGTCGTCGCCCTGGGTGATGTGCTGCGCTCCAACGCCGCACGCAAGACCGAGCACCCCATGGTCATGGGCGTGGGCAAGGACATCGAGGGTGGCTACGTGGTGGCCAACCTCGCCAAGATGCCCCATATGCTGGTCGCCGGTGCCACCGGCGCCGGTAAGTCCGCCTTCGTGAACTCGATGGTGACCTCCATCCTGATGCGGGCCACCCCGGATGAGGTCCGCATGGTCATGGTGGACCCCAAGCGCGTGGAGCTCACCGCCTATGAGGGTGTGCCGCACCTGGTCACCCCCATCATCACCGACGCCAAGAAGGCGGCGGAGGCGCTGCAGTGGGTCGTCAAGGAGATGGACAACCGCTACGACGACCTTGCCCACTTCGGCTATAAGCACGTCGATGACTTCAACAAGGCTGTCCGTGCCGGCAAGATCCAGCTCCCGCCGGACTCCAAACGTGTGCTGCGGCCCTACCCCTACCTGCTGGTGATCGTCGACGAGCTGGCAGATCTGATGATGGTGGCCCCGCGCGACGTCGAGGACTCGATCGTGCGCATCACCCAGCTGGCCCGTGCTGCGGGCATCCACCTGGTGCTGGCCACCCAGCGTCCCTCGGTCAACGTGGTCACGGGTCTGATCAAGGCCAACGTGCCCTCCCGCATGGCCTTCGCGACCTCCTCGGCCACCGACTCCCGCGTGGTGCTCGACTCCGTGGGCGCGGAGAAGCTGCTCGGTCAGGGCGACGCCCTCTTCCTGCCCATGGGGAGCGCCAAGCCGATGCGTGTCCAGGGCGCCTGGGTCAACGAGTCTGAGGTCCACGGCGTGGTCGAGTACGTGAAGTCTCAGCTGAAGGCCCAGTACAGCGAGGACGCGGTGCAGGCCATGGAGCCCAAGAAGAAGGAGATCGACGAGGACATCGGCGATGACCTGGATCTGCTGCTGCAGGCCACCGAACTGGTGGTCACCACGCAGTTCGGCTCCACCTCCATGCTTCAGCGCAAGCTGCGCGTCGGCTTCGCCAAGGCCGGGCGTCTGATGGACCTCATGGAGTCCCGCGGCGTGGTGGGCGAGTCCACCGGGTCCAAGGCCCGCGATGTGCTGGTCAGCCCTGAGGAGCTGCCCGGCGTGCTCGCCACCATCAAGGGGGAGGACGCCCCGACCGCCGCGCCTTCGGAGGATGCCCCGGACGCGTATCAGCAGGACGTGGTCGGCTACGAGCCCGGGCAGTCGGTGGCGGCTCCCGGCGCGGCCGCCCCTGCACAGGAGGATGCTCCGGTGCCGGACTACGACGCCGGCCCGGCACCCACGGCGGAGACGGAAGCCGTCCGGCCCCAGCGCAGCGGCCCCGTACCCTCCGGAGGCTCCACGACCTCAGGGATGTCCAGCGCCGATCTGATCGCACGCGATCTGGCGGAGCGCACTCAGGCGCTGCCCACGGCCACGGACTACTACGACGAGGACAGCGCCACAGGATCTGAGGATGCGTGGCAGCTCACCGGGCGCTGAGCCGAGGTGAATTGCTAGAGTCTCGCTATGGCCGAGCCCAATAACGCACCGCTGTTCAACATCGCGAACGTCCTGACGATGCTTCGCATCGTCCTGGTGCCTCTCTTCGTCTGGTTCCTGCTGCTCGATGCCGAAGGCTCGCTGGCCGAGGCCTTCGGCGGCGGGTTGGAGGCCCAGAACGGCGGGTGGCGGTGGGCCGCGGCCGGGCTGTTCGCCGTCGCGATGATCACCGATAAGATCGACGGCGACCTGGCCCGTTCGCGGAACCTGATCACCGACTTCGGCAAGATCGCAGACCCCATCGCCGATAAGCTGCTGATCGGCTCCGGCCTCATCATGCTCTCGCTGCTCAGCGAGCTGCCGTGGTGGGTGACCGTGGTCATCCTGGTCCGCGAGCTCGGCATCACGCTGCTGCGCATGGTCATGCTGCGGACCCAGGTCATGCCCGCCTCCCGAGGCGGCAAGCTCAAGACTGTCCTGCAGACCGCGGGCCTGCAGCTGATGCTGCTGCCGCTGGTGGTCATCGCCGGCTGGTTGGCCGATGTGGCGTTCTGGATCATGATCGCCGCCCTGGTGGTCACCGTGGTCACCGGTGTGGACTACCTGATCTCGGCCCTGCGGCTGCGCCGTGAGTCCAAAGAGACGGGAGCCGCCTGATGCGACGTCGGCACAGTGATGCACACGAGGAGCGCAACTGGCTGGATCAGCGCGGCGCCGAGGTCGACGGCGGCGCCCAGTCTGTGGCCGCCGAAGCGGAGGAGACCTCCGATCCGGTGGAGATCATCCAGCGGGGCGCCCATCGCGGGCTGACCCTCGCCACCGCAGAATCCCTGACCGCCGGCTCCCTGGCGGCACGGTTGGCCGATGTGCCGGGCGCCTCGGCGGTGCTGCTGGGCGGCGTCGTCGCCTACTGCAATGAGGTGAAGCATCACCTGCTCGCTGTGGATGCCGAGCTCCTGGAGTCCCGCGGCGCCGTGGATCCTGCGGTGGCCGCAGCGATGGCGCGCGGAGCTGCGGCGGCCACCGGTGCCGATATCGGCATCGCCACCACTGGGGTCGCCGGCCCGGAGCCCCACGAGGGCAAGGACGTCGGAACCGTCTACCTGGGGCTGGCCTGCAGCGACGAGGCTGTCCAGCGGTTGGGGCTGAGGCTTCCCGACGACTGCGTCGAGGACCTCGAGTATGCCTCCGATGGAGAGGGTGCTTCCTGGTCGGCGGGCTCTCTGCTGCTGAATCTCGACGGCGATCGTGCAGGGATCCGAGAGGCTTCGGTGGAGGGCGCGCTGAAACTTATCGACGATTTCCTGCACACAGAGCCTTCCGGCATCGGCGAACCGCGTTAGAGTGGGAACAAACCCGGGGGAGATCCCGTTGATCCTGGGTGTAACGAGGGCTACGAGTCCGAAGGAGAAAGTCCATGGTGCGACAGCCAGTCACCGTCAACGGCGTCACCCGGTGGAAGGATATGGACGCCGAAGGCGCAGTCACCGCCGATACCAAAGAGGCCAAAGCCGTCGTGCTTCGGCAGGAGATCGGTGATGTGCTGCGCAGCATCCGTCAGACTGAGGGCCGCACTCTCCGCGATGTCTCCCACGATGCCCGCGTCTCTCTGGGATACCTCTCAGAGGTGGAGCGGGGGCAGAAGGAAGCTTCATCCGAACTGTTGGCCTCCATCTGTGCCGCACTCGATGTCCCGCTCTCCGCGATGCTCGGCCAGGTCGCCGAACGCGTAGCAGTGGCCGAAGGCGTGCACGTCCCGGACACTGTGCCCACCGAGTTCCAGCGTGAGTTCGGCCAGCCGGTGGACGGCGGAATGGTCCCGGACGCAGTTCCGGAGGAGTTCGCGAACGAGCAGTTCGCCCGCAGCTGCGGCTGACGCCTGCCGCGTCTCAGCGGCGATGTGAAAGACGTGAAAGGGAGAGGGTCCTGCAGGGCCCTCTCCCTCTTCTCTGCCCGCTTTCTCTCTGCGGCGCCGAGGTCTCTACACTGTTGGGATGACCACTGAGGGGCGGCGGCGCACAGTCCGTGAGCTGGAGCGTGAGTTCAACCGGCTCTTCGTGAGGCGACGGTTCAACGCTCTGCAGATCGCCCGGCGCCTGGATCCGCAGATCGAACCGGCCTCCTATTCGGTGCTGGCCATCCTGCAGCAGGACGGGCGTCAGCGGATGACCTCGATCGCCCGGCAGCTGGGCATCGGCAAACCCACGCTCTCCCGTCAGCTGGCCACCCTGGCCGAACGCGGACTGGTCACCAAGGACACCGACCCGCTGGACGGGCGCGCCCAGCTGATCTCGCTCACCCAGGAGGGTCTGGAGCGGCTGCAGAGCGCTCAGCGGGAACGTGCCGAACGTTATCTGGCGATGCTCGAGACCTGGGAGGAGACTGACATCGAGACTCTCTCCGGGCTGCTGTCCAAGCTCAACCGGACCTATGCCGACTTCGACGCCGAGCAGGGTCCTTCCTATGGTGAGGAGGAGGTGCGTCCATGAGGCTGAGCCGTTTCTGGTCGCTGATGGAGGAGGAGTTCGGCAGCGGCTACGCCCATGTGCTGGCCGACTCCCTGGTGCTGAGCCAGTACCAGAAGACTGCCGGTGAGGCGCTGAGCTCAGGCGCCTCACCCCGTGACGTGTGGGAGGCCGTCTGCGATCAGCAGGAGGTCCCCGCCGAACGGCGGCTTGGCCGGGACATCCCGCCCAAGCGGTGAACGACACGCGGGCAGACATGTTCGAACCTATGTTCGAGGACGCGGTAGGCTCAGGGGAGATTCCGCCACAGAGGGTCTCAGTGCTGCTGCGGCGCGCGCAGGAGTCCACAGCACGGTCCGTGTCACGCGTTCGTGTCAGTGGGGATGCGTAGTCTCGACGGCGTAGGCAATCGTCAGCGAAGAACATCGAATGAACGAGGTGTAGTCATGGCAGTCAGCCAGGACCGGCAGAAGGCGCTGGACGTAGCGCTCGCACAGATCGACAAGCAGTACGGCAAGGGCTCGGTGATGCGCCTGGGCGATGAGACCCGCGCGCCGATCGAGACCATCTCGACCTCCTCCATCTCTATGGATGCCGCTCTGGGCATCGGAGGCTTCCCGCGCGGACGTGTGGTGGAGATCTACGGTCCGGAGTCCTCGGGTAAGACCACCGTGGCGCTGCACGCCGTGGCCAACGCGCAGAAGAACGGCGGCATCGCGGCCTTCATCGACGCCGAGCACGCACTGGACCCGACCTACGCCGAGAAGCTCGGCGTGGACACCGACTCCCTGCTGGTCTCCCAGCCGGACACCGGTGAGCAGGCTCTGGAGATCATGGACATGTTGGTCTCCTCGGGCTCCCTGGACATCGTGGTCATCGACTCGGTGGCGGCCCTGGTGCCCCGAGCCGAGATCGAGGGCGAGATGGGCGACTCCCACGTGGGTCTGCAGGCCCGCCTGATGTCTCAGGCGCTGCGGAAGATCGCCGGACGGCTCGGCCAGACCAAGACCACTGCTGTCTTCATCAACCAGCTGCGTGAGAAGGTCGGCGTCTTCTTCGGGTCCCCGGAGACCACATCCGGTGGTAAGGCCCTGAAGTTCTACGCCTCAGTCCGTGTGGACGTCCGGCGCATCGAGACCCTCAAAGAGGGCACGAACGCAGTGGGCAACCGCACGCGGGCGAAGATCGTCAAGAACAAGATGGCCCCTCCGTTCAAGCAGGCCGAGTTCGACATCCTCTACGGCGAAGGCATCTCCCGCGAGGGCGGCCTGATCGATGTGGGCGTGGAGAACGGGCTGATCAAGAAGTCCGGCGCATGGTTCACCTATGAAGGGGATCAGCTGGGCCAAGGCAAGGAGAAGGCCCGCCAGTTCCTCAAGGACAACCCCGATCTGGCCGATGAGATCGAGCACAAGATCCGCGTCAAGCTCGGAGTCATCACTGAGGAGGAGCCTGCCGATCAGGCCGGTCCCGATCTGAAGCCGGTGGGAGAGACTGCCTGAGCAGTCTCCATCGAACGGGGTGCGCGATGTCTGAGCAGCAGGAGACGCTTGAAGCCCTCCGCCGGGCGGTCGCCCAGATCCAGGAGGGGGCTGCTGAGGGCGGGCTCTTCCAGGACGGCCAGACCGGAGAGAGCCCCACAGGCGAGAGCCCCAGCAGCGGCGGATCCGGCTCCGGTTCTGGCAGTTCCGGTGCTGACAGCGCAGGCTCTGAGAGCTCTGGCTCCCAGAACTCCCGCTCCGAGAGCGACGACAGCCGCAGCGACTATGAGAAGGCTCGCGCGGTCGTCCTGCGTAAGCTCACCGGCTCGGCCAAGAGCCGGCACCAGTTGGCGGAATCGCTGCGTGAGCGCGACTTTGAGGAGTCGGTCATCACTGCGGTCCTGGGCCGTATGGAGGAGGTCCACCTCCTCGATGACGCAGACTTCGCCCGTACCTGGGTGCGCACCCGCCATGAGATGAAGAACCTGGGCCGGGCCGCTCTGCGCCGGGAGCTCAAGGAGAAGGGCATCGAGGAGGCCTTGGCCGAGGAGGCTCTGGAGCAGATCGGCGCTGAGGATGAGGACGCCGCGGCCCGGGAGCTGGTGGCCAAGAAGCTGCGCGGCACCACCATCCCCGTCGGCAACGGGCCGGAGGAGCGCAAGGAGCGGGAGAAGCACACCCGCCGCCTAGTCTTCATGCTGGCTCGGAGGGGCCACTCGCCCGGTGCGGCCTTCCAGATCGTGCGGGAGGCTCTGGACGACCAGGCCGCCCATCAGCGAGCCGACCTTCAGTAGAATTGGGCAGTGATGACAGCGACCGCCGTGACAGACACCGCGAACACTGAAGCCTCTGACGCTGAGGCCCCTGACGCCGGGGCCCTCGGGCGCACCTACGAGGTGCGCACCTTCGGCTGCCAGATGAACGTCCACGATTCCGAGCGGATCTCCGGACTTCTCGAAGATGCGGGCTACACCCGTGCCGAACCGGACAGCACCCCGGATCTGGTCGTCTTCAACACCTGCGCAGTCCGTGAGAACGCGGACAATAAGCTCTACGGCCACCTGGGCCAGCTGCGCAAGACCAAAGAGGCTCGCGACGGCATGCAGATCGCCGTGGGCGGCTGCCTGGCGCAGAAGGACCAGGATTCGGTCCAGGAGAAGGCGCCCTGGGTGGACGTGGTGTTCGGGACGCACAACATCGGCTCCCTGCCCACGCTGCTGGAGCGGTCCCGCCATAATCAGGAAGCCTCCATCGAGATCCTGGAGTCCCTGGAGACCTTCCCCTCGACTCTGCCCACCAAGCGGGAATCTGTGCACTCCGGATGGGTGTCCATCTCGGTGGGCTGCAACAACACCTGCACCTTCTGCATCGTTCCGTCGCTTCGCGGCAAAGAGCGGGACCGGCGGCCCGGCGAGATCCTGGCCGAGGTCCAGGCTCTGGTGGACGACGGAGCAGTGGAGGTCACGCTGCTGGGCCAGAACGTCAACACCTACGGCGTCGAGTTCCGAGACAGGGGAGCCTTCGCCAAGCTGCTGCGGGCCTGCGGGGAGATCGAAGGCTTGGAGCGCGTGCGCTTCACCAGTCCGCACCCTGCGTCCTTCACCGACGATGTCATCGAGGCCATGGCCGAGACGCCCAACGTGATGCCCCAGCTGCACATGCCGCTGCAGTCGGGATCCGACAAAGTGCTCAAGGACATGCGCCGGTCCTACCGGGGCAAGAAGTTCCTCAGCATCCTCGACAAAGTGCGCGAGCGCATCCCGCATGCCGCTGTCACCACAGACATCATCGTGGGCTTCCCCGGAGAGACCGACGAGGACTTCGAAGACACGATGCGGGTGGTGGAGGCCTCCCGGTTCGCCTCTGCCTTCACCTTCCAGTACTCGCCGCGGCCGGGCACTCCCGCCGCCACGATGGAGGACCAGGTGCCCAAGGAGGTCGTGCAGCAGCGCTTCGACCGGCTGATCGCCCTGCAGAACAGAATCACCGCGGAAGAGAACCGGAAGCAGATCGGAACCCAGCAGGAGCTGCTGGTCACGGCCGACTCCGGAGCCAAAGGCTCCGAGACCGGGCGGCTGACCGGGAGGGCGCAGGACAACCGCCTGGTCCACTTCTCCGTGCCGGAGGGAGCCGCCGTCCCGCGCCCCGGCGACTTCGTGACCATTCCGATCACCGACGCCGGCAGCTACCACCTGTTGGCTGACCCCCGCTCGGCCGAGCAGTACAGTCTGCGCGCCTCACGGGCCGGCGATGCTTGGGACCGCTGGCAGGCCGACTCCTGCGGTGTGGGCACCACCCAGGTCACCGGAGCGCAGCCGGGTTCGGTGTCTTTGGGCATGCCCAGTCTGCGTGTGGGCTGACCGTGGCCACAGACCAGACACCGCTGGTGGTCGTCGCCGGTGCCACTGCCTCCGGGAAGTCCGCGCTCGGCGTCGCGCTGGCTCAGCGGCTGGCCGAACAGGGCCGGCCGGGGGAGATCATCAACGCCGATTCCATGCAGCTCTACCGTGGTATGGACATCGGCACCGCCAAGATCACCGCGGAGGAGACGCAGGGCGTCCCGCATCACCTGCTCGATGTCTTGGACATCACTGAAGAGGCTTCCGTGGCCGCCTTCCAGCAGCAGGCGCGCGAGGAGATCGGAGCGATCCGTGCCCGCGGCAACACTCCAGTGATGGTCGGCGGCTCCGGTCTCTACATCCGGGCCGCCACCGACGTCATCGAGTTCCCACCCACCGACCCCCGGCTGCGTGCTGAGCTGACCCGGCAGCTGCAGGATCAGGGCGCCTCCGCGCTGAGGGAGGAGTTGCGTGCTGCTGACCCAGAGTCGGCCTCGCTGATCAAGGACGACCGTCGGCTGGTCCGTGCTCTGGAAGTCGTGCGACTGACCGGTCGGACGTTCAGCTCCTATATGCCCCAGCGGATCTATGAGCCCGCACTGGGAGAGGTCGTCCAGCTGGGTCTGTCTTTGCCGCGCGAACAGCTCCATGAGCGCATCGCGCAGCGGGTGGACCTCATGGCCGAACAGGGTCTGCTCGCCGAGGTCCGGCGGCTCGACCAGCAGGGCCTGCGGCAGGGACGGACCGCCTCGCGCGCCATCGGTTATCAGCAGCACCTGCAGGTGCTCGACGGAGAGCTCACAGAGGCCGAGGCCCTGGAATCCACCATCGTCGCCACCCGCAAGTTCGCACGCCGCCAGGAGACCTGGTTCCGCGCCGACCACCGGCTGCGTTGGATCAGCGGGGTCGAGGAGGCCCTGGAAGCGATCGCCGCCTAGAGTTGTTGTCTATGGAGGAGAAGCCATGGCCTCCCTCCGCGAAGTTCTGTCACCTGCTGCCCACCATCCGCCGAAGAATCCGGAGCGCCCCTTGCCGCATCACCTCGCAGCCCTCGACACTCTGGCCGGAACGCCGGTGACCAAGGCTCATGCCACCGGCAACGATTTCGTCATGCTGGCCGATCCGGCCGGAGAACGCGATGTCGACGCCGATCAGGTCGCTGCCCTGTGCGATCGCCACCTGGGCATCGGAGGTGACGGGCTGATCCGTGCCGTAGCGGCGCACCGCAGCGACGACGCCTCCGCTGAGGAGGCGCTCTCCACAGTGGGGCTCGCCAGCACAGACGAGGCGCCGCTGTGGTTCATGGACTACCGCAACGCAGACGGCTCCATCGCGGAGATGTGCGGCAATGGGGTGCGGGCCTTCGCTCACTTCCTGCTGGCCGAGGAGCTCATCACGCTCGTCGAAGGGCAGGAGCTGACCATCCTCACCCGGGCCGGGCTGCGCACCATTCGGAAGGTCCCAGAGGGCTACGCCATCGGCATGGGGATCTGGTCCTTCATCGATCCGGAGCTCGCTCAGTCCAACGCCTCGGATGCGTTGGTCATGGCTCATGACCTGGAGGATCCTCGACCGGCGCTGAGCATCTCCATGGGCAATCCCCACACGGTGGTGGCCCTGCCCGACCCCGAGATGCTTGAGGCCCTGGACCTGACCCAGAGGCCGACTGTAGACCCGGTGCCCCCGCACGGGACCAACGTGGAGTTCGTAGTGCCCGGGGAGCCGCTGGTCGAGGACGGCGTCGGGCATGTGCGCATGCGCGTCCACGAGCGTGGCGTGGGGGAGACGATGTCCTGCGGCACCGGCGCCTGCGCGGCGGCCGCCGCCGTGCGGGTCTGGGCCGCACAGGACGGCGTCGACACCTGGTCTGTCCGAGTGCCCGGCGGTGAGGTGATCGTGCGCTTCATCCCGCGGCAGGACGGCGCGGAGGACGTGGAGCTCTCCGGGCCGGCCGAACTGGTGATGAGCGGGACCCTGCGCTGATCAGCGCTGCTCGGCGCTGCGGCTGACTCTGAGCAGTCGGAAGCCCTTGTCCGTCTCAGGACGGTCGGCGGTGAAGTCCTCGCCCACTGCGGCCAGCATGGAGCGCATCCAGGTCAGCAGCGAGTCCGCTCCCAGGTTCTTCTGGACCACCAGCCACGCCTCGGCGTCATCGGCCAGCCGCGGCAGCCAGAGCTCCAGCAGCTCGTGGAGCACCTTCTTGCCCACTCGGATGGGTGGGTTGGACCAGATGGTGTCGAAGCGGACCGCCGAGGGCACCTCATCGGGGGACATGACCCGAACGTTCTCCAGGCCCAGGGCTGCGGCATTCTCCGCGCAGAGGGTGCGTGAGCGCTCATTGACATCCACAGCCCAGACGGTGGCCCCCGGGGACCTCATGGCCATGGTCAGCGCGATCGGGCCCCAGCCGCAGCCGATGTCCAACAGATGGCCCGAGGGCGCCGGGTCGGGGACATGCTTGAGCAGCACGGCGGTGCCCTTGTCCACGCCTTCGGGGGAGAAGATCCCGCCGGCGGTGCTGACGGTCACCGACCTGTCGGCCAGTTCGACCTGGAGGCCTCGGCGCTCAAAGGGCGTGTCCGGGGAGGCTGAGAAATAATGCGAGGAGCTCACCTGTTGATCGTAGTATGATTGACCCTATGTGGATCTACTTCATCTGAGTGCCCGGTCTCCGGGCCACCTTCTGCTCCTGCCTGATGCGCGGTCGAGCCTGAACCTCTATCCACATCTGAGCGATCCGCTCAGCGCATAAGCCCCGCTCACCGCCCGTGAGGCGCTCTGCCATAGGACGATGTCCCCGCCGAGCCGTATCATGGGTGGACCACAGCGGGCAGGGCCGGGGGAAGCCCCGGTCCTTCAGGAGACTATGACGAAGAAACACGAGACCACACCCTCCGCGGACCAGGCGCAGCACGCCGAGACGCAGGAGGAGACCAGCCAGTCCTCGATCGATGCGACCATCGAGCGCATCCTCGCGGCTGATGAGACCAACCGCCAGCGCAGCGTGCTCGATGAGCGCGCACGCGAGCTCTCCTCACTGCAGGTGGAACACGCGGAGACCGACGGTGAGCAGTACGACCTCTTCGAGCGCCGCTCGCTGCGGCGTGTGGACGGGCTCTCCACGGAGCTCGAAGACGTCACCGAGGTCGAATACCGCCAGCTGCGCCTCGAGCGTGTGGTGCTGGCCGGGATCTATGTGGGCGGTCAGTCCGCTGAGGCTGAGCATTCGCTGCGGGAGCTCGCGGCCCTGGCAGAGACTGCCGGCTCCACAGTGTTGGACGGCTTCCTGCAGAAGCGCGCCACCCCGGACCCGGGGACGTTCTTCGGATCCGGCAAGGCCGAGCAGATCCGCCAGGCCGTGGCCGACGTCGGGGCCGACACGGTGATCGTCGACTCTGAGCTGGCCCCCTCCCAGCGCCGAGGCCTGGAGGACATCGTGAAGGTCAAGGTCATCGACCGCACCGGCCTGATCCTGGACATCTTCGCCCAGCACGCCAAGTCCCGGGAGGGCAAGGCTCAGGTGGAGCTGGCTCAGCTGGAATACCTGCTGCCGCGTCTGCGCGGCTGGGGCGAGTCCATGTCCCGACAGGCCGGCGGCCAGGTCGGCGGCGCAGGGGCCGGCATGGGCTCCCGTGGCCCGGGTGAGACTAAGATCGAGCTGGACCGGCGTCGCATCAACCAGCGGATGGCCAAGCTGCGTCGCGAGATCGCCAACATGAAGCCTGCCCGCGAGGCCAAGCGCGCCAATCGGCGGCGGAACGCCGTGCCGTCGGTGGCCATCGCCGGCTACACCAACGCGGGCAAGTCCTCGCTGCTCAACCGGCTCACCGACGCCGGCGTGCTGGTGGAGAACGCCCTGTTCGCCACGCTGGATCCCACGGTCCGCAAGGCGAGCACCCCGGACGGCATCGGGTACACGCTCTCGGACACCGTCGGGTTCGTGCGGGCCCTGCCGACGCAGCTGGTCGAGGCCTTCCGTTCGACGCTGGAGGAGGTGGCCGACGCCGACCTCATCCTGCACGTCGTCGACGCCTCGCATCCTGAGCCTGAGGGCCAGATCGCAGCGGTGCGGCAGGTCCTCGCCGATGTCGGCGCCGATGAGGTGGACGAGATCATCGTCCTGAACAAGGCCGATGCCGCCGAGTGGGACGTGGTGGAACGGATCCGACGCCGTGAGCCGCATACGGTGCTGGTCTCGGCCCGCACCGGTGACGGCGTGGATGAGCTGAAGAACCTCGTCAGCGAGTCCATCCCGCGCCCGAACGTCCCGCTGGAGCTTCTGGTGCCCTACGCCGACGGCGACATCGTCGCCCGCCTGCATGCCGAGGACGTCGAGATCGTCTCCACCTCCTACGCGGAGGAGGGGACGCGGCTCAGCGTGCGCGTGCGTCCGGAGATGACCGCGGACCTGGCGAAGTTCCAGGTGGCTGAGTGACCGAGACGGCCACCCGGTCCACGGGCTACACCCGATCGCTGCAGCTGCTCGACCACGCAGTCTCCGCCATGGGCGGGGTCAAGCGCGAAGGGCAGTCCGAGATGGCCAAGAACGTGGCGATGGCGCTGCGGAAGCGGCGCCACCTCATGGTCCAGGCGGGCACCGGAACCGGCAAATCGCTGGCCTATCTGGTGCCCGCCGTGGTCCATGCCCTGGACGCCGAGCGTCCGGTGCTGATCTCCACGGCGACTCTGGCCCTGCAGGCTCAGATCATGGGGCGCGACCTGCCGCGGCTCCTCGGGAACCTGGACGAGGAGCTGGACCGACCGGTGGATGTCGCGCTGGTCAAAGGTCGGGCCAACTATGTGTGCAAGCACAAGCTCGACGGCGGCTTCCCCGAGGAGGACGACGACGATCAGGCCCTGTTCAACGTCGCGGCAGAGCCCGGCGGCGGTGTGAGCACCTTCGAGCCCAGCTCGCGCTTGGGCAAGGAGATCGTCATGCTGCGCGAGTGGGCGCAGACCACGGAGACCGGTGACCGTGACGATCTGCCCGAGGGCGTCACCGACCGCGCCTGGCGGCAGGTCTCGGTCAACGCAGTGGACTGCATCGGAGCTCGGAAGTGCCCGATGGCCTCGGAGTGCTTCTCCGAGCTGGCCCGGGAGAAGGCTCAGGACGCAGACCTGGTGGTCACCAACCACGCCATGCTGGCCATCGATGCGTTCGAGGGTCTGGAGGTGCTGCCCGAACATGACGCGGTCATCGTCGACGAGGCCCATGAGCTCTCCGAGCGCGTCACCTCCGCAGTGACCGCACATCTGTCGGCTCAGATGATCTTGGCCGCCGCCTCTTCGGCGCGCAAACACACGGCCATCAACGTGGACGCGCTGCAGAGTGCGGCCACAGCTGTGGAGGCCGCCTTCCACCTGGTTGAGTCTGGGCTGCTCCCGCGTGGGATGAACCCCCAGCAGACCGAGGCGGTGGAGCTGGCCCGCAACGCCGCCCGCACCGCGCTGTCCGACTCCAAGCCCTCGGGCGATTCGGAGGCCGATGCCGGCCGAAAGACCGCACGGGCGAGGCTGCAGGCAGTCCAGGACACTGCTGACCGGATGCTCGAATCGCACCAGACCCCTGATGTCATCTGGCTCAGCCGTCCGGGCAGCTTCAGCCCAGGGAAGGGCTACCAGGAGGCATCTCCGGAGGAACCCCCACTGATCTACGTGGCGCCCACTTCGGTGGCTGCGCGGCTGCGCGAAGGCCTCTTCGGCGATCGCACAGTGGTGCTGACCTCAGCCACGCTGACGATCGGTGACAGCTTCGATCCTGTGGCCGGCTCTTTGGGGCTGATGGGGGAGAAGGCTCCGGACTGGGATGCTGTGGATGTCGGCAGTCCCTTCGACTATCCCAAGCAGGGGATGCTCTACGTGGCCAAACACCTGCCGGCGCCCTCGCTGAAGACTGCGGAACAGCAGCGCGATGAGCTCGCTGGACTGATCGAGGCCTCAGGCGGTGCCACCCTGGCCCTGTTCTCCTCGAGGCGCGCGGCCGAGGAGGCCGCGGAGGACCTGCGGGAGCGCCTCGATGTGCCCATCCTCTGCCAGGGCGACTCCACGATGTCCGCCCTGGTCAAGCAGTTCGCCGAGGAGGAGGAGACCTGCCTCTTCGGCACCATGAGCCTGTGGCAGGGAGTGGACGTCCCCGGACGTTCCTGCCGGCTCGTGGCCATCGATCGGATTCCCTTCCCCCGGCCGGATGACCCGTTGAACAGTGCGCGCAGCCAGGAGGTGGCCCGCAGCGGCGGCAATGGCTTCATGCAGGTGGCCGCCACGCATGCCGCCACGCGTCTGGCTCAGGGAGCTGGGCGCCTGATCAGGACCGCCGAGGACCGGGGAGTCCTGGCGATCCTGGACTCACGGCTCGCCACTGCCCGCTATGGAGGTTTCCTGAAGAAGTCCATGCCGAACTTCTGGGCGACCACCGACGGTGACGTGGCCCGTGGGGCGCTGTCCCGTCTCGCCCAGGGCTGAGCCGGCTCAGAGGCTGCGGAGCACAGTCACGACTTTGCCCATGATGCTGGCCTCGTCGCCGAGGATGGGTTCATACATACGGTTCTGTGGCAGCAGCCACAGATGCCCGTCCCGCCGCTTGAGCGTCTTCACGGTGGATTCGTCGTCCAGCAGGGCCGCGACGATGTCTCCGTTCTCCGCATCCTGCTGCCGGCGCACCACGACCCAGTCATCTTCGAAGATCCCCGCCTCGATCATCGAATCGCCGCGGACCTGCAGCATGAACAGCTCGCCCTCACCGGTGAGCTGACGCGGAAGCGGCATGACGTCTTCGACCTGCTGGTCGGCGAGGATCGGTCCACCGGCGGCGATGCGTCCCACCAGAGGGACATCGGCGGTGCGGGAGTCGGTCTCTGCCCGATAGGCGTTCAGATCGGTCACGGGCCCTGAGGGCTCGGCGGTCTCCTGGGCGGACTCCTGCAGGAGCGGCTGCCCGGAGGAGTCGCGGATGACCTCCATGGCGCGAGGCTTGCCCGGCACGCGCTTGAGATAGCCCATCTCCTGCAGCCGGGCCAGCTGATGGGTCACCGAAGAGAGCGAGGCCAGGCCGCAGGCATCACCGATCTCCCGCATCGACGGCGGGTAGCTGCGCTCTGCCAGGGACTCCTGGATGATGTCCACGATGCGGCGCTGCCGCTCGGTCAGGCGGGGGACGGCGTCTCCCTCTGCTGTCTTCCGGGCCATTGCTCTGCCTCTCTTGCCGTTGCGTGCACCGTCCGACGGCTGCGCACAGACCTTCCTGTCACGCCTTCATGTCAGTGCCTGCTGATGGACTGCTCCGTGTTCGAAGATATGGCCAGATTACTCGAAATCGTAGACGTGTTCCATGATTTTCGCGGCCGAGCCTGGAACATACTCGAAGATATGTGCTACAAATAGAACACAGGTTCGAAAGAGAGGTTTCTCATGCACACCACGATGCGGCTCACCCGGCGCGGGCGTCTGCTGCTCTTCGGCATGCCCGCCTTCGCCCTGCTGACTGCCCTCGTCGTCGGGATGTTCTTCCTGGCCGGCGCGCTGGTCAACCAGGCCCAGGCATCCTCCTCCGAAGCCCCGGGGGTCTCCGCTGAGGAGGTCCAGGTGGGCGCCGGGGACACCCTCTGGGACGTGGCGTCCCAGGTGGATTCTGACCAGGACATCCGTGAACTCATCGGGCAGATCGCCGAGCTCAACGGGCTGGAGAGCTCAGAGCTGCAGCCCGGCCAGACCCTGTACGTGCCGGTGGAGGACTGACCCAGGCACTGAAGGCCGATGGCTTCGCGGATAGGATGGTCCGGTGACAACTCCGCAGGAAGACTCTCAGGAACAGCGCTCCCAGAAGCTGGCGGCTCTGCCGCTGCGTGAGGAGCTGCGCGGGCAGGAGCCCTATGGCGCTCCTCAGCTGACCGTGCCGGCGATGCTTAACGTCAATGAGACCACCTATGACGTTCCCGCCGAAGTGGTCGAGGCGATCACTGAGCAGGTCCGCAGGGCGGCCGTCGGGCTGAACCGCTATCCGGACCGCGAGTTCACCGCCCTGCGGGAGAAGCTCGCCGACTACCTCAGTCGGGAGAGCTCCCTGTCCTCTCCGCTCGCTGCGGAGAACATGTGGGCCGCCAACGGTTCCAACGAGATCATGCAGCACATCTTCCAGGCATTCGCCGGCCCGGGGCGCTCCGTGCTCGCCTTCCCGCCCACCTACTCCATGTACCCCCTCTACGCCCGGGGCACCTACAGCGACTACATCGCCGGTGAGCGCGAGGACGACTTCACTCAGTCCGCGGAGAGCGTGGCGCGACAGATCCGAGCTCACCGCCCTCACGTGGTCATCCTGTGCTCTCCCAACAACCCCACCGGCACGGCCTTGGGGCTGGATGTGGTCGAAGCTGCCTACGAGGCGGCCCGCGACTCGGACACCATGGTCGTGGTCGATGAGGCCTACGGTGAGTTCCGCCAGCAGGGCACACCGTCGGCCTTGGAGCTGCTGGCCGGCCGTGAGCGTCTGATCGTCTCGCGCACCATGAGCAAAGCCTTCGCCCTGGCCGGCGGCCGGCTCGGGTATCTTGCGGCCGCCCCTGAGGTCACGGACGCCCTGCGCCTGGTGCGCCTGCCGTATCACCTCTCCGCCATCACCCAGGCCACGGCCGAGGCGGCGTTGGATCACAGCGCTGCGCTCATGGCCAACGTGGAACGCATCAGAGTCCAACGCGATCGCATCGTCGCCGAACTTGGGGCGATGGGGCTGGACCCGAAACCTTCTGACGCAAACTTCGTGTTCTTCGGCGGACTCCAGGACGAGAAGGCCGCCTGGAAGCACCTCCTCGACGACGGCGTCCTCATCCGGGATGTGGGCATCCCACAGCATCTGCGGGTCACCGCAGGGACTGCGGAGGAGACCACGTCCTTCCTGGACTCCCTGCGTCGGTACGTGTCGGGTGGATCCCCTCGTGCCGCCGCGCACGGATAGACTGACTGACTATGGGAGCAGAACAGAACCAGGCGCAGCTGATCGGTGGCCGTGTGGCTGAGATGGAGCGCGTCACCAGTGAGTCCAGCGTGAAGGTCCGGATGGACCTGGACGGCACCGGACGGGCCGACATCAGCACCAGCGTGCCGTTCTACGACCACATGCTGACCGCTCTGGCCAAGCACTCGCTGATCGACCTCGATGTCGAGGCCACCGGCGATACTCATATCGATGTCCATCACACGGTGGAGGACACGGCCATCGTGCTCGGTGAGGTGCTGCGCACGGCCCTGGGTGAGAAACGGGGCATCCGCCGTTTCGGCGAGGCCACAGTTCCGCTGGACGAGGCGCTGGCCCACGCGGTCGTCGACGTCTCGGGCCGGCCGTACCTGGTCCACAGCGGGGAGCCGGAGGGCCAGCAGTACCACCTCATCGGGGGGCATTTCACCGGCTCCATGACCCGCCACGCCTTCGAGGCCATCACGTACCACTCGGGGATCTGTCTGCATATGCGAGTGCTCGGCGGCCGGGATCCCCACCACATCGTGGAGGCGCAGTTCAAAGCCTTCGCCCGAGCACTGCGCGCAGCTGTGGAGAGCGACCCCAGGACCGACGACATCCCCTCCACGAAGGGAGCCCTCTGATGGCCGCACCCGAGGTCGTCGTCCTCGACTACGGCTCGGGCAACGTCCACTCGGCCGTGCGCGCCCTGGAGCGCGCCGGAGCCTCGGTGACTCTGACGCGGGACACAGACGCGGTCCTCAACGCCCAGGGCCTCGTGGTGCCGGGCGTAGGCGCCTTCGCCGCCGTCATGGATTCGTTGAAGGCCATCGATGCCCCGCGCTGGATCGGACGCCGCATCGCCGGCGGACGGCCGGTCCTTGGGATCTGCGTCGGGCACCAGATCCTGTTCGAACGCAGCATCGAACATGGAATCCCGGCCGAGGGGATGGGGGAGTGGCCCGGTGAGGTCACCGCTCTGCCGGAGGACGCGGTGGTCCCGCACATGGGGTGGAACACCGTCCGCCCGCCTGAGGGCAGCGTGCTCTTCGACGGCATCGAGGAGGAGCGCTTCTACTTCGTCCACTCCTACGCCGTGCAGAGCTGGAACTTCGACGTGACCATCCCCGAGATGTCCCAGCCGAAGGTGACCTGGTCCCATCACGGCGCCGACTTCATCGCAGCCGTGGAGAACGGTCCGCTCTCGGCGGCGCAGTTCCATCCGGAGAAGTCCGGCGACGCCGGCATGCAGCTGCTGCGCAACTGGATCACCAGCCTGTAGAGGAACAAGAGAGAGACTCATGACTGACACTGACACCACTGTTCCCACCGAGGTTCCGGCTCTGGAGCTGCTGCCTGCCGTCGACGTGGCCGACGGTCAGGCTGTGCGCCTGGTCCAGGGTGAGGCCGGTTCGGAGACCAGCTACGGCGACCCCCTCGAAGCCGCCCTGACCTGGCAGCAGCAGGGCGCCGAATGGATCCATCTGGTGGACCTCGACGCCGCCTTCGGCCGCGGGAACAACCGTGAGGTCCTGCGCCGCGTAGTCGACGAGATCGACATCAGGATCGAGCTCTCCGGCGGCATCCGCGATGACGAGTCACTGGACCGCGCCCTGGAGTTCGGCGCAGCCCGCGTCAACCTCGGCACCGCGGCACTGGAGGACCCGGAGTGGACCGCCCGAGCCATCGAACGCCACGGCGATGCCATCGCAGTGGGCTTGGACGTCCGCGGCGAGACGCTGGCCGCCCGCGGCTGGACGCAGGAGGGCGGCAATCTCTGGGAGGTCCTCGAGCGCCTCGAGGATGCCGGCTGCCCCCGGTATGTGGTCACCGACGTGACCAAGGACGGCACGCTGCGCGGCCCGAACACCGAGCTGCTGGCCCAGGTCAGCGCCAAGACCAATAAGCCCGTCGTCGCCTCCGGCGGCATCTCCTCCATCGAGGACGTCCAGGCTCTGGCCGCGATGGTCTCCTCCGGTGTGGAGGGAGCCATCATGGGCAAGGCGCTCTACGCTGGGAAGTTCACCCTGCCCGAGGCGCTGAAGGCCGCTGCGCAGTCCGCATGAGCGGCAAGGAACTTCCCGGGCACATCGCAGCGCTGCTGCAGCGCCAGAACCGCGACGGTGAAGGTCGTGCCGCCGATTCGGCGGGGATCACCTGGCAGGGACGCGACCTCTCAGGTGGGGGAAACCCCCTGCACACCTTCGACGGCGACGACGGCCTGGCCGCGCCCGCACTGGTCCGGGCACGGGAGGCACTCATCGCCGGTGAGGCCGCTGAAGCCGATATTGTGGCTGCTCTGGCCGGAGTCCGGCTCTTCGTTCCGGTGCTGGCCACTGGTGAGGGCGACGCCGAGCACGGTGATAAGCAGGCCGAGATCTCGCTGATCAGCATCCGTTCCAACGATGGCCGGCAGACCATGCCGGTCTTCTCCTCGGTGGAGGCGCTGACCGGCTGGCACCCCGAGGCCCGGCCGGTGGCCGCCGAGACGGAGCGGGTCATGCTCGCCGCCTTGGCCGAGGACGCCGAGCTGGTGGTGCTGGATCCGCGATCCGAGTTCCCCTTCGTGCTGCGGACTCCTGCTCTCACCGCCCTGGCGCAGGGCAAGCCTTGGACACCGTCCTATGCGGACCTCGACGTCGCCCAGGAGCTGGAGGGCATTCTGCCGGAATGCCCGGGTGTGCTCCGGTTGGAGGTCCGTCCTGCTCAGGGCATCGCCTCGGCGACCGCCTCCGGAGAACCGGTCGCCGGCGGCGGTGTGGGCCCGGAGCTGCTGGTCGGCGTCGTGCCGGAACCGGGCCTGGACGACGTGGACGTCCGTCTGGCGGTGGCCAGTGTTCAGGCGGCGCTGGGAGACCTTCAGCTGCTGCGGGAGCGTGCTGATTCGGTCACGCTCACTGTTCTGTCTCCGCAGCCTCCGCGTTAGCCACCGTCTCCTGGATCTGTCCGCAGATCTGCTGCAGCACTGCGGCCTGCTCATCGTCCAGAGCGGGGTGGAAGAGCTGTTTGATGTGCTGTCCGTGGACGGCGCGGGCCTCTTCGAAGACCGCCACGCCTTCCTCCGTCAGCTGTGCGGTCATGCCGCGGCGGTCATTCGGATCGGTGAAACGGGTGAGCAGACCACGCGTCTGGAGTGCCTTGACCTGGTAGGAGAGCCGGGAGGGGGAGAACACCATACGCTCGGCCAGCTCACCCATGCGCAGCTGGTAGCCCTCGGACTCAGCCAGCAGGAGCAGCACGTTGTAGTCGCTGAGCCGCAGGCCGGTGGTGGAGAACAGGCGTTTCTCCATGCGGTCGCTGATCACCGCGGAGGTCTCGAAGAAGGCGCGCCAAGCGAGCGCCTTGGGGGAGAACCCGGTGAGATTGCGTTGGCCTGACATCCCTCCACCTCCTTCAGATACGTGCTCACACGAAGAATGGCCTGACTCGCAGAGAGCCAGGCCATTCTATCCGGTCTGCGCCGCGGTGAGCTCAGGAGTCGGTCGAGCGGACCTCACCGGTGGAGACGTCCACGGAGACCTCGACGTCGTTGGTCAGTTCGATCTCCCAAATCACCGCGCCTCCTTCGGTGTCCAGCTCGACCTGCTCCACCTCGGCGCCGCCCTCCTCGGCGGCCGTGGTCAGGGCCTCGACGATGTCGATCTCGACTGCCTCGGCCCTCTGCTGGTCATCGCTGTCGATGCCGTCTTCCTCAGCGTCGATGATCTCGAAGCTCTCGCGGTCCACCTCGAGCTCCCACTCGGTCTGGCCCTCATAGACGACGATCTCGTAGTAGTCGTCATCGGTGTCGAGTTCGGTGACCACGCCGTCAGGGTGCTCCGCGAGCGCCGCGTCGATGGCCTGGAACAGCGGCTCATCGGGGGTCTCTCCGTCCTCGCCCTCAGCGGCGTCCTGCTGAGCATCCTCGTTCTGCTGAGCGCTCTCTTCCTGTCGGGCCTGATCGTCCTGGGCGGCGTCGTCCTGCTCTTCGGTCGCGGAGTCGTTGTCCGTGCCCACGGTGACCGCGGAACCGGGCTCGGCCTCGTCGCCGGTGGTGTCAGGCCCGCATGCGGTCAGGGCCAGAGTGCCGATGGCCGCTGCGGAGAGCAGGGTGGAGGCGCGGGAAGTTCCAGAGGTGGGGATCACGGTGTTCATCATGGCTCCATTCTTCAGGCGACCCATGAGAGGACGATGAGACGGCTCACCGGGTGGGGCTCATTCCCCGGCTCCTTCATCCGGAGGATTCTCCGGATCGCCGCCGATGTTGTTCTCGCGCAGCGGGTCGTCTCCTTCAGGGACGACAGCGCCGTTATTGGCGTCGATGACAGTGGTGCTCTCCGTGCCGGTGCCTTCGACGGTCACCGACCAGACGATGAGCCCGTTCTCGCGGGACTCCAGCTGAGCTTCCATGATGTTCCCAGAGGCTTCGCTGCGGGCGATCTGCATGGCACGCAGCAGAGGGACCTCAGCGTTCTCGGAGAGCTCCAGCAGATCCTCGTCGGCCTCCGAGCGAGTCAGCTCCTCGACGTAGTGCTCGCCCTCCTGGTCGGTGGCCGCGCTGATCATCTCGCCCTCGACCAGCACGTCGACGACCATGCCGGTCTCGCCCTCCTCACGCTCGGCGGTGAAGCCCACAGCGTGTCCCTCGTGCTCCGTGATCACCGTGTTGACCGCGACCATGCCCACGTCCTGAGAGATGTCGATGTCCTCGGTGCCGTGCGGATTCTCGGCCGAGGGTTCGGCCGAGGGGAGGTAGGTGTCATCCTCCTCCACACCGTCGGGCAGGTCCGGCATGGCGTCATCATCGGCGCAGGAGGCCAGCAGGGAGGCGGAGAGCAGGATCCCCAGCACGGCGGAGGAGCTGCGCACAGGGTGGGATGAGGAGCCGGAAAGATGCATGGATCCATATCTACCGTCGCCACCTCCACGCTCACTGAATATGACCTGAGGACGTGGGCACAGCCCACTGCACGACCATCGGATTCTCCGGGCGCAGCAGAACGGCCCGGCCCGGCACGGGGCGGGACAGCACCGGCACAGACATGGCGAAGGCATCCCCCTGGGACCGATGGGTGGGGCTGAGCAGCATATTGCCCGGCCCGCCGCGGGCGCGGTGGGCCCAGGGGATGGTGCCGAACACCGAGGGCCCCGGGGCCGCGGCAGCCACTACTCGGACTCCGCGCAGCAGCAGCTGTTCGACTCTCTGATGTTCCGTCGGGCCGAGCCGGTCCGCGTCGTCGATCAGCAGGATCTCCGGCAGGCGGTCGCCGCCGGACTCCAGCTCCTGGGCGCCGGACTCCAGCTGCTCCCACCATCGAGCGCGGCCGGACAGCTGCTGGTCCAGCAGACGCAGAGCCGAGGACTTGCCCATGGCCCGGGCGCCCAGGATCAGGGTCACCGCTCCCAGTTCCAGCGCCACCGGGCCATGGGTGAACTGGGCGACGCCGATGACCGGGCATGCGCCGGGACCCTTCCGTTCTTCTGCGCTCCCGGGCAGCGACGTCGCTGGGAGCTCCTCCGGCAGCGGATGGACCCGGACCGGCGGCTCCCTAGGAGGCCCATCACCTCGCGGCGGCGTCTCGGCCTCTGCCGCGGAGACCAGCTGCACCTCCAACCCCGGGGCCGGGTGATGCGGATCGATCAGGACGCCTCGCCCCGGCAGGGCATCGACCGGTCTGAGCTTGGGCCACATGAAGCTGGTGTCTGTCGACACCCCGTAGGGCAGATAGATGCGGGCCGGAATCCGTGCTCCCAGCTTTCCGCTGACCAGCTCTCTGCCTCCGGAGAGCACAGCAGAGATCCCGACGCCGTCCCCTTCGCTGATCAGGGTGCCCAGCGCATGGTCCATCATCCCGGGGCCGGAGGACTGGGCGGCCATATGCCACTGGGCATGTCCGCTCATCAGCACGATCAGCGGGGTCCGGGCGCGCTCCCGGCTGATGCGGCGAAGGGCCAGTTCCTCCTTCAGCGCGGCCAAGAGATGGTCCAGCTCGGGCATGTGTTCCTCGGTGATCCAGCTGCCCACGCGGGGGTGGTCTCGGAACTGCTCCAGGGAGCGGTCCCCATCCAACAGGTACACATGCACTGGTTCATCTCCGGCCAGCAGCTGGGCGGTCAGCGACCTGAGGGCCTGCGCTCCTCCGGAGCCTCCCTCTCCGATCAGCGCCAGACTCTGCGGGGCACGGGGGTGTACCCGCAGCGGCCACTGATCCTGGCGGGCGGGATCATCCACCATCGCGAGCATGGGGTCCGAGCCGTCGTGGCTGACTGGAACATCCTTCGGCAGGGCAGGCAGCAGGGGAGTGTGGGGACGGGACCTGGTGTGTTCGGCGCCGGCCAGGCGCCTCACGATCTGCGGAGAGGAGTCCTCCCAGTCGGCCGGTCCTGCGGCGTGCACCCGTGCGGAGGCGGGCGCGGCGCGCAGGACTTCAGAGCCGGAGCTCAGCCGTGCCGACTGGAACGGCACCGGTGCCTCGCCCGGTCTGCGGACGATGCCTCGGCCCGGGAGGTCCCGGGGGATGCGGCCCGCCTCGGCGGTGCCCACCAGGTCCTGGGATTCGTCGTCGCCGCGCAGCCGCAGGGTGATCACAGCGCCGATGTTCGCCCGGATGTCGGGGGTGACCACGCCCTGAGGCCGTTGGGTGGCCAGGACCAGGTGAAGGCCCAGCGACCGCCCCAGAGTGGCCAGACGCATCAGCTCATCCATCGTGTCCGGAAGCTCATGGGAGAAGATCCGGAACTCATCGATGACGACCAGCATGCGGGCCAGCGGCCTCTCCGGAGCCAGCCGCCGGTATTCGGAGTAGTCACCGGCACCTGTCTCCAAGAAGAGCCGCTCCCGGCGTGTGAGCTCTGAGCGAATGCCTTCGAGGGTGCGTTCCGCCTGCGCTTGGGAGAGGTCAGTGACCAGTCCCAGGGAATGCTCCAGCTGGTCGATGGTCTGGAAGGTGGAGCCGCCCTTGAAGTCGAAGAGCACGAAGTTGACCTCCTCCGGCCCGTAGGCGGCCGCCCACCCGAGCATCAGTGACTTGAGCAGCTCCGACTTGCCGGAGCCGGAGGTTCCTGCCAGGAGGATATGAGGGCCGTCGTTGACGAGATCCAGCAGCTCAGCGGAGTCGGCGCCGCGGCCGAGCTCGGCGATCAGGCTGCGTCGGGCTGAGCGGGCCATCAGCGGATCCGGCAGCGAGGCGTCATGCTGTCGCGGCAGACCCGGTGCTCCGCCGCCGTCGGTGCAGTGCGGGAGGGCCAGACGCAGCAGCTCGGCCGTCGTCTGGGACGAGAGCCCATCAGCCACGAGTTCCTGGGCGCGGTCCGTGGTGTCGTCCTCGTGGGGCTCTCCGTCTCCTCGAGGCCTACGACCGGACGAGGAGCCGGGTGTGACGGCGCCTGCTGACAGATCGACGAGCTGGAGGTCCTCGCGGGAGGTTAACAGCCCCCGCTCGTCCTCTGATGTGTTCGGAGGCGATGTCAGCACATGCCACCCTCGGGCCGCAGCGCGTTCGGCCAGGGGAGTGCCGAGCCCGCCCGAGGCGAGCAGCACGCCAGCTGGGCCCTCGGAGACGGCGGCGGGGAGTGTGTCCTCGGTGAGCTCTGCCGCGGCGAGGAGACGCACCTGCTCCAGGTCCTCGAGCTCGGCGGGCAGGCGCAGTCCGGCATCGCAGACCAGCAGCGGCGGCCTGTTCCGGGACGGACGGATCAGCAGCTGCAGAAGGATCCAGCGGAAGAGTCGGTCGACCTCGCGCCGGTGCCCGCGGATCAGGGTCTGCAGTCCCGGGTGCAGGTTCAGCGCAGCCCCGGTCCGGGTGAGAGTCTCCGGCGGTGAGGCTGAAGTGGCCAGCTCCAGCTGAGCGGGCACCTGCGCGCTGCCCAGGCGCACGGTGGCATCGGGCATGGACGGGGCTGCGCCCTCCCGGAGGAGGCGGCTGACGCGTCCCGGTGTGGGCAGCGCCAGACTGCGGCGTCGGGCCCACTCCGCGGCGGCCTGCTGGAGAGCGCGCCGGTAGCGCCGACGGCGTCGGGTCGCGTCGATCACCGTGCCCAGCGCCACCAGAGCCGAGGCGGCGCTGAAGAGCAGAAAGAACCACATGCCGGTCACCGTCACCAGAACGATGCCGGCGACCAGCGGGACCAGTGCCATCACCAGCATCATGCGGTGCTTGCCTTCGGGAGGTTCGCCGTCCACCGCTTGAGGTGCAGTGGGCCACCTGCCTCCGGAGGCAGGTGCCGGGCCGCGCAGGAGCTCAAAGGTGCTGCGGCCCCGGGTCAGCGGTTCGCCGCTGGTCCACGGCAGCGATCTTCCCTGTTCTCGGATGCGGATGCCGCGCTCGCCGATGCTGAGCCGCAGCTGCTCGCGGCCCAGTGCCGGGTCTGCCACGGTAATCTCTGCGGCGCGGCCGATGCCGCGGGTTCCGCGGGTCAGTGGGAGGAGGCGGCCGGCGTCGGGCCCTTGGTCGATGCACAGTCTCAGTCCCGCGGTCCGGCTGCGTGGAGCACGGGGCGCGGTCGAGGGGCGCTGCGGTGCCAGGACCACCACCATGCCCGGATGGATCTGTGGGGACTCGGACGGCAGTTCGGCCAGCGGAGTCCCCGCACTGTGGGTCTGCAGCGCCGCCAGTCGGCTTCGGGCGTCGGAGGGAAGGTGGCCCGCGGCCCACTCCAGCACCGCTGCGCGCAGCTGTGCGCCGTCGGGAGATCGCAGTCCGGTCAGGGACAGGCGCAGCTCATGGGGCATGCGGCCGGCGGCACGGTGCAATGCGGCCCAGTGGCCCGTGTCCAAGGCGCCCGGGGCATGCACCACGGTGATGGTCAGAGACATGCGCCGCATCCTAGGGCGGTGAGCGAAGCCACTGTGCCGAACCCTGCGTGTCTGTGGATATCTTTCCACCTAAGCATTGAATATTCATTCTTTATCCACAGATTTCCCAGACCATTGGAAGAAAACGTTCAGGAGTGATTGAGTAATTCCTTGTGACGCAGTGAACGGGACGCAGTGAATATGACGCAGCAGAGGGACGGAGAGCAGCCGGTGGACGCGTTGGCGATGGTGGAGAGCGAAGTCCGCGAACAGATCCGCGATCGAGGTCTGGACCCTGCAGCGGACCGCTCCAGCGTCAGCGATCTGGTGGAGACCGCCGTCGGCGAGTACGACAAGCGCTCGCTGCTGACCACGCTTCCGCTCTTAGGCCCCTTCGACCGGGCCGTCAAACACGTGATGGATGCTGTGGCCGGCTTCGGGGAGCTCCAGCCGCTGTTGGACGACGCCACGGTGGAGGAGATCTGGGTCAACGGGACCAATGAAGTCTTCGTGGCACGCAACGGGCGCTCGGAGCTGACGTCGGTGACGCTGAGTGAGGAACGGCTGCGGGACCTGGTCGAGCGGATGCTGAAGTCGTCGGGCCGTCGGCTCGACCTCTCCTCGCCCTTCGTCGATGCCTCTCTGCCGGACGGATCCCGCCTGCACGTCGTCATCCCGGACATCACACGGCGCTGGGCGGTCAACATCCGCAAATTCATCGCTCGAGCCTCCTCGCTGGAGGATCTGACCGCCTCGGGGTCGTTGAGCCCGGCGGCGGCCGGATTCCTGGAGACCGCCGTGGCCGACGGGTCCAATGTATTGGTCTCCGGTGCCACCCAGGCGGGGAAGACGACTCTGTTGAACTGCCTCAGTTCGGCCATCGGGCCGCGGGAGCGTGTGGTCACGGTGGAGGAGATCTTCGAGTTGGATATTCCTCTGCGGGACGTCGTCGGGATGCAGTGCCGCCAGCCCAACTTGGAGAACGAGGGTGAGATCCCGCTGCGCCGCCTGGTGAAAGAGGCGCTGCGGATGCGCCCGGACCGCCTGCTGGTCGGAGAGGTCCGGGAGGCCGAGAGCATGGACATGCTCATCGCCTTGAACAGCGGCTTGCCAGGGATGTGCACGATCCATGCCAACAGCGCCCGCGATGCTTTGACCAAGATCGCCACTCTCCCGCTGCTCTCGGGCCCCAACGTGACCCGTGACTTCATCCTGCCCACAGTGGCCTCCTGCTTGGATCTGGTGGTCCACTGCGTGCGCGATCAGCAGGGCAGACGCTATGTGGAGGAGATCCTCGCTGTCGGCTCCCGGGTGGAGTCCGGCACCATCGAGACCACCACGCTCTTCAGCCGCGAGGACGGCGAGCTCGTCCCCTCCGGCGTCCCGCTGTTCGACCTGCCCAAGCTCTCCGGCCAGGCTCGCCGGCAGCTCGAGCGGGAGGGCGCGAGCGTATGAGCCTGTTCCTCGGTCTCTGCCTGGGCCTCGGTCTGTTGTGCATCTGGTGGTCCTTCTGGCCACGGGCCAAGCGACCCGCGTCCCGCGCCAGACGGCCGGCAAAGGTGCAGAAGCTGCTGGCCGAGGCAGGCCATCCGCGTCTGAGCGCATCGGCGGTGCTCGTGGCCACCTTCTTCTGCGCGCTGACGGCATTCCTGACGGTGGTGCTGCTGACTGCGGCCGTGCCCGTGGCTCTGTGCTTCACCCTCTTCGCCTCCGCTCTGCCGTGGGCGGCGCTGAACTGGCAGGCCTCCAAGCGTCGTGCCGTGCTCCGAGAGCTCTGGCCCGACGCCGTCGATCACCTCCGCTCCGCCGTGCGCGCCGGCATGTCGCTTCCTGAAGCCCTGGCCCAGCTGGGTCAGTCCGGACCGGAGCCGCTGCGTGAGCCCTTCGCGGAGTTCGGCAGGGACTACCGCTCCGGCCAGACGATGGAGCTGGCCCTGATCCGGCTGCGGGAGCGCCTCGCTGACCCGGTGGGAGACCGGATCGTGGTCGCGCTGAACATCGCCCGAGAGGTCGGCGGATCGGACCTGGGGCGGCTGCTGAGCACTCTCGCCGAGTTTCTCCGGGAGAACGCCCGGACCCGCAGCGAGTTGGAGGCTCGTCAGAGCTGGACCCGCAACGCGGCCAAGCTCGCCGTCGCTGCTCCGTGGATCGTTGTGCTGCTGCTCTCCACCCAGCCGGAGGCTGCCGAGGCCTACCGCGGCATGACCGGGCTGGGAGTCCTCGGCGCGGGTCTGGCAGTCTCTGTGATCTGCTATCGGGTGATGCTGCGCTTGGGCGCTCTGCCGGTCGAGGAGCGGGTCTTCGCATGACCCCGGTGATCGCATGGGCGGCGGCGGCCGGGCTCGGACTGGGCTTCGGCCTGGTGGTGGTGCTGCGCTCCCTGCCGATGATGAACCGGCCCAGCTTCGAGGAGCGGGTGGCTCCGATGCTGCGTTCCTCAGCCGCCGGCGGCGTCGACCTCTTCCACCAGCCGCAGAGCCTGGTCTCGCTCTCTGTGGCCCAACGCATCTTCGGCCCGGTCCTGCGTGAGGCGCTGAAGCAGCTGGACCGGTTCAGCATCGACGCCGACCAGCTCCGTCGTCGCCTGGACCAGGCTGATGCCGGCATCACCCTCAGCGAATACCGCATCCAGCAGCTCGGCTGCGCCGCAGCAGGGGCGCTGCTGGCCGCGGGGGCCAATGCGGCCGCCTTCTTCAGCGGCAGCTTCCACGGATTCATCGCTCTGATCAGCATTCTGGTGCTGACAGTGCTGGGCTTCGCGCTGCGGGACAACATGCTCTCGGCCCGGGTCCGACGTCGTCAGGCGCGCATGCTCTCCGAGTTCCCGACAGTCGCTGAGATGATCGCCCTGGCGGTCAGCGCCGGTGAGAGCGCTCCCGGGGCCTTCGAACGCGTCAGCAGGGTCTCCCGAGGAGAGCTCAACGCCGAGCTGCGCAAGGTGCTGGCCCAGACCCGCGCCGGAACCAGCTTCACCCACGCGCTGAAGCACATGTCCGCACGTGTCCAGTCGCCGCCGATCTCCCGGTTCCTGGAAGGGATCATCGTGGCTATGGAACGGGGCACACCGTTGGCCGATGTCATGCACGCGCAGGCTCAGGATGTGCGTGACCTCGGCAAGCGCGAGCTGATGGAGACCGCGGGCCGCAAAGAGCTCAGCATGTTGGTCCCTGTGGTCTTCGGCATCCTTCCTCTGACGGTGGTCTTCGCCGTCTTTCCGGGACTCGAGCTGCTGTCCCTGGGGCCCTGAGCCGCCTCGCCGGCCTGACCTGCCCCCGACTGACCTGATCTGCCCACCGACCGACCCACTCATCATCCACAACGGAAAGGGACACTATGTTGAACCAGCTGCACACCGAGGAGCGGGGCGATGTGCCCGGATGGGTGATGATCACCCTCATGTCTGCAGTGCTGGTGGCCGGACTCCTGGCGGTCGCCCAGCCTGCCCTGCAGAGCCTGTTCAGCGATGCCATCGACCAGGTCTCTCAGTGAGCGGTCCCGCCGAGCGCGGGCGCTGAGGCACATCCCGGGAGCTGCACCTCGCGGCGGGGCGGATCACGACGCCGAGGACACGCGTCGCTCTGCCGATGAGCGCGGCGCGGCGACCGCCGAGTTCGTGATGGTCTCGGCGCTGTTGGTGCTGCTGACCATGCTGATCCTTCAGCTGGCCTTCCTGGTGCATGTGCGCAACACCCTCATCGACGCGGCCTCCACCGGGGCTCGTCTGGGCGTGCTGCATGATCGTACGCCGCAGGATGGTGCGCAGCGGACCGCGGAGCTGATCAGTGGGTCGATCACCGAGGCCCACGCCGAGGACATCAGCTACGAGTACGTGCCCGCGGGGGAGGGCCGCAGCCTGCGCATCACCGTCAGGACGCAGGTTCCTCTGTTGGGTCCCTACCTGGGTGCCGGCGCGCTGGAGGTCAGTGGGAATGCCTATGAGTTCGACTGAACCTCAAAGTCCTCCTGCACTGCTGAGCAGGCTCCATGACGAAGACCGTGGCTCCTCGCTCATCGAGTTCACGCTGCTGGGCACTCTGCTGCTGGTCCCCGTGGCCTACCTGCTCATCGCCGTCTCCACCGTGCAGGCGGCGGCCTATGCCGGTGCCGGGGCAGCGGATCAGGCCGCCAAGGTCTTTGTCTCCTCCTCTTCAGAAGGTCAGGAGCGACAGCTGCGCAGCGAAGCTGCTGTGGAGGCCGCGCTCGCGGACTTCGACATCGACGCGGAGCAGGCCGTGGTCACCCTCGCCTGTCCTGCCGGTTCCTGCGACCAGGACGGGGACATCGTGGCCTTCACCGTGGAGATCAGCGTGCCGGTGCCGCTCATTCCAGCAGTGGGCTCCTGGCAGTCCACTCTGGCGACGGTCAGCTCCACCTCCGCGCAGGTGCAGAGCGGATGAGCGCGGCCGAGCTGGAGCAGGAGGAGCGTGGACAGTCTTCGGTGCTGATCCTGGGCATGCTGGTGATCCTGCTGCTCGCCTCGGCGGTGGTCGCTGGGGCCACTGCGGTGAACCTGGAGGCTCGCAAGCTGCTCAGTGCCGCCGACGGCGCCTCCTCAGCAGCCGCCCAGAGCGCGACTGCATCTGGGGCCTCGCCGAGTCTCAGCGAACGTCAGGTCCGGGCCGCGGCCCAGGACTATTTGAGCAGCAGCGGAGCTCACCAGCGCTTCACCGCGGTGGAGATCACCCAGGCCTCCACCGCTGACGGGGGCTCCACCGCTGAGGTCGAGCTGGCCGCCGCCGTGGAGCTGCCCCTGGTCAGCTGGGTGCTGCCGGCCCACGTCACCGTGACTGCAGAGTCCCACGCCCGGGTGAGCCTGAACCGGTAGGGGACTCGCAGCCGCTGAAGGAGGTGAACCCCCGCCGCGGCCGGTAGTGTAGAGACGTTATGGCAGACATCGATTTCCCCACCGAGCTCCAGGAGCTGCGCGACACGCTGCGGCGCATCACTGAGGTCATCGACCTCGAGGCCCTCGAGAAGGAGGTCTCTGAACTGGAGCAGCAGGCCGCTGACCCGAATCTCTGGGACAACCAGGAGAACGCTCAGCGGGTGAACTCCCAGCTGAGCCACAAGCAGGCTCAGCTGCAGCGGGTCCGGAAGCTCGCCAACCGCATCGACGACGTCGAGGTCATGGTGGAGATGGGCCAGGAGGAGGGCGACCCGGACACGGTCGCCGAGGCTGCGGACGAGGTGGCTTCGATCCGCAAGGCGCTGGAGTCGTTGGAGATCGTCACTCTGATGTCCGGCGAATATGACGAACACGACGCCGTGGTCACCATCCGGGCCGGCGCCGGCGGTGTGGACGCCGCGGACTTTTCCGAGATGCTGCTGCGCATGTACACCCGCTGGGCGGAGAACCGGAACTGGGACGTGAAGGTCCTCGACACCTCCTACGCCGAGGAGGCGGGGCTGAAGTCGGCCACCTTCGAGATCAAGGCTCCTTACGCGTTCGGCACGCTCTCGGTGGAGGCCGGCACCCACCGTCTGGTGCGCATCAGCCCGTTCGACAACCAGGGCCGCCGTCAGACCAGCTTCGCCGCAGTGGAGGTCATCCCGCTGCTGGAGGGCACCGAGTCCATCGACATCGACGAGAACGACCTCAAGATCGACGTCTACCGGTCCTCGGGCCCGGGCGGACAGTCGGTCAACACCACCGACTCCGCAGTGCGCATCACGCACCTGCCCACCGGCGTGGTGGTGTCCATGCAGAACGAGAAGTCGCAGATTCAGAACCGCGCGGCCGCGATGCGCGTGCTCGAATCCCGCCTCCTGCTGCTGAAGAAGGAGGAGGAGGCCGCCGAGAAGAAGGAGCTCGCCGGCGACATCAAGGCCTCCTGGGGCGATCAGATCCGTTCCTACGTGCTGCACCCGTATCAGATGGTCAAGGACCTGCGGACAGGCCACGAGACCGGCAACGCAGACAAGGTGCTCGACGGCGAGCTCGAAGGCTTCATCGAGGCGGGCATCCGGTGGCGCGGCCAGGGCGGAGAGGACGCCCAGTAAGGTGATCCGCTTCGACCACGTCACCCGCCGTTATCAGCAGGATGGGCGGCCGGCGCTCGACGACGTCTCCATCGAGTTCGAACGCGGCGACTTCGTCTTCCTGATCGGAGCCTCCGGCTCGGGCAAGTCCACTCTGCTGCGGATGATCCTGCGCGAGGGGCTTCCGCAGAAGGGCAAGATCACAGTGGCCGGGCAGAACCTGGGACTCATGCTGGAGAAGCGTGTGCCGGACTACCGGCGCAGCATCGGTATGGTCTTCCAGGACTTCCGCCTGCTGCCGGATAAGACCGTCTTTGAGAACGTGGCCTTCGCGATGCGCGTCATCGGAGCTCCGCGCTCCTCGATCCGCCGGCGCGTGACCAAAGTCCTCGAGCGGGTGAACCTGGAGCACCTGGCCAAGCGCTATCCCCATGAGATCTCCGGCGGCGAGCAGCAGCGGGCCGCCATCGCCCGCGCCATCGTCAACGAGCCGGCGATCCTGCTGGCCGATGAGCCCACCGGCAATCTGGACCCGCGGGCGGCGGAAGAGGTCATGAAGGTCCTGCGCTGGATCAGTTCCTCCGGAACTACGGTCATCATGGCCACCCACGACCGTCCGATCGTCGACGCCATGCGGCGTCGGGTGGTGCAGCTGCACCGCGGGGCTCTGGTCCGCGACCAGCAGCGCGGCACCTATGACCCTCCGCCCGGCTCGGAGGCGTGGGAGCTGCTGCGCGGCGAAGAGGCCGACGCCGGCCTGCGCGCCTCAGATCCGACGCCGGCTCAGCCGAGCGCTCCGGCTGAGGACGCCTCGGAGGCCGTGGCTGGGCCTGTCCCCGCGGAGGGTGCGCCGGAGCGAGACGCGTCTGATGAGGTCGTGACCGGAGAGGAGGCCCAGGCAGCGCCGGAACCGGCGCCTGAGGCAGCGCCGGAATCGGAACCTGAGGCAGAGGCGGCCCCGGAGTCGCGGACACAGTCAGAATCGGAACCCCAGTCAGAACCGGAGCCCGAGCCGGAACCTTCAGCCGAGCCGGAGGCTGAGTCGCCGGCCCCGCAGCAGGAGGAGAGCATCCGCGTGGTCTGGCCGCGCCGGAGCCCCCAGGACGTGACTGCGGAGGTGCCCGAGCCCACAGGCGATTTCGACGGCACCGAACTCCCCGATCTGGGCCGTGACGGCTTCGAAGAGAGCGAGCACGTTGAGGAGGAGGCGCCGGAGCCCGCTGCCGCGGAGGAGGACCCTGAGCTGGTGGAGGATGATCCGCAGCCGCCGACTGACGGGGCTCCCGCACCGGCGGCTCCGAACCGTCCGCGCCCCCAGCAGGCCAAGAAGCCCCGGCTGGACTGGCTCGCCCATCCCGAAGAGGACGATTCGGGCGGGGATGCGACCGATGAGGCACTGAGTGCGGAGGAGAACACCCGCCGCCTGGCCCGTCCGGCCTCCTCGCCGTCGGATGCGGCCCGGCCGCAGGCCCCGTCGTCTGAGAAGCCGACGACGCCGCGGCCGAAGTCCTCGGCCTCACAGTCCACCTACACCGATGCCCGCCGAACCGCCGAGCAGCTGGGCATCACCCGATCACGCAGAGGTTTCTGGCGCCGAAGGAGGGACGGATGAATCGCCTGCTCTACATGCTGCGCGAGACGCTGACCTCGCTGCGCCGCAATGTCGCCATGGTGGCTTCGGTCATCCTGGTCACGTTCATCTCGCTGACCTTCGTCGGAGCCGCCGCTCTGATGCAGACTCAGGTCAATCAGATCACCGATGACTTCTACGACCGCCTCGAAGTCTCCGTCTTCCTCTGCACGGAGAGCTCCGCCCAGTCGGCCTGCCCCACAGGAGCGGTCACTGAGGATCAGCGTGAGGGGATCGAACAGTCCCTGGAGGAGGGGGCCGCCAGCCAGTACGTCTCCAGCTACCGCTATGAGTCTCAGGAACAGGCGCTGGAGAACTTCCTGGAGAACAACGAGGACTCGGCTCGTGCCGACAGCGTGGACGCCGCAGATATGCCGGAGTCCTTCCGCATCCTGCTGCACGAGCCGCAGGAGTATCCGATCGTCACCGAGCTCTTCGCCGCCGCCCCCGGCGTGGAGACCGTCGCCGACCAGCAGGAGACTCTGGATCAGATCTTCTCCATCCTCAACGGCCTGACCCTGGTGGCACTGATCATCGCCGCAGTCATGATCGTCTGTGCTGTGCTTCTGGTGGCCACCACGATCAGGCTCTCGGCGTTCAGCCGACGGCGTGAGACCGGCATCATGCGCTTGGTGGGTGCCTCGAAGTCCATGATCCGCGGGCCCTTCGTCTTCGAAGGCGTCTTCGCCGCCGTCGTGGGTTCACTGCTGGCCTGTGCGGCCACCTGGGCCATCGCCGAGTTCCTGCTGGGCCAATGGCTCTCCGAGCAGGTGCCGGGGATCCGGTTCATCGACTCCTCGGACTCCTGGATCATCATGCCGCTGCTGGTGCTGATCGCGGCTGTGCTGGCTGTGCTGGCCTCCTGGCTGACGGTCCGCCGCTACCTGCGTGTATGATGAAGGGCTGTTCCCCAGCCAGCAGGCACCGATGAGGAGGTGGCACGATGGGCAAGCACAGCTCTTCTCCCAAGAAGAAGGGGTCCAAGAATGAGAAGGACCCCAACAACCACACAGTGGCCCTCAATCGGCGTGCCCGCCACGACTACTCCATCCTGGACACCTATGAGGCCGGACTGGTGCTCAGCGGCACGGAGGTGAAGTCGCTGCGGCAGGGGACCGCCAACCTCACCGAGGGCTTCGCCGCGTTCTCTCCCAGTGGAGAGCTGTGGTTGGAGAACGTCCACATTCCTGAGTACCTCAACGGCACGTGGACCAATCACGCGGCTCGCCGCAAGCGTAAGCTGCTGCTGCACCGCAAGGAGCTCATCAAGATCTCTCGGCAGGTGGAGAACCCCGGTCTGACCGTGGTTCCGCTGCGCCTGTACTTCAAGGACGGCCGGGCCAAGGTGGAGATCGGCGTCGCCCAGGGTAAGCGTGAGTTCGACAAGCGCCAGGCCCTGCGGGAGAAGCAGGACGCCCGTGAGGCCCAGCGCGCGATGCGCTACCGGAACCTTCGCGCCTCCTGAGGCCTCTCAGCTGAGCAGCCCGCTGGCGTAGCCCACGAAGACCAGCCCCACCAGCAGCACGATGCCGATCACCACTGAGGTGATGACGGCCTTGCTGCGTGGCGGCCTCGATGGCGCCGGTGCCGGAGGGGAAGCGGTGGCGGAGTTCGACTCCGGCGGCGTCTCCCCGGGCTGGAGGCCGGCGGCGCCGTCCGGGTCCGGATCCAGGTTCGGATTCCGGCGGGTCTCGTCGCGTCCGTAGCGTTCTCTGTCCTGCTCGGCCATGGCGCCATCACCTTCTTCACCCGTCTGATACACCTCAGTCGGCCCCGGCGCTGAGTCGGCCCCGCTGTGGGGTCTCTGCCGCCGTGGGCTCTCTCCCACCGTAGGACGGCGGTCGGCCTCCGTGAAGAGTGCGCGGCCGAATTGCGTTTTAGGGATGCTTAAACCATGCTGGTGGCATGACGCCGAAGTCTTCCGCCGCTCTCGTCGCGCCCGCCGTGGCAGCCTCATTGGTCCTCACCGCCTGTGCCCCGGCCAGCGGGGACGGTGGAGGGGACCGGCCCCTGGTGCTGGCCACCTTCACCGTGCTCGCCGATATGACCTCCGCCGTCGCCGGAGACCACGTGGAGGTCCGTTCGATCACTCCGCCGGAGGCCGAGGTCCACCAGTACGACCCCACGCCGCAGGACGTCCGTTCCGCGGCTGAGGCAGATCTCATCGTGGAGAACGGCCTGCACCTGGAGGAGTGGTTCGGCCAGTTCATCGAACAGTCCCAAGCGCCCACGGTCACCCTCAGCGACGGCATAGAAACGCAACCGGTCACACACGTCCCCGGGCACCCGGACGAGACGGCCGAGGAGGATATGCCCACGGATCCCCATGCATGGATGTCGCCGCGGCGGGCGCTGACCTACGTGGAGAACATCGAGGAGGCGCTGAGCGAGCTGGCCCCCGAACACGCCGAAGACTTCGCGGCGAATGCCGAGGAGTATGCCGGCGAACTGGAGGCGCTCATCTCCGAGACCGAGGAGCGCATCGAGGCCGTGGACCAGCCGGTCCATGTGGTCAGCTGCGAGGGCGGCTTCGGCTACCTGGCAACGGACCTCGGTCTTCAGGAGCACTACCTCTGGCCGGTCAATGCTGACGGTGAGGGCACACCCCAGCAGGTCGAGGCCCAGATTGACTATGTCCAGGAGCATCAGGTCCCCAGGATCTTCTGCGAGTCCACGGTCAACCCCGGGCCCCAGGAGCAGGTGGCCGAGGCCGCCGAGGCTGAGCTGGGCGACCCGCTGTATGTCGACTCGCTGTCCGAGGATGACGGGCCGGTGCCCAGCTATCTGGAACTCTTGGAGTACGACATCGACCTCATCCTCGGGGCAGCGGAGGAGGATCTCCACAGTGGCGATGACTGAGGCACTCGGCTCGGAGTCGAACCGGCATCCTGCGGTCCTCGCCGCTGAGCTCAGCGCCGGGTACCCCGGAGTGCTGGCCCTGGACGGCGTGGACTTCAGCCTGCAGCGGCGCAGCATCTGCGCCCTGGTGGGCGCCAACGGATCCGGCAAGTCCACGCTCTTCGCGACCCTGCTGGGACTGCGCCAGCCGATGAGCGGACAGGTGCGGCTCTTCGGAGAGACGCCCCACCACGCCCGACGTCGGAACCTGGTCAGCTACGTGCCCCAGCACGAGCAGATCGACACCACCTTCCCGATCACAGTCGAGCAGGTGGTCATGATGGGTCGCTACGGCCATATGGGTTTCACCCGCCGCCCCAAGCAGACTGACCGTGACGCCGTCGCGCGGGCGTTGGAGCAGGTGGGGCTGGAAGATCTGCGCCGCAGGGCGATCGGCGAGCTCTCCGGGGGCCAGAGAAAGCGCGCCTTCCTGGCGCGGGCCATCGCCCAACAGGCGCCGCTGATGCTGCTGGACGAACCCTTCGCCGGGGTGGACCGCAGCTCGGAGAAGCTGATCGTGGGAGTTCTGCACCAGCTGCGCGACTCAGGGGCCACGCTCCTGGTCTCCACCCACCATCTGGAGGGCGTGGGGGAGCTGGCGGACGAGGTCATCCTGCTCCATCGCCGGGTGCTCGCCGCAGGGCTGCCTGAGGACGTCCTGACCGAGGAGCAGCTGGGTCAGGCCTTCGGAGCGGTGCTCTCGGCGCCGCTGGCTCAGTCCGCGGAGGAGCTGCCGAGCGACCGTGCCGAGGAGCGTGGCCTGTGATCGAGCTGCTGACCCAGCCTCTGGAGCTGCCCTTCATGCAGAACGCGCTGATGGTGGCCGTGGTCGCCTCGGCGGTCTGCGGGCTGCTCTCCTGCTGGCTGGTGCTGATGGGATGGTCTCTGATGGGGGAGGCCGTGGCCCACTCGATCCTCCCCGGCATCGTGCTGGCCTACGCCTTCGGGGCTCCGATGGCGGTGGGCGCCTTCGTCTTCGGGATGCTGGCGGTGCTGCTGATCGGTGGCATCAACACCGGCTCCACGCTGAAGCATGACACGGCCATCGGTGTGGTCTTCACCTCGCTGTTCGCCCTGGGGCTGGTGCTGATCTCCCGCACGCCCAGTGAGACCCACCTGCAGCACATCCTCTTCGGCAACGTGCTGGGCACCGCCCGCGGCGACCTCTACCAGGTCGCCGCGCTGGGACTGCTGACCGCCGCCGTCCTGCTGCTGCGACGACGCGACTTCACCCTGCTGGCCTTCGACCGCACCCACGCCCACAGCATCGGGCTGTCCACGGGTCTGCTCTCCACGCTGCTGCTGGCCCTGCTGGCGCTGACCACCGTGACGGCCCTGCAGACGCTGGGCATCATCCTGGTGGTGGCGATGCTGGTGATCCCCGGCGCCACGGCCTTCCTGCTGTGCCGAACCTTCGGCCGGATGCTGGCCGTGGCCTCCTCCTCAGCCGCGGCGGCGGCGGTGGTGGGCGTCTACGCCAGCTACTGGCTGGACATCTCCACCGGCGGGTCGATCGTGCTGGCCCAGGCGGCCCAGTTCGCGCTGGCCTACGTCTTCGCCCCACGGAAGGGCCTGCTCAGCCGGATGCGCCGACGCCGTCCGCTCAGCCAGGCCGATAGACTGGCCTCATGACGCCCCGCACCTCTGCCCAAGGTCGCTCGACGGCGACCTCGACGGCGACCACCTCGGTGGAGGACTACGCCAAGACGATCTACGGGCTCTCCGAGTGGGACGATGCCACGGTCACCGCCTCGGCGCTGGCGAAGACCTTGGACGTCTCGAATCCGTCGGTGACCCTGATGATCCGCAAGATGGCCGACCTCGGCTTGGTGGACCACCGGCCCTACGCTCCCATCCGACTCACCCCCGAGGGCCAGCAGCTGGCTCTGGCCATGGTGCGTCGGCACCGCCTGATCGAGACATGGCTGGTCCGCGAGCTCGGCTATGGGTGGGAAGAGGTCCACGAGGAGGCTGAGCGGCTGGAGCACTCGGTCTCCGAGAAGTTCGTGGACCGTCTCGATGAGCGACTGGGTCACCCGCGGGTGGACCCGCACGGCGACCCCATTCCGGGGCCGGACCTTCGACTGCACTACCCGGAGACCCAGCTGCTCTGCCGTGTTCCCGAGTCAGCGGACGTGCGCCTGGAGCAGGTGGACGACGCCGTACCGGAGGCTCTGCGCGTGCTGGCGGACAGCCACGTGGAGATCGGAGCCCAGGCCACCGTCGTCAGCGCTGAGGACGGTGAGGTGGTGCTGGCCCCGGCCCACCACGGTGCCTCGGAAGACATCCGTCTGGAGCATGAGCTGGCTCATGCCATGCGGGTGAGCGTGCTGTGAGGGGAGCGCTGTGATGCGGCGGCTGCCTGCCCTGGCCCGTCTGATCCCGCTGGTCGCCCTGGCCGGCGCCGCCGGTGCTCTGCTGCGCCTGCTGATGGGCGAGTTCTTCCCCGAACAGGGCATGAAGTTCCCATGGACCACTCTGGCGGTGAACGTGGCAGGCTCAGCGGCTCTGGGGCTGGTGTTCGGAGTGGTCTCCGCCCGCCCTCGTGTCCCTGGCTGGGTGCTGCCGGTCCTGGGCACCGGTCTGCTCGGATCGTTCACCACGTTCTCCTCGGTGATCCTCGCGGTGATGCCGTCCACACCGGGTGGGATCTTCGAAGGTCTCAGTGCGGCCACCTACGTCAGCCCTGGTGCGGTGGAGATGTTCTGTTATCTGATGATCAGCGTCATCGGCTGCACAGCGGCCGCCGCCGGCGGACTGACCGTGGGCAGATCCGCGTTCGGCTGTGTGGACCATACCTGTGAGGAGCGCCGAGTATGACGGCATCGCTGACTCTCGCCGTCGTCGCCGGTGTGGCCCTGGGGGGAGCCGCCGGTGCGGTGCTGCGGCTGCTGCTGGACCGACTTCTGCCCTTCGGCATCCTGGCGGCCAACACTCTGGCCTGTCTGGTGCTGGGTTTCCTCTTCGGGGCCTTCTCTGCGCACGGGGGAGAGGGGCAGGAGCCCGCTGACGGGATCTTCTCCGAGCCGGTGGTGGCCGTGCTCTCCTTCGGCCTGCTGGGTGCGCTCAGCACCTTCGCCACCGTCTCGCTCCGCGTGGCCCAGCTGTGGATGGACGGTCAGCAGGCGCGGGCGATCAGCACCTGGACCGTGCATGTGGTGTTCGGCTTCGCCGCCGCGGCCCTCGGCGTGCTGATCAGCGGTGTGCCTGCCGCGTGATCTCCTCGGCGAGCTGAGCGGCCGCTGCGCAGCTGCATGAACCAGCGCACGGGCCGTGGAGCCAGGCGGAGAAGCCGTCCGGGCCAGCGTCAGGGTTTGGTCGGCGGGCCGGCCAGCAGGTATCGGTGCCCGGCCGAGGAGAAGTCGAGGGCATGGCGCAGTGCGATGACGGCGCCGTAGGAGAGGCCGCAGATGACCGCCTCGGGCTCAGCGATGCGATCCTCGAGTTCCCGAGCGGCGCGGATCAGTGACAGCTGGTCACCGTTGAACCCGAGGGCGAGGGCCTCGACGCGCTCGACGCGGATGTCATCCGGAAGCTGCGTGCAGAGACGGTCCCAGGCGCCGGGGCTCTGCGCCAGGCCTTGGAGCAGATAGACAGGCCGTGTCAGTTCGGGTGCCTCCTTGGACCTGGGATGATGGGCATACCTACCCTAGCGGCCAGAGTGCACGACCTTTCCTGTCCATTGGCACAGATGGGTGGGGTCGGCGTCGTTCTGGCGACTCAGACGTGCCAATGGACGAAAGCCACGGCCTTCAGACGCGAAAAGGGCGGCACCCCGAAGGATGCCGCCCTTTTGCGCTGATGGTGGAGCCGCCGGGAATTGAACCCGGGTCCGATCTGGATTCACATGGGCTTCTACGAGCGTAGTCTGCTCATAGTGTTGCTCGGTCCCAGGCGTCACGCAGACGAGCGCCTGACGGACCCAGTCGTGTGAAATCTCGATCGCCGTCCCCACGACGAGGACGTCGATCCAGTGGCTATCTAGCTGATGCCAGACACTGAGGCGACAGCAACCTCAGGCTGACAGACTCGCGTCGCTGCAATCAGGCAGCGAGGGCGAAGTCAGTGCGCTTAGATTCGGCACTTATTGGGTTGCTCAAGGGGTTTTAACGTGGTCACTTGGCGTCCACGGCTCGCTTCCCCATGCTCAACTCAGATCGTCGAAACCGATCGGCCCCTTATGTGGTTATCAATAACCTCCGCCGCCTGTGACGCTCAGCGTCTGGACGACGGCCCTTCAGTGTAGGTCAACCAGCCCTGAGGGGGCAATATTCCTCGTCAATCTTCCCCGCCACGTCCCACACGGCAGCGGCTCTCAGTCCGACTCCCACGGAGTCGGAGAGTCCGCGGCCAAAGCGCCCAGCGCCGCCTCGTGGAGCAGTCCGTTGGTGGCCAACCCGCTGCTGCCGGAGCAGCCCGGCTCCCCGTCCAACGAGGTGAAGCGCCCCCCGGCCTCCTGGACGATGGGCACCAGAGCCGCCATGTCGTGGAGGCTCAGCTCCGGCTCCGCAGCGACGTCCACTGTTCCTTCGGCGACCATGCAGTAGGACCAGAAGTCCCCGAAGGCTCGGGTCCGCCACACGGTCTCAGTGAACTCGAGGAAGTTCTGGCTGCGGCCCACTGCGCGCCACCCGGTCAGCGAAGAGTACGAGAAGAAGGCGTCCTCCAGCTGAGCGACCTTGGAGACGCCGAGCTGCCTGGCCGAGGAGAGCGACTTGCCGGTATAGGCGCCGCCGTCCTTGGCCGCCCACCAGCGCCGTCCCAGCGCGGGGGCGCTGACCACGCCCACCACCGGCTCGCCGTGGTCCACCAGGGCGATCAGTGTGGCCCAGGCAGGCACGCCACGGATGAAGTTCTTGGTGCCGTCGATCGGGTCGATGATCCAGCGCCGCGGTCCGGATCCCGAGGAGCCGTACTCCTCCCCGTAGATCGCATCCCGTCCGCGGGCGCGGCCCAGCTGTCCGCGGATCAGCTCTTCGGCCTGGCGGTCGGCCTCGGTGACCGGGGTCAGATCCGGCTTGGTCTCCACCTCGAAGTCCATCGCGTTGAAGAAGGACATCGTCTGGGAGTCCACAGAGTCCGCGATCATATGCGCCAGGCGCAGATCCTCGGTGTACGGGCTGGTGCCAGCTGTATTCATGGTTCCACGCTACCCAGTCGCTTCTCTCCCGGGCCTTCTGACGCGCCGGAGAGCGACGCCAGCAGCCCGCGCAGCGACTTCAGGCGGGCCTGCCCGTGGTCTCCGGCCCTGCCGGCCTCCACCCAGGCGTCGAGGGCGCAGCCCCCTTCGGGAGATTCATGGGTGCAGCCCGGCTCGCAGTCGGCAGAGCCCTCCACGAGATCCTCGAAGGCTGCGAGGACATCATCAGGGTCCACGTGAGCCAGTCCGAAGGACCGGATGCCGGGGGTGTCGATGATCCATCCGCCCGCATGGGGGAGCAGCAGCGCGACGGCGGAGGATGAGGTGTGCCTCCCGCGGCCGGTCACAGCGTTCACACCCCCAGTGGCGCGATCGGCCCCGGTGAGCGCATTGACCATTGTGGACTTCCCGACGCCGGAGTGGCCGATCATGGCCGTGACATGCCCGTCCAACAGCTCCCGCAGGCACTCGACCGCCTCTGCGGAGAGGTCTTCGTTCCCAGCGGATCGTGCAGAGATCACCGTGGTCAGGTTGAGTTCGGCATAGTGGCTGATCAGCCCTGCGGGATCCGCCGGATCGTCGGCGAGGTCCGATTTGGTGATCAGCAGGATCGGAGTGATGCCGGCGTCGTAGGCGGCCACCAGGGCGCGGTCGATGAACCCGGTGCGGGGCTCGGGGTCCGCCGCGGCCACCACGATCAGCAGCTGATCGGCGTTGGCGACGATGACGCGCTCAGCGTCATCGGTGTCATCGGCGCTGCGCCGCAGCAGTGTGCTGCGTTCCTCGATGCGCACCAGCCTGGCCAGGCTGCCCTCCTCGCCGCTGGTGTCGCCCACCAGTCCGACGATGTCGCCGGGAACCACCGGAGTCCGCCGCAGAGCTTTGGCCCGCACGGCGGAGACGGCCCGGTCGGGCAGGGAGACGGTGTAGCGGCCGCGGTCCACCGTCACCACTCGGCCGAGTTCGGCCTCGGAGTAGGCGGGCGAGTCCTTGGTCCGAGGCCTCGAGCCCTTCTTGTTCGGACGCACGCGCACGGAGGACTCGTCCCAGTTCTCCCATCTGCTCAACGCGGGGCGTCTCCTTCGACGAGGCTGCGCCAGAGCGCGGGGAAGGTCGGCATCGTCTTCGACGTGCAGCCGATGTCCTCGACCAGCACCTCGGAGATCCTCAGGCCCACGACGGCGCCGAAGGTGGCCATCCGGTGATCCGCATAGCTGAACACCGTGGCTCCATGACGCACCGGCGAGGTGATCCGGAAGCCGTCTGCGGTCTCCTCAGCGCTGCCTCCCAGGCGCCGGATCTCAGCCACCAGAGCGGCCAGCCGGTCGGTCTCATGGCCGCGCAGGTGGTCGACTGAGGTGAAGGTCGTCGGCTCCGGGGCCAGAGCTGCCAGAGCGGCGACGGTGGGAGTCAGTTCCGCCGTGCCGTCCACTGTGCCGGGGGAGAGCACCTGGGGCCGGCCCTGCTCGTCCCGGGCGCCGCGCACGGTCAGCGTCAGCGTCTCACCCCCGGGCTCGGGCACGGTGGAGACCTCTGCGCCGAACTGCGGCAGCAGCTCGGTCCAGCGTCGGCCGATCTGAGTGGACTCCGCGGGCCAGCCGCGCATGGTCACTTCTCCGCCGGTGGCGGCGGCGGCCACCAGGAACGGGCCGGCGTTGGAGAGGTCCGGCTCTACCCGGACGGTGAAGGCAGGGATCGGGCCGGGGGAGACGGCCCAGACGAAGGGCTGGGAATCATCCACCTCAACACCGGCCTGGCGCAGGACCTGCACCGTCATCGCCACGTGTTCGGAGGAGGGGACGGAGCGGCCGGTATGACGCAGTCGAAGCCCCCGGCGCATCCGTGCTCCGGCCAGCAGGAGCCCGGAGACGAACTGAGAGGAGGCGGAGGCGTCGATGGCGACCTCGCCGCCGTCGAGCCCGCCGGGGGACTCCACGGTGAAGGGGAGGTAGCCGGGCCGGCCGTCGTCGGAGATCTGCGCACCCAAGGCGGAGAGGCCCTCCAGCACGGCTCCCATGGGGCGGATGCGGGCCTCCGGATCGCCGTCGAAGGCGACGCGCCGACCGGTCAGAGCCGCCACAGCCGGCAGGAAGCGCATGACAGTGCCCGCCAGGCCGCAGTCCACCTGGGCCGGAGCCTGCGATGACGCAGGAGCCAGCGGCACCGGCGTCAGGCGCACGGCGGCCTCACCGGTGCCCTTCCAGTCAGGGATATGCTCCACGGAGGCGCCCAAGGCCTCGAGGGCTTGGAGCATCAGCCGGCTGTCCCGGGACTCGAGGGCGTTGACCACCACAGAGGGGCCTTCGGCCAGTGCGGCCAGCAGGAGGAAACGGTTGGTGAGGGATTTGGAGGCGGGGACGGTCACCTCGCCACAGACCGGTGCCCCCGCCAGGGGAGCAGGCCAGGCCTGGTCACCGGACGAGGGCGCCTCAGCAGTATGAGAAGTCACCGGGGAACCGTTCAGCGCACGTCCTTGGACTTCTTCTCGGCAGTCTTCGCCGCCTGGGAGATGGCCTTCTTGGCCTCCTTCTCAGCGCGCGCGAAGTCCTTCTTGGCGTCCTTCTCCAGGGACTTGGCGGCCTTCACCGCGTCATCACCGAGATCCTCGGCCCACTTGATGGTCTTCTCGCGGAACTTTGCGCCCTTCTTCTTGGACTGCTTGGCGATGTGCTCAGCGCGCCAGGACAGCGACGGCTTGCCGGCCAGGTCCACGGCGGCGATCCCCAGGCCGCCCAGGATGGAGACGTTCTTCAGCAGAGTGGTGCGCTGTGCGGCCACATCCTCCTCGGTCTCCAGCGGAGCGGAGCGGTACTCGGCGTAGGAGTTCAGCTTGTGCACGCCGCAGAGGGTCAGCGCGGCCAGGCGGGGGAACTTGCCCACAGCCAGGGCCAGGCCGGCGGCCACTTCGACCCCGCCGAGCACCTGAGTGGTGCGCTGCGGGTTGGAGGTCAGCGGCTCAGCCTGGGGGACGAGCGCTCCGATCTCCTCCAGGGTCGGCCCCAGCGTCGCGGCGGCCTCCTCAGTGTTGCGGAGCCGGTCGACGCCGTCGGCGATGAAGCTGGCACCGAGCAGCGGACGGGCGACTTTGCGGATCAGGGACATGGAATCCTCCTGTAGGCGGGCGCTCAAAGCTTGTCCAAGAGACAATGTACCGAATCAGGAGGACTCCCGCAGGAATGTCCGGGAACGATCTGCCGTTGAGCACCATATGACAAGTGCGGTGATCACTGCCCCGGTACACTCTTGGGCAATGACTGAGAGCACAGAGAGTCCCGACGTCGACCTGGCGGCAGAGACTGAGACGCAGCGCCGTGCCCGATTCGAGCACGAGGCGATGCAGTATGTGGATCAGCTCTACTCGGCGGCCATGCGGATGACACGCAATCCGCAGGACGCCGAGGATCTCGTCCAGGAGGCCTACACGAAGGCCTATTCGGCCTTCCACCAGTACAAGCCGGGCACCAACCTGAAGGCCTGGCTGTACCGGATCCTGACCAACACCTACATCAACATCTATCGGAAGAAGCAGCGTCAGCCGCAGCAGGCCAACACGGACACTGTGGAGGACTGGCAGATGGCCCAGGCCGCCGAACACACCAGCTCCGGGCTGCGCTCGGCGGAGGCTGAGGCACTGGACCACCTTCCGGACTCGGACGTGAAGAACGCCCTCCAGCAGATCCCTGAGGAGTTCCGCCTGGCGGTCTACTTCTCGGACGTCGAGGGCTTCGCCTATAAGGAGATCGCCGAGATCCTGAACATCCCCATCGGCACGGTGATGTCCCGTCTGCATCGCGGGCGCAAGCTGCTGCGCGAACTGCTGACCGACTACGCCCGTGAACGCGGCTTCAAGAAGCAGGAGGCCAAGAAATGAGCACCGCCGAATCTGACTACCCGGTCACCGGCGCCGGCAAGTGGTTGCAGGAGAACTGCCTCAACGGCGACTGCGAGGAGACCGAGGAGCGCATGGAGCGCATCTATGAGTACCTCGACGGCGCGCTGAGCCGCAGGGACATCGAGGAGGTCCAGGCGCATCTGGACGACTGCCCCGACTGCTCCTCGGCCCATGACCTGGAATGCATCATCCGGGCCACGGTGCGCCGCTCCTGTGTGGAGCGCGCCCCTGAGGCTCTGAAGGTCACCATCCTGGAGAGGATCAGCGAACTGCGTGTTGAAGCCGGCCACGGCGGGCAGGGACGCGAGCACCAGTAGACCTGAGGGCGCCTCCGTGCTCTCCGCCGATGCAGAAGGGCCCCGGCGGAATCATTCCGCCGGGGCCCTTCTCTCATCTCAGCTGCCTGCTGACAGCCGGGAAGAATACGCGGATCTCCTGATCAGGAGTTCGGCTTCTTGCCGTGGTTCGCGTTCTTCTTCCGGCGGTCGCGGCGCTTCCGTCCACGCTTACTCATAGCGGCCTCCTTCAGATCGGCAACCCGACCATCCTACGTCACCGGCTCTGACAAGCCCAACCACTGGTACCAGCCGCGGTGGAGGACCAGCCAGGCGATCAGCCCATAGCCGGCCTGACCCGGACGTCCACCGTTGGCGGCCAGGTCGCCCCGCCACTGCTCGTGCTGAAGCAGCGGCCGGTAGGTGTCCACGTAGACGTGGGACCGGCGCGAAGCGACGTCCTGGTAGGCGGCGTTGAGCTCGGCGATCCGCTGATTGCGCTCCTCGTCCAGCGTCGGTGTCGGTCCGACCACCAGGCAGCGGATGCCCTCCTGACTGGCCCGGTCCAGGACGTTGGCCAGGTTCAGCCGGGACCGGGCTGAGCTGGCGCCGTCGAGGTCGGAGTCGTTGAGGGCGAGCAGGAGGAACTTCTCCGTGCCCTCAGGAGCTCCCGCGGAGAACCGAGGCATGGCCTCCTCCTGCCAACGGCGGGAGAGTGCCTCGGTTCCCTCGCGGGGCATCGCCAACACGTAGTGCTCGAGGTCCACAGTGTCCACCGGCGTCTTGGCCAGCACACGCCCGAACCATCCGAGCGCTCGAGGATCACCGACTCCGCTGAGCAGCTCGTTGCCGAGGGCGACGAGCCTGATGTGACGTGGTTCCATTGGCGACAGCCTACAGGCCTCAGAGGTCCAGGTGGGGGAAGGCCTGCGCGAGCAGAGTCTCCAGCTCCTTGGCATGACGCTTGGCCTGGCCCACTGAGGTGGCCGCAGACTCCGGGCGTGCCACCAGGTGCAGGACCTGGGTCAGCAGCGGCCTGAGGTTCATGCCGAGGAACGGCCACGGGCCCTGGTTCTCAGGCTCGTCCTGGGCGTAGACGAACTCCGCATCGGCCGGGAAACGGTTGAGCTCCTCCTGCAGCTGCTCCACCGGCATCGGGTAGAGCTGCTCCAGGCGCACGATCGCAGTGGTCTCGTCGTCGTGCTTGGCGCGCGTCGCGACCAGGTCGTAGTAGAGACGGCCCGAGGTGACCAGCACGCGCTTGACCTTCTGCGGGTCCACCTCCCGATCGCCGATGACCTCCTGGAAGGTGCCCTCGGTGAAGTCCTCCACGGAGTTCGCGGCGGCCTTCAGCCGGAGCAGCTGCTTCGGGGAGAAGACGACCAGCGGACGGCGCGGACGGGCCACAGCCTGACGGCGCAGCAGATGGAAGTAGTTCGCGCCGTTGGAGGGCATGACCACCGTCATGTTGTCCTCTGCGCACAGCTGCAGGAAGCGCTCCGGACGTCCCGAGGAGTGGTCCGGGCCCTGGCCCTCGTAGCCGTGCGGCAGCAGCATGACCACGCTGGAGCGCTGGCCCCACTTCTGCTCGGCGGTGGCGATGAACTCATCGATGATGATCTGGGCACCGTTGACGAAGTCGCCGAACTGAGCCTCCCAGAGCACCAGCGCGTTCGGGCTCTCCACGGAATAGCCGTACTCGAAGCCCAGTGCGGCGTACTCGGAGAGCAGCGAGTCGTAGATGAACAGACGGGCCTGATCCTCGGTCAGGTTCTTCAGCGGGTACCACTCGTCGCCGTTGACCCGGTCGTGGAAGACCGCGTGACGCTGCACGAAGGTGCCGCGGCGGGAATCCTGACCGGCCAGGCGCACTTCGGTGCCCTCCATGAGCAGCGAGCCGAAGGCCGCGATCTCCGCGAAGCCCCAGTCGATCCCGCCCTCGCGGGACATCTTGGCGCGCTTCTCCAGCAGGGACTTCAGCTTCGGGTGAGCGGTGAAGCCCTCGGGGATGTTGGTGTGGACCTCGCCGATGTGGGCCAGCTTGTCCTCGGAGATCGCGGTGTCGGTGGCCGCGCGCTCCGGAGTGGTCTCCTCCTCCTCGGAGGCCGTGGGAGCGACGTCTCCGCCGCTGCCCGATGCCTCCACCGTGGAGACCGGCTGGGTCTGGGCGGCGTGGGTCTCGGTGAAGACCCGCTCCAGGCGCTGGCGGTAGTCCTGCAGAGCCTGATCGGCCTCTTCCTGGGTGATGTCGCCGCGTCCGACCAGAGCCTCGGTGTACAGCCGGCGGGTGGTGCGCTTGGCCTCCACCAGGTTGTACATCTTGGGCTGGGTCATCGACGGGTCGTCGCCCTCGTTGTGACCGCGACGGCGGTAGCACACCAGGTCGATCACGACATCCTTGTTGAACCGCTGGCGGTAGCGGAAGGACAGTTGGGCCACCCGCGCCACCGACTCCGGATCATCGGCGTTGACGTGGAAGATCGGTGCCTGGATGGCCTTGGCCATATCGGTGGAGTAGGTCATCGAACGGGCCGAGGACGGTGCCGTGGTGAAGCCGACCTGGTTGTTGACCACCACGTGCACAGTTCCACCGGTGCGGTAGCCGCGCAGCTGCGAGAGGTTCAGGGTCTCGGCCACCACGCCCTGTCCGGCGAAGGCAGCGTCGCCGTGGACCAGCAGCGGCATCACGGAGAAGGAGTTGAGGTTGTCCGCACCCTGATCCAGACGATCCTGCATCGCACGCACCACGCCCTCCAGGACGGGGTTGACCGCCTCCAGGTGGGAGGGGTTCGCCGCCAGGTAGACGCTGGTGGAGTTGCCGCGGTCGGAGGTGAACTCGCCGCGGGTGCCCAGGTGATACTTCACGTCGCCGGAGCCCGTGCCGGCCTCGCGGCCCTCGAACTCGCGGAAGACCTGTGCGTAGGTCTTGCCGGCGATGTTGGTGAGCACGTTCAGGCGCCCGCGGTGGGCCATGCCGATGGCCACCTCGTCGAGGCCCTCATCGGCGGCTTCCGAGAGGATCACATCCAGCAGCGGGATCAGCGACTCGCCGCCTTCGAGGGAGAACCGCTTCTGTCCGACGAACTTGGTCTGCAGGAAGGTCTCGAACGCCTCTGCCGCATTGAGTCGACCCAGGATGCGGAACTGCTCGTCCCGGCTGGGCTTCTCATAGGGGTGCTCGATCTCGTCCTGGAACCACTGACGCTCCTCGGGGGACTGGATGTGCATGTACTCGATGCCGGTGCTGCGGCAGTACGAGTCGCGCAGGACACCCAGGATGTTGCGCAGCGGCAGCATCTCCTTGCCGCCGAACCCGCCGGTGGGCCATTCACGGTCCAGGTCCCAGAGGGTCAGACCGTGGGACTCGATGTCCAGGTCCGGGTGGTGGCGCATCCGGTACTCGAGCGGGTCCACCGAGGCCATCAGGTGACCGCGCACGCGGTAGGAGTGGATCAGCTGCTGGATGCGTGCGACCTTGTTGATCTGGTCCTCAGGGTTGACCTGGATGTCGGCGGACCAGTGCACCGGCTCATACGGGATGCGCAGGGCCTCGAAGATCTCCTCGTAGAACCCGTCCTTGCCGAGCAGCAGCTCGTGGATGGTCTTGAGGAACTCGCCCGAGCCCGCACCCTGAATGACGCGGTGGTCATAGGTGGAGGTCAGCGTGATGACCTTGGAGACCGCCAGGTTGTTCAGCGTCTTCTCCGAGGTACCCTGGAACTCGGCCGGGTACTCCAGAGCGCCGACGCCGACGATCACGGCCTGGCCCTTGGACAGGCGCGGCACGGAGTGCACGGTGCCGATGCCGCCCGGGTTGGTCAGGGAGACCGTGGTTCCGGCGTAGTCGTCCGGGGTGAGCTTATTGTCCCGAGCGCGCTTGACGACGTCGTCGTAACCGGCCCAGAAGTCGGTGAAGCTCATCTGCTCGGCGGCCTTGATGTTGGGCACCACCAGGGCGCGGCTGCCGTCGGGACGCGGCATGTCGATGGCCAGCCCGAAGTTCACATGTGCCGGCTGGACGGCGGCGGGCTTGCCGTCCTTGCGGTCGTAGGTGACGTTCATCGACGGGTGGGCACGCAGGGCCTTGAGCATCGCGTAGCCGATGAGGTGGGTGAAGGAGACCTTGCCGCCGCGGGTCCGCTTGAGGTGGTTGTTGATCACCGTGCGGTTGTCGATCAGCAGCTTGGCCGGCACGGCGCGCACCGTGGTCGCAGTCGGGACCTCCAGGGAGGCGTCCATGTTCGCCGCGATCGCCTTGGACATGCCCTTCAGGACCGTGACCTCGTCCTGCGGCGCCTCTGCCGCTCCCTCAGACTTCTTGTCCTTGGAGGCGGAGGGCTCCGACGGGATCGGTGTCGTGTCGGAGTCCTTGGCCTTCTTCGTGGTGGGCGTCTTCGGCGCCACCGGCTTCGACGCCGCGGACTTCTCCGAGGACGCCTTCTGGGCGCTCTCCGGATCCGCGGGCGTGGCAGAGGCCGGAGTGGAGTCGTTCACGCTGCGCTGGTTGCCGGCCGAGGCCTTGGTCTCGCTCTGCGCATCTGATTCTGCCGAAGAGCCGCCGGTCTGGGTCGTGCCGTTCTGCGAGGCGGGGGCAGAGGCCTGGGAGTCTGTCGAGGAGCTCGCGTCCTCACCCTCCAGCCTGCGGAAGATGTCCGCCCATTTGCGGTCCACCGAATTCGGATCGTCCCGATACTTGTCGTATATGTCGGCGACCAACCATTCGTTCCCGGGGAATTCTTCCGCAAGACGGCTGGACGTTAGCTCTGGCACTGTGGATACGCCTCTTCCATATGTGTTCTGTGGTTGCCCGGCACGGCCTTGTGCGGGCTACGGTTGTCCGTCACCGGAGTCCAAGCATAGTGACTCGGGCTACGTCGTTGCCACCGCCCGCGGTATCGTGTCAGACGCCGAACACCCTTCGAAGCGGAAGCCGAGCTCCATGAAGTTCCTCAATCAACCTGTCACGGACCTGACCTACGCGGATGTCTTCCTGGTTCCGTCCCGTTCTGAGACCGTCTCGCGGATGGAGACCGACATCTCGGCAGATGACGGAACCGGCTCCACCATTCCTCTGGTGGCCGCGAATATGACGTCGGTGACGGGCCGTCGGATGGTCGAGACCATGGCCCGCCGCGGAGGACTGGGGGTGCTGCCCCAGGACGTGCCGCTGGAGGTCATCCGCCAGGTGACCGAATGGGTCAAGGGGTGCCACCCGGTCTTCGAGACCCCGCTGAAGGTGACTCCGCAGGACACGGTGCTCGATGTCCTGCACCTGCTGGACAAGCGCAACCACCCGGCTGTGTGTGTGATCGACGATGAGATGCGCCTGGCCGGCATCGTCAACGCCGAGGACGGCGAGGGGGTGGACCGCTTCTCGTCGGTGGCCTCTGTGATGCGCATGCCGCAGATCCGTTTCACCGCCGCCGAGGTCCAGGAGTCCGGGCTGGAGAGCATCTTCGAGCAGATGGACGCCGCCGGGGCCGACTACGCGCCCGTCACCGAGGCCGACGGCACCCTCGCCGGCGTGCTGACCCCGCGCGGAGCGCTGCGCTCCACGCTGTTCCGTCCCACCCTCGACGCCGAGGGTCGGCTGAAGGTGGCCGCCGCCGTCGGGATCAACGGCGATGTGGAGTCCAAGGCCTCGGCTCTGCTGGAGGCGGGGGTCGATGTGCTGGTGGTGGACACCGCCCACGGCCACCAGCGCAAGATGTTCGATGCGCTGGCTCAGGTGCGCCGGGCCGTGGAGCGGACCGGCCTGGTGGTGCCCATCGTGGCCGGCAACGTGGTCTCGGCCCAGGGGGTGCGGGATCTGGTCGAGGCCGGAGCCGACATCATCAAGGTCGGCGTCGGTCCCGGCGCCATGTGCACCACCCGCATGATGACCGCCGTCGGTCGGCCGCAGTTCTCCGCGGTGCTGGAATGTGCTGAGGCCGCCCGCGAGCTGGGCAGCCACATCTGGGCCGACGGGGGAGTGCGCCACCCCCGCGACATCGCGTTGGCCCTGGCCGCCGGCGCCTCTCAGGTGATGGTCGGCTCCTGGTTCGCCGGGACCCACGAGTCTCCCGGGGATCTGCTCAGCGACGCTCAGGGGCGTCGCTATAAGGAGAGCTACGGCATGGCTTCCTCCCGCGCGGTGCAGAAGCGCACAGCCTCCGAGGGTGCCTTCTCCCGGGCGCGGAAGGGACTCTTCGAGGAGGGCATCTCCACCTCGATGATGTACCTGGACCCGGCCAAGCCCGGAGTGGAGGACCTGCTGGATTCGATCACCGCCGGAGTGCGCTCGTCGATGACCTACGCCGGCGCGCTGGATCTGCCCGAGTTCCGGCAGCGGGCCATCGTGGGGGTGCAGTCCGCAGCGGGCTATGAGGAGGGCAAGCCGGTCAGCGCCAGCTGGTGAGGGGCTCTGTGGGGTGCGGTATGATTCTGCACCTATGGAGTATCGACAACCTGGCTTCGCCGGTATTCTCAGGCATCCGTCCGCCCCTGATGCGCGGGGGTGGATCCGCTAGGTGGAATGGCTTCTGCTCGGCGTCGGCCTGCTGCTCATTCTGGGCAACGGCTTCTTCGTCGCCGTGGAATTCTCACTGGTAGCACTCGACCAACCCACCGTTCAGCAGGCGATCGACCGCGGCGACACGCGATCAGTGCCGCTGATGAAGTGTCTGAAGTCGCTGTCCACCCAGCTCTCCAGCTGCCAGCTGGGCATCACGCTGAACACGCTGCTGATCGGTTACGTGACCGAACCTGCCTTGGGGGCTCTGCTCGAGGACCCGCTGGAGGCGATCGGCGTTCCCGACGCCGCGGCCGGGGCTGTCTCTCTGGTGGTGGCCATGCTCATCGCCACGCTGCTGACCATGCTGATCGGTGAGCTGGTGCCCAAGAACCTCGCCGTGGCCGAGGCCTTCCGCGTGGGCCGGGCGCTGGCGCGTCCGCAGCTGATCTTCACTGCGATCTTCAGGCCGCTGATTATCGTGCTCAACGGCTTCTCCAACAAGGTCCTGCACCGCTTCGGTCTGGAGGTCAAGGAGGAGCTCTCCGGTGCGCGCACTCCCGAGGAGCTCTCGGCGATGGTGCGCCGTTCGGCCAACCTGGGCACCCTGGACGAGGGAACCGCCACGTTCTTGGACCGCACTCTGCGCTTCTCCGATCAGACGGCGGCCGATGTCATGACTCCGCGGCTGCGTATGGCCACCGTGGATGCTGAAGCGCCGGTGGTCGAGCTCATCGAGCTGGCCCGTCGCACCGGTTACTCACGGTTCCCGGTCCTCGGCGAGTCGGTGGACGAGGTCCGCGGCGTCGCCCATGTGAAGAAGGCTGTGGCCGTCCCACGGGAGAAGCGGGCCGGCCTGGTGGCCGCCACGCTGATGTCCGAGGCCACCCGAGTGCCCGAGACCATCCACCTGGATTCCCTGCTGCCGGTGCTGCGCGAAGCCCCGCTGCAGGTGGCTGTGGTGGTCGACGAGTACGGCGGCACCGCAGGAGTGGTGACTCTGGAGGACCTCATCGAGGAGATCGTGGGCGAGGTCGCCGATGAGCATGACCGCATCACCCCGGGAGTTCTGCAGGCCGCCTCGGGCGACTGGTTCTTCCCGGGACTGCTGCGTCCGGATGAGATCAACGCCCAGATCCTGGAGCTCCAGATCCCCGACGACGCCGCCTACGAGACGGCCGCGGGCTACGTCCTCTCCGCCTTGGGGAGGATCGCCGGAGTCGGCGACGAGGTGGAGGTCGCAGGCGGCCGTCTGGTGGTGGCCGGCGTCGAGGGGCGGCGGATCGACCGGCTGCGCTTCATCCCCGATCCTGAGGCTCGCCGGGCGGCCCAGGAGGCTGCCTCGGCTCGGGCCCGCAAGCTGGCCCAGGAGCGGGGTGTGCACCGATGATGGAGGAGCTCTTCGGACTGGTCTGGCTGGTCGTCCTGCTGGCGGGCAACGCCTTCTTCGTGGCGGCGGAGTTCGCCGTCCTCAGCGCCCGGCGCAGCCAGATCGAGCCCCAGGCGGAGCAGGGCTCCAAGCGTGCCAAGACGGCACTGTACTCCATGGAGCACGTCTCGCAGATGTTGGCGATCTCCCAATTGGGGATCACTGTGTGCTCGCTGCTGATCCTGCTGGTCTCCGAGCCTGCCATCCATCACCTGCTCACCGAGCCGATGGTGGCCCTGGGCGTCCCGTACCCGATGGCCAGCGCCGCGGCCTTCGTGGTGGCCCTGCTGTTCGTGAGCTTCCTGCACGTGACCTTCGGTGAGATGGTCCCCAAGAACACGGCGGTGTCGGTGGCGGATCGGGCGGTGCTCCTCGTGGCTCCGCCTCTGGTGTTCCTGTACCGGGTCTTCCTGCCGCTGATCTGGCTGCTGAACACCTTCGCCAACCTCACGCTGCGCGCCATGAGGGTTACCCCCCGGGACGAGGTCGTCTCCACCTTCACCCTGGAGGAGATGGGCTCCATCGTTGCGGAGTCCAAGCGCGGGGGAACGGTGCGCGATGAGTCCGGTGTCATCGCCGGGGCCCTGGAGTTCAGCGACTACACCGCCGCTGCCGTGATGGTCCCGGTGGACGAGGTGGTCACTGTGCCGGTGGAGGTCACGCCCAAGCAGGTGGAGAAGGCCGTGGGGCGGACCGGATTCTCCCGTTTCGTCGTCGTGGACGAGCAGGGCGGCTTCACCGGATACGTCCATCTGAAGGACATCATGGGGCTGCCCGAGGTCCGGTCTGCTGATCCGATCCCCGTGACCGCCGTGCGCTCGCTGGGCAACATGGCTCCCTCGGAGGAGGTCGACGACTGTCTGGCTCAGATGCAGCGGACCGGCTCCCATGTGGCCCGGGTGATCGACGAGACCGGTGCGACCGTCGGGGTCCTCTTCCTGGAGGACATCCTCGAGGTGCTGGTCGGGGAGATCAACGATGCCACACAGTCACGCGACTCCCGCCGGCGCCATACGGTGGAGGGAGTCAGTTGATATTTGTTCTCATTAGCGGGCAGGAGTATTCTTCTCGCCATGCATTCTTCTCTTCTGCGCCCGGCCGCGCTCACAGCGGCCGCGCTTCTCGCCCTGACAGCCTGCAGCGATGACAGTGACGGCGAGGCCGGTGCCGGCGGGGCTGAGGGTGAGGACACCGGGCTGCTGATCGTGGCTCCCACCGATGTCTACGCAGACCTGGTCCAGCAGATCGTGGGGGACACCGCCGAGGTCGAACCTCTGGTGGACAATCCCGCCATCGATCCCCACTCCTATGAGGCCTCTCCGCAGGACCGCCTGCTGGTGGAGGAGGCCGACGTCGTGTTGGCCAACGGCGGCGGCTATGACTCCTACATGAACCAGCTGGCGGACTCTGCCGGCATCGCCGAGGACGTCTACCAGGTCATCGAGGGGGACCACGAACACTCCCACGAATGGGACGGCGAGTATGAGAACGAGCACATCTGGTATGACCTCGGACTGATGAGCAGCTTCGCCCAGGACTTCTCTGAACACATGGGCGAACTGGCCCCGGAGAACGCCGAGGCCTACGAGGAGAACGCCCAGGCGCTCTCCGCCGAGATCGATGAGCTGCTCGAGCGGGCCCAGGACATCGACGCCGAGGGGCTGGCCTACTTCGCCACGGAGCCGGTCTCCCAGTTCCTGCTCCTCGACTCCGGCTTCGAAGACCTGACCGAGGAAGAGTTCCTCAGCGCCGTCGAGCACGGCGACGACGTCTCTCCCCGGCTGTATCAGGATTCCATGGACCTGGTGACCGAGGGCGAGGTCGATGCGCTCGCCTATAACCCCCAGACCGAGACGCACCAGTCCCAGCAGATCCGTGAGGCCGCAGAGGAGGCGGGGCTGCCGCTGCTGGAGTTCAGCGAGACCTTCCCGGACGACGTCGAGGACTACCTGGCCTGGATGGAGCAGAACATCAGCCAGGTCGAAGAGACAGTGGAGGAGCTGCGTGCCTGAGGCGGACCTCGATGCGCAGCACAGACCCGTGCTGCGCCTGGACGAAGCGACGATCGGGTTCCACGGCCGCACCCTCTGGGAGGACCTGAGCCTCGAGCTGGTCCCCGGTGAGTTCCTCGCCGTGCTGGGCCCCAACGGCTCCGGCAAATCGACTCTGCTGAAGGTCCTGCTGGGCCTGCAGCGGCTCGACCGGGGTCGGGTGGAGATTTCCGGACGCCCGGCTCGCCGCGGCAGCAGTCGGGTGGGCTACATCCCGCAGCAGCAGACGCTGCCGGTGGAGACCCCGCTGCGCTCCCGCGACCTGATCGCGATGGGTCTGGACGGGCACCGGTTCGGCCTGCGCACCCGCCCGAAGGCGCTGCACGCCTCTGTGGACCAGCTGCTGGAGGACGTGGGCGCCACCGACTACGCCGACATGCCGGTGGGACTGCTCTCGGGAGGCGAGCAGCAGCGGCTCCGGGCCGCCCAGGCGCTGGCTTCCAATCCTGACGTCCTGCTCTGCGATGAGCCGCTGCATTCCCTGGACCTGCACCATCAGCAGGCGGTGACTGAGCTGATCCGCCGTCAGGCTCAGGAGCGCGACGCCGCCGTGGTCTTCGTGACCCACGAGATCAACCCTGTCATCGAGCACGTGGACCGGGTGCTGTACTTCGCCCGCGGCCGGTATCGGATCGGCACGCCGGAGGAGGTCATCCGCTCCGAGGTGCTCTCCGATCTCTATGACTCTCCGGTGGACGTCATCGAGCACCGTGGCCGCCTGGTGATCATGGCAGACCACATCGAAGGCGACCACTGCGACGTGGACCATGGAGGCGTCCTGTGATCGAGCGCATCACCTCATCCTTCAACACCGACGGCTACTGGGATCTCTTCCAGCTGGTCCAGAACTCAGTCATCACCGCCGGGGTGCTCGGTCTGATGGGCGGGCTCATCGGCATCTTCATCATGCTGCGGCGCACCGCTCTGGTGGTCCACGGCATCGCGGAGATCAGCTTCGCAGGGGCCGCCCTGGCGCTGCTGGCCGGGGTCGACGTCGTCGCCGGCTCTGCCGTGGGCGCAGTGGTGGCCGCCCTGCTGATCGGGGTGCTCAGTCTGAAGGACCGTGACACCTCTGCGGTCACCGGTGTGCTCATGCCCTTCGGCATGGGACTGGGCATCCTCTTCCTGCACCTCTATCAGGGACGTTCGTCCAACCAGTTCGGCCTGCTGACCGGGCAGATCGTCGGTGTGGACGATATGCAGACTCAGACGCTGGTCACCGGCGCGGTGATCATCACTGCTGTGCTGATCGTGATCTGGCGCCCGCTGATGTTCGCTTCGGTGGATCCCCAGCTCGCCGCCGCCCGCGGGGTCCACGTCAGCGCGCTCTCGATCATCTTCATGGTGCTGCTGGGCTCAGCAGTGGCGATGTCGGTGCAGGTCGTCGGCGCCCTGCTGGTGCTCTCCCTGTTGGTCGTGCCCTCGGCGGCGGCGCTGAAGATCGCCGTGCGCCCGCTCTCTGTGGTGCTCTTCTCCATGGCCTTCGCCCTGGTCTCAGCCGTGGGCGGGATCATGCTGGCCCTGATGGGAACGGTGCCGATCAGCCCGTACATCACCACGATCAGCTTCCTGATCTACCTGGTCTGCCTCGGGGTGGGCCGTGGACGCAGGATCCGGCGTCAGCACCAGGTCGCCGAAGTGATGGCACGCTCAGCCCAGCAGGCGTGATCTGCTGGGCAGTCAGTCGGCAGCTGAGCATCTGGCGCAGTAGCCGAAGATCTCCAGTGTGTGCCGGGCGTCGGTGAACCCGTTCCGGTCGGCCAGCTCGCCGGCCCAGCTCTCGATGTCCGGGGCTTCGAACTCCACCGTCAGTCCGCAGCTGCGGCAGACCAAGTGATGGTGGTGCTCCTCGCGCTCGCACAGCCGGTAGATGGCCTCGCCGTCGTCGGGCCGGAGCACATCCAGCAGGCCTTCCTCCTGGTGGGCCTGCAGCACCCGGTACACCGTGGCGAGCGAGACCTTCTCCCCGCGCTGGTCCAGGATGCGGTGGAGGTCCTGGGCGCTGACGAAGTCCTCCAGGGAGTTCAGCGCAGCCCAGACGGCACGCTTCTGGCGCGTGGATCGGCCCCGCGGTGCGCCCGCGGCAGGGGAGGGTGAGGCGTCGGTACTCATGCTTGTCACAGGGTAGCAGGCGGATACAGTGGAACTATGAGCACAGTCTTCACCAAGATCATCGACGGCGAACTGCCCGGTCGCTTCATCTGGCAGGACCAGCGGTGCGTGGCCTTCCTCTCCATCGCGCCGCTGGCCTATGGTCACACTCTGGTGGTGCCGCGTCAGGAGATCGACCGGTGGACCGACGCCGACGCGGACCTGGTCACCCACCTGACCACCGTCGCCCAGCGCATCGGCACTGCTCAGGTGGAGGCCTTCGGCTCCCAGCGTGCCGGGCTGACCATCGCCGGCTTCGAAGTCCCGCACCTGCACCTGCATGTCTGGCCCTCGAACTCCATGGAGGACCATGACTTCTCCAACACCATCGAGGACCCCGATCCGGCGCAGATGGATGAGGCCGCGGAGAAGCTGCGTGTGGCGCTGCGGCTGATGGGGGAGACCGCGCACATTCCGGAGGAAGCGTCCTGACTGATCGGATCGCCCCGGGCTTGTCCTGAGATCTGGCCTTCTCGGCCGATTCTCGGGATAAGCCCGGGGCGATCCTTTCGTCTGCGCATACACGAAGGGCCCCGAACCTCTCGGTCCGGGGCCCTTCGCCCTGTTGTGCGCGAGGGGGGACTTGAACCCCCACGCCCGTGAAGGCACTGGCACCTGAAGCCAGCGCGTCTACCTATTCCGCCACTCGCGCAAGACGGGAAATCCTCGGACTTCCCTGCTCTGAACGACGCTTTCCGGTCTCGTTATCCCTCTGCGAGGAGGGCCCCTGATCCCGGCTTCAGCGCCGAACAGCGAGAACTACTCTAGCCCAAGAATTCCTCCAATGCATAATCGAGAGTCACGGGAGCTCAGAACCCCCGGAATCTCGGGGTTGTAGACTCGTACAGTTATGCCTGAGACCGCCCCGCAGCAGACTGCCCGGAGCAGAGCCGAATATTCCGCCGCCACCTTGAACTACCCGGAGCGTCTTCCGGTCACCGGTGAGCGGGAGACCATCCTGGACGCCCTGAGGGAGCACCAGGTGGTCGTCGTCGCCGGTGAGACCGGCTCCGGCAAGACCACCCAGCTGCCCAAGATGCTGCTGGAGCTGGGCATCCACCAGGGCGGCCTCATCGGTCACACCCAGCCCCGCCGGCTGGCGGCCCGGACGGTGGCCGAGCGTCTGGCCGAGGAGCTGGGCACCTCCATCGGCGAGGACATCGGCTATCAGGTCCGCTTCACCTCAGAAGTGTCGAAGAACACAGCGGTGAAGCTGATGACCGACGGCATCCTGCTGGCTGAGATCCAGCGGGACCCGCTGCTGAAGCGCTACGCGGCGATCATCATCGATGAGGCCCACGAGCGCAGCCTGAACATCGACGTCATCCTCGGCTATCTGCGCCGCATCCTGCCGAAGCGGCCGGACCTGAAGGTGGTGATCACCTCCGCGACCATCGACCCGGAGCGATTCGCCCGTCACTTCACCCGCCAGGAGCTTCCGGAGGGCTCCGAGGAGCTTCCCGACGACACTCCGATCATCGAAGTCTCCGGACGCACCTTCCCCGTGGAGATCCGGTACAGGCCTCTGCGGCCGGAGGCTGAGGCTGCAGACCCTGAGGACGAGTTCGGTCAGGCCCAGGATCCCGCTCACGAGGAGGAGGAGAAGGACCTGCTCGACGGCATCGCCGAGGCGGTCCAGGAGCTGGCCGAGGAGCCGACCGCAGGTCAGGGATCTGGCGACATCCTGATCTTCTTCCCCGGTGAGCGGGAGATCCGCGACGCCGCCGATCACCTCAGTGACGTGGTCAGCAGGGACCGCCGCCTGGCCGGCACCGAGATCCTGCCGCTCTTCGGCCGGCTGTCCATGCAGGAGCAGAAGCGGGTCTTCAGCCCCTCGGGCCGGCGCCGGATCGTGCTGGCCACCAATGTGGCTGAGACCTCGTTGACCGTACCGGGGATCACCTACGTGATCGACACCGGAACGGCCCGGATCTCCCGGTACTCCACCCGCACGAAGGTCCAGCGGCTGCCCATCGAGCCGATCTCTCAGGCCTCGGCGAACCAGCGTTCCGGCCGCGCCGGACGGACCTCGCCGGGTGTGGCGATCCGGCTCTATTCGGAGGAGGACTTCGATTCCCGTCCGGAGTTCACCGATCCGGAGATCCTGCGCACTTCGTTGGCCAGCGTGCTGCTGCAGATGTCCTCGATGGGCATCACCCGCACGCCGGAGGAGCTGCTGGAGTTCCCCTTCGTCCAGAAACCGGACTCCAAGGCGGTCAACGACGCCGTCCGCCTGCTCACCGAGCTGGGAGCCTTGGAGAGGTCCGGAACGGTCACCACCACCGGGCGGCTGCTCTCGCGGCTGCCCGTGGACCCGAGGCTGGGGCGCATGATGGTCGAGGCTGGTCGGCGCGGCTGCCTGGAGGAGGTCACCGTGCTGGTGGCGGCCCTGTCCATCCAGGATCCGCGGGAACGCCCCGGGGCCGGCGGGGACGGCGGAGCGGAGCGGGCGCAGGCCGATGAGCTGCACCGCCGTTTCGCCGATGACACCAGTGACTTCTCTGCGCTGCTGAACCTGTGGCGATATCTGCAGCAGAAGCAGGAGGAGCTCTCCGGCAATCAGTTCCGCAAGCTGTGTCGCCGCGAGTATCTGAACTATCTGCGGGTCCGCGAATGGCAGGACCTGGTCGTGCAGCTGGCTGAGATCGCCCGCGACGCCGACCTGGGGGAGCTGCCCAGTGGGCGGCGGGCCTCGTCTCTGGCGAAGAATCCCGCCACCAGCAGCGACGCCGTCCACCAGTCGCTGCTGTCCGGGCTGCTCAGCCACATCGGTCTGTATTCGCCCAAGAACCGCGATTACCAGGGAGCGCGCGGAACCCGGTTCGCCGTCTTCCCCGGCTCGGGACTGTTCAAGAAGAACCACGATTGGGTCATGGCCGCCGAACTGGTGGAGACCTCGCGGCTCTGGGCCCGCACAGTGGCCAGGGTGGATCCCGCCTGGGTCGAGGAGCTCGCTCCGCATCTGACCAAGACCTCCTACTCGGAGCCTCGCTGGAGCTCTCGCAAGGGCGCCGTGGTGGCCACGCAGAAGGTGACGCTCTTCGGCGTGCCGGTGATCGCGGACCGTCAGGTGCTCTACGCGAAGGTGGATCCGGTCTACAGCCGCGAGCTGTTCATCCAGCGCGCTCTGATCGAAGGTGACTGGAACACCCGGCACCACTTCGACCGCCGCAACCGAGAGCGCTTCCAAGAGATCGAGGAGCTGGAGAACCGCACCCGCCGCAAGGACCTGCGCGCCTCGGACGAGGAGCTCTTCGCCTTCTTCGACGAGCGCCTGCCGGCCAAGATCGTCTCCCAGCGCCATTTCGACACGTGGTGGAAGAAGCAGCGTCATGAGACTCCGGAGCTGTTGGACCTGGGTGAGGAGCACCTGCTGGCCGACTCGGCCGAGGAGGTCGACGTCGAGGCCTTCCCAGAGCATTTCGACCATGACGGTCTGGCCCTCGAGCTGCGCTACGAGTTCAATCCCAGCCGCTATACGGCCGGCAGCACCGGTTCCGACGGCATCACCGTCCGAGTTCCGGTGCTCTTCCTGAATCAGCTCCAGCCCCACCGGTTCTCCTGGCTGATCCCCGGGCTGCGCGCCGAGCTGATCACCCATCTGATCCGTTCGATGCCCAAGTCGGTGCGGAAGAACTTCGTCCCCGCCCCGGACGTGGCCGCCCAGGCTCTGGAGCGGCTCGAGGCCGACTACCAGCCGGGGGTCGACCCGCTTGAGCCTGCCCTGGCCGCAGTTCTGCAGCGGTTGCGCGGCCACGTGGTCGACCCCGCGGTCTTCGACGTCTCGGCTCTGCCGGATCATCTGCGCTTCACCTTCGCAGTGATCAGCGAGAAGGGGCGGGTGCTGGACTCCGGGACCGACCTGGAAGAGCTGCAGGTCCGCTTCTCCTCGGAGAGCCGTGCCGCGATCAGCCGCGCCACCAGCGGCCAGCAGACCACGAGGCCGGCCCCCGCCTCGACACCGGCACACGGCACCGGGCAGGCGGCCATCACCGACCAGCCCGCCGCGGTGTCCCAGGCCCGCGAGCAGACCTCTTGGACCTTCGGGAACATCCCGCGAGAGGTCACCGCAGCGGTGGCCGGGCGGGAGGTCACCGGATTTCCGGCCTTGGTGCCCGACGGCGCGGGTGTGCGCTGCGCGGTGCAGGATTCGGCTGTGGAACAGGCGCGGGTGCACCGCAGTGGGGTGGTCGCCCTGCTGCGGGCCGTGCTGCCCTCGCCGCAGCGCTATGTGGTCGATCACCTCAGCAATCGGGAGCGTATGGCCTTCGGCCAGTTCTCCCAGGTGGAGGAGATCGTCGCCGATGCCACCACGGCTGCGCTGGAGCACCTGGTCCCCGGGGAACTCGGTTCCGCCGCGGAGCTTCCGTTCACCGCCGAGGAGTTCGACCGGATCGCCCGCAGCGCCCGCGCTGACCTGATCGAGACGGTGCTGACACTGACAGATCTGATCGCCCAGTCGCTGACGGCCGCGGCCGAACTGCGCTCGCAGCTGGCGAGCGTGCGCTCAGCGGCTCTGCGCCCTGCGGTGGAGGATATGACGGCGCAGCTCGATCAGCTGGTCTACCCAGGGTTCGTGACCGCCACCGGGTACCAGCAGCTGCGGCATATGCCGCGCTATCTGCGGGCGGCCCAGATTCGGCTGGAACGTCTCCAGGACGGACAGGCCGTGGCCAAGGACACCACGGATATGCAGCAGGTCCAACAGCTGGAGGATGAGTACGACGCCGCGGTGGAGGCTGTTCCGCCGCAGCTGGCGGTTCCGGAGCAGCTGCGCGCGGTGAAGTGGATGATCGAGGAGCTGCGGGTCAACCTCTTCGCCCAGCAGCTGGGGACGGCTCAGACGGTGAGTGCCAAACGGGTGCGCAGGGCCATCAAGCAGACGACACGCTAGCTTCCGGCCTTCTTCTCCTGCTCGAGCTTGCGCTTCACGTCCGCGGCGTAGAGATCCACGTACTCCTGCCCGGAGAGCCGCATGATCTGATACATGATCTCGTCGGTGACGGCGCGCTGGGCAAAGCGATCGGTGGTGTTGTCGTAGTAGGCGTCGAAGTGGAGGGGTTCCCCGATGATCATGCCCACCCGGCGCAGGTTGGGGACCTTCTTGCCGATGGGCTGGACCTTCTCCGTGCCGATCATCGCCACGGGGATCACCGGCACTCTGGTGTTCAGCGCCAGACGGGCGACCCCGAGCTTGCCGCGGTAGAGGCGGCCGTCGGGGGAGCGGGTCCCTTCCGGGTAGATGCCCAGCAGTGCGCCGTCGCGCAGCGCCGCTTCGGCCGCCGAGAGAGCGCTCTGACTGGCCTGGCCTCCGGAGCGGTCCATGGGGATCTGTCCGCTGGCCTCGAAGAACTTCTTCTGCGTCCAGCCCCAGGGGCCCTTCTTCACGAAGTAGTCCTTCTTGGCCAGGAAGCGGACCGGGCGCGGCACCTTCACCGGGAGGAAGACTGAGTCGGAGAAGGAGAGGTGGTTCGAGGTCAGGATCGCTGGGCCTTCGGTGGGGACGTTGTCGAGCCCCTTGACCCAGGGGCGGAAAGCGGTGTTGACCAGAGGGGCGACGGCAAAGGTCTTGGCCACGTAGTAGAACGACACGCGCACTACTCTAAAGCCTCTAAGATGAACACATGGGAAACGCTCATGTCGGCGTCGCCGTCTTCCACGGCTTCACCTCCACCACGGCGAGCATGCGCCCGGTGGCCGAGGCTCTCGAGGCTGCCGGCTACCGTGTGGAGCTGCCGCTGCTGCCCGGTCACGGCACCTCGTGGCAGGACCTGGCGCAGACCCCGCACCAGGACATCATGCGCGCCGCCGTGGCCGCCTACGATCGTCTGGCCGCCCGCTGCAGCCAGGTGGCTGTGGTCGGCCTCTCCATGGGCGGGGCGCTGGCCCTGCACGTCGCGGCCAGGCGCCGTGTCCTCGCCGTGGTGACCATCAATCCGGGTCTGCGGCTGAAGCCCTTCACCGGACTGGGTGCCTCAGTCCTGGGTCGGCTGCGCCGCAGCGTCCCCTCGATCGCCGGGGACATCGCTCGGCCGGGTGTACAGGAGGAGGCCTATCCGGTCACCCCGCTGCGCGCCGTCGTCGGGCTGGACCGGATGTTCCGCGAGGTCCGCGGGGAGCTCGCCGAGGTGCGGGCCCCGGTGCTGCTGCTGCGATCTGCGCGGGACAATATCCTCCCACCCTCCTCAGCCGCTACCCTGGAGAAAAGTCTGCGTCCGGGACAGTTGCGCACCGTACCGCTGCACAACAGCCTGCACGTGGCGACCCTGGACCACGACGCCGACATCATCACTCGGACAACACTGGAGTTCCTCGATGAGCAAGAAGCGCGATGACGGACAGGGACCTTCCCCGCGGAGCCGCCCGGTGAGGAGCTACCGGATGGAGAGCGATCAGCCCGGAAACCGCCGCCCCGGGGGTCCTGCACCCCGCGGACCGCGGGACTACACCGTGAAGGACGGCGACCTCGACGACTTCACTCCGCCCAACCCGGGCAACCCGCTGGCCGGCGCCAAGCCAGGGGTGGCCCTGGGCGCTCTGCTGTCGCTGCTGGGCATCCTGGCCCTGGTGGTGGTTCCCTTCCTGCCGATCAGCGCCCCGAGCTGGACGGTCCCGGCGCTGATCGGCGTCGTGCTCCTCGGGCTGGTCATCCTCTTCCTGCAGATGCCCCGTCACCGCAGCGGAGGCGGCGACGGCGCCCAGGTCTGAGGCGCTGCCCCGGCCTGAGGGACGCTGTGGGGCCGCGTGGACAGGGGAACCCTGAGACATTACTGTGATGAGAAACACGCCACGTGTCCATCGTGGTGTGGATCCTGCAGACCATGAGGAGAAGTGACCGTGAGCGAGAACAGCGTCCCGGCAGTCATCGACGTCCCCGCAGAACTGAACATCACAGATCTGCTGGAGCGTCAGGCTGATGCGGATCCCGAGAACATCCTCTTCGGTCGTCAGCTGAGCCCGGGGGAGTGGACCGACATCTCGGCCGCGGAGTTCCGCGCCGATGTCATAGCCCTGGCCAAGGGCCTGGTCGCCGAAGGTGTCCGGGCCGGAGATCGGGTCGGCATCATGGCGGCCACGCGCTACGAGTGGACGCTGCTGGACTTCGCGATCTGGTACTCCGGAGCGATCACCGTACCGATCTACGAGACCTCCTCGCCCTCCCAGGTGGCCTGGATTCTGGAGGATGCCGGCGTCAGCGCGGTCTTTGCGGAGCGATCTGAGCACGAGCGGGTCGTCGAGCGGGCCATCAGTCAGGAGAAGCTCGAGGGCGTGCACCACATCTTCCGGATCGAAGGCGATGATCTGGACCAGCTGCGCGACGCCGGCCGCGAGATCTCCGACGAGGAGATCGAAGTCCGCCGCACCGCCGCCGGTCTCTCGGACGTGGCCACCATCATCTACACCTCCGGGACCACAGGGCGGCCCAAGGGTTGCGAACTGACCCACGGCAACTTCGCCGAACTGTGCCTGCAGACCCTGCAGATCCTGGGTCACGTGGTCCATAAGCAGGCCTCCACGGTCATGTTCATCCCGCTGGCCCACGTCTTCGCACGCTTCATCTCCGTGCTGGCAGTGGCAGCAGGATCCCGGGTGGGCCACACTTCGGACATCAAGGAGCTGGTGGACGACCTCGGGACGTTCCGCCCCACCTTCCTGCTGGCTGTGCCGCGGGTCTTTGAGAAGATCTACAACGCCGCCCTCCTGAAGGCCCAGGGTGAGGGGAAGGGACGCATCTTCGAGAAGGCCGCCGAGGCAGCCATCGCCTGGTCCAAGGCCAGTCAGGCCGGCAAGGTGCCCTTCGGGCTGAAGCTCAAGCACGCCGTGTTCTCCAAGCTGGTCTACTCCAAGCTCCATGCCCGGATGGGCGGACAGGTGGCTCACGCGGTCTCCGGCGGCTCCCCGCTCGGGGCACGTCTGGGCCACTTCTTCCATGGCATCGGGGTGACCATCCTGGAGGGCTACGGGCTCACCGAGACCACGGCGCCCATCACCGTGAACACGCCGGAGCAGCTCAGGATCGGCACGGTCGGCCTCCCCCTGCCCGGCAACGCCGTGCGGATCGCCGAGGACGGCGAGATCCTCGGCCGCGGCGTCTGTGTCTTCCCGGGCTACCGCAACCGTCCGGAGGAGAATGCCGAGTCCTTCGTGGAGATCGACGGCCAGAGGTGGTTCCGCACCGGAGACATCGGCAGCCTGGACGAGCAGGGCTACCTGACGATCACCGGTCGCAAGAAGGAGATCCTGGTGACCGCCGCGGGCAAGAACGTCTCCCCGGGGCAGCTGGAGGATCAGATCCGCGCCGATGCCATCGTCTCTCAGGCGGTCGTGGTGGGAGACGGCCGGCCCTTCGTCGCCGCTCTGGTCACTCTGGACCCTGAGACGCTGCCCCAATGGCTGGAGCGGCAGGGAATCGACCAGGACACTCCCATGGGTCAGCTCATCCGCGACCAGCGCGTCATCGACCACATCCAGTCCGTCATCGACCGAGCGAACGAGAGCGTCAGCCGGGCGGAGTCCATCCGCGAGTTCCGTCTGCTGGAGAAGGACTTCACCATCGAGTCGGGGCACCTCACGCCGTCGCTGAAGATCAAGCGGCCGGCGGTCATGAAGGACTACGCGGAGCAGGTGGAGGCCCTCTACCGGGATGCGGCCGCGGCGCGCGGATGAGCCTATTAGGCTCATCCTCACAGTGCGCTTTACGCTAGTGCGGTGACTACTACGCCAGAGCCCCGTACCGACGTCCAGTTGACCGCACCCGGAGAGATCCTGCACACCGGTGCCGCCGACTATCCCGGCTTGGACGAGTGGCGCAGTCTGCCGCTGAAGCAGCAGCCGGACTGGCGTGGACACCCGGACTTCGACTCCGCCTACGAGCAGCTCTCCTCCAACCCTCCGCTGGTCTTCGCCGGCGAGGTGGACAAGCTCAAGCGCCGCTTGGCCCAGGTGGCCAACGGCGAGGCGTTCCTGCTGCAGGGCGGGGACTGCGCCGAGACCTTCGACGGAGTCACCGCCGATAAGATCAGCGCCCGGGTCAAGACCATCCTGCAGATGGCTGTGGTGCTGACCTACGGCGCCTCCCTGCCGGTGGTGAAGATGGGACGCATGGCCGGCCAGTACGCCAAGCCGCGCTCCTCGGACATGGAGACCCGCGGGGACGTGACCCTGCCGGCCTTCCGCGGGGAGATCGTCAACGGCTATGACTTCACCGAGGAGTCCCGGATCCCGGACCCCAAGCGCATGGTGGAGGCCTACAACAAGTCAGCCTCCACGCTGAACCTCATCCGAGCCTTCACGGAGGGCGGCTTCGCCGACCTGCGTGCGGTCCAGCAGTGGAACAAGGGGTTCATGGAGAACCCGGCGCACGCCAAGTACGAGCAGATAGCCGGTGAGATAGACCGTGCGGTGCGCTTCATGGAGGCCTGCGGCGCCGACTTCGAGGGCCTGAAGCGTACTGAGTTCTACTCTGCCCACGAGGCTCTGCTGCTGGACTATGAGCGTGCCCTGACCCGCATCGACTCCCGCACCGGCCAGCCCTACGTGACGTCCGGGCACTTCGTGTGGATCGGGGAGCGCACCCGTGAGCTCGACGGCGCCCATATGGACTACCTCTCCCGGGTCCAGAACCCGGTGGGCGTGAAGCTGGGGCCCAGCACCACGGTCGAGACCGTCCTGGAGATCATCGAGAAGCTGGACCCGCAGCGCGAGCCCGGCCGCCTGACCTTCATCTCACGTATGGGCGCCGCCAACATCCGCGAGAAGCTGCCCGCCCTGGTGGAGGCGGTCCGGGACTCCGGCGCCAAGGTCGTCTGGGTCACCGACCCGATGCACGGCAACACCATCACGGCCAAGAACGGGTACAAGACCCGCCGGTTCGACGACGTCATGGACGAGGTCCGAGGCTTCTTCGAGGTCCACCGTGCCGCCGGAACCTACCCGGGCGGTCTGCACGTGGAGATGACCGGTGATGACGTGGCCGAGTGCCTGGGCGGATCCGATGAGATCGACGAGACAGCCTTCGACGAGCGCTACGAGACCCTGGTCGACCCTCGGCTGAACCATAAGCAGTCTCTGGAGATGGCATTCCTGGTGGCCGAAGCTCTCAAGAAGGTCAAATGACCAGCTGATGAGCTGTCCGTTGATCCGCTGACTGGGAGGCCTCCCGCTACTGGGGGCCTCCCAGGCTGGGGACGATGGCCGGGCTCAGGCCCAGGAACCACGCCAAGAGGGTCACCACCGATCCCACGATCATTACGATCGCCACTGTCAGCCAGGCGCGCGTCGGCGTCGGGGACTGCAGCTGGATCGTCGGGCGCTGCCGGTCCTTCCGGCCCTCCGGTCGGCGCTGACGCTGCTCCGACCGTGCTGAGTCTTCGGCCGCCTCAGCGCTGAGCGTGCTGGCCTGACCCTGCCCGCGGCCCACTGCGGAGAACTGTGTGGTCTCATCCTGCGCCTGTGGCGTATAGGTGGCTTCCGGGGCGGCATAACTCATCGTGGGGACCTCCGCCACGGTCTGCCGGTCCTGCTCGGCCAGTGTGGACCAGCTGCCCGCCGGCCGGGCGTGGCCCAGGGCGGCGTCGACGTCGTCATCCCAGCTCTCCGGCTCCTCACGGGTGGGGAAGTCCTCCGGAAGCAGGCCTGCGTCCTCTCCCATGCCCGGGCTCTCTGCGGAGACGGCGGACGGTGACGCCGTCGGGGCAGAGCCCAGCACTGCGGTGCCCGCCGCGGCGTCATCCTGCGGGGCGGGCTCCTGCGCCGGTTCGCCGTGGTGTCGCCGGTGCTTGCGCAGCGCGCCGTCGAAGTCCAGCTGCGCATCGGTGAGCTCCGCCCGGGTCGAGCGCAGCAGGGCGAGGAACTCGTCGGCGTTCTTGGGACGCCCCACCATCTTCGGCGCAGTGGCCGCAGTGACGAGCTCGTCCAGCGGCTGAGCCAGGCCGGGCGCGTACTGTGAGGGGTCCGGGACGGTGGAGTTCACGTGCTGGAAGGCCACGCGCACCGGTGAGTCGCCGGTGTAGGGCTGCACGCCGGTGAGCATCTCGTAGAGCAGGATGCCGGTGGCGTAGATGTCTGCCCGCTCATCGGCGCCTTCGCCGGAGAGCAGCTCGGGGGAGATGTAGGCGACCGTGCCCATCAGGGTGGAGGTCCCGGAGTGGTGGGTGGCCGCCCGAGCCAGGCCGAAGTCGGCGAGCTTGATGCTGCCGTCCCGGGAGACCAGGACGTTCTCCGGTTTGATGTCGCGATGGACCAGGCCGGCGCGGTGGGCCGCTCCGAGCCCGCCCAGGATCGCCTCGAGGTAGGTCAGGGCGAGCCGGGGCGTCATGGGACCCTTCTTCAGCAGAGTGCGCAGCGTGGCACCCGGCACGTACTCCATCACCAGATAGGCGGTCTCGCGGGTCTGGCCCTGGTCGAGGACCTGGACCACATTGGGGTGGGAGATCAGCGCGGAGTTCCGTGCCTCCTGTTCGAAGCGCTCGACGACCTTCCGGTCCTCGGCCATGTGAGGGAAGAGGACCTTGAGCGCGACACGGCGGCCGAGGCGGCGGTCCTGGGCCACGTAGACCGTGGACATCCCGCCGCGGGCCACGCGGTCTTCGATCACATAGCGTCCGTCGATCTCGGACCCCATCCAGGGGTCCATCGACTCGGTCTCCTGCTCGCCGGAGGAGGGGTGTTCGCTGCTCACCTCTCCAGAGTATCCGACCTACCGGATGCGACGGACGAGCCGCTCGCGGACCTCGGCGAACTCGTCGAGGACGTCGTCGGTCACACCGGCCTCGCGCAGCGGGTCCTCGGCGCGGCGGCTCTGCTCGCTGAGCTCATCGATGCTGCGCTCGACCTCCGCCAGTGCTCCGGAGGAGACGAGGATCTCGCGTGCCCGGTCCACCTGGTCCTCCGAGAGCTCAGGGTCGCCCAGCATTGCGCTGAGCTGTTCGGATTCGGCCGCGGAGGAGCGGAAGAGGCCATAGGCGATGAGCTCGGTGCGCTTCCCCTCACGCAGGTCGTCTCCGACGGGCTTGCCGGTGGTCTCCGGGTCGCCGAAGATCCCGAGGATGTCGTCGCGCAGCTGGAAGGCTTCGCCCGCCGGCAGGGCTGCCGCGGCGAAGGCATCGCTCAGCGCCGGGGATCCGCCGGCCAGCGCGCAGCCCAGCACCACCGGATACTCCGTCGAGTACTTGGCGGCCTTATAGCGCAGCACGCCTCGGGCACGGGTCACGGCCTCTGCTTCGGTGGGGGCTGGGCGGCGCACTTCGGCGAGGACATCGAGGTACTGGCCGGTGATGACACTGGTGTGCATCCGCTGGAAGGTCTCGCGGGCGAGGGTGTCCGAGCGGGTGGCGGCCCCGGAGGTCAGCTCGGCCTGGGCATAGGCCTGGCCGGCCCAGGCGAGGGCGAGGTCGCCGGAGAGGATGGCTCCGCTGGTGCCGAAGTGTCGGCCCTGGCCGCTGAATCCCGCCTCGCGGTGCAGCTTCTCGAAGCGGACATGGGCGCTGGGCTGTCCTCGGCGGGTGGAGGAGCGGTCGATCACATCGTCATGGACCAGCGCGGCGGCCTGGAAGAGCTCCAGGGCGACGCCGAGCTGCTCGGCCGCGCTGCCTGGTTCCGGATCGCCGCCGGCGCCACGCCAGCCGATCCACCCCAAGGCTGGGCGGAGCTTCTTTCCTCCGCTGGTCAGCGCGCTGAGCGCGTCGACCAGCGGGGCGCCGTCGGGGGAGATGGCAGAGACCTCTGCGCGGCGCTCTTCCAGAAAGGCGGCGCAGCGGCGGTTGACCTGGTCGATGAAGGCGTCGCGCGAGAATGTCACCGCACCACCGTACCCTGGAGACATGGCTTCTGAACCGGCTTCCCCCGGTCGCGCGGGCGGCGCCCGTGTCCTGGCGCACGCGGATATGGACGCCTATTACGTGGAGGTGGAGCTGCTGCGCAGGCCTGAGCTGCGCGGCCGAAAGATCATCGTGGCTCAGGACTCCGGGCGTTCGGTGGTGCTCTCGGCCTCCTATGAGGCGCGGGCGGACGGAGTGCGGTCGGCCATGCCGCTCTCGCAGGCCCGCCAGCTCAGCCCTCACGCGCTCGTGCTGGAGCCGACGATGCACCGGTACCGCGAGATCTCGGCCCAGATCATGGCCTACTTCGCCACGCTGACCGACCGCGTGGAGCAGCTGAGCGTGGACGAGGCCTTCCTGGACCTCACCGGCGCCCAGCGCCGTCTGGGGTCCCCCGAGCAGATCGGTCACATGATCCGCCGCGACATCCGCGAGCAGTTCGGACTGCCGGTGACCGTGGGCATCGCGGACCGCAAGTTCATCGCGAAGATCGCCTCCACCCGTGCCAAGCCGGACGGTCTGCTGCTGGTCCCTCCGCCGCGCCGCGTGGAATTCCTGCACACCCTGCCGGTGCGTGCGCTCTGGGGCGTGGGCGCCAAGACCGCCGCCGCTCTGGAGGGTCTGGGGATCACCACGGTGGAGCAGCTGGCCCATACCCCGGCTGATGCCCTGCGGCGCCGCTTCGGTGTCCACGGCGAACAGCTGCACCGGTTGGCCTGGGGTGAGGACGGCCGTGATGTGGAGACCGAGCGAGCCGAGAAGAGCATCGGAGCAGAGGAGACCTTCGCGGAGGACATCGAGGCGGAGAAGGTCCTGCGGGAGGAACTGCTGCGACTCAGCCATAAGGTGGCCGGCCGACTGCGAGCATCCTCCGTGACGGCCCAGGGGGTGGCGCTGAAGCTGCGGTATCGGGACTTCGAGACCCATACGCGCAGCGCCACCCTGCGCCACCCCACCCATTCGGGCCTGACGCTGTACTCCACCGCGGTCTCCCTGTTGGAGAGGATGGGGGAGCGCCCTCAGCCGGTCCGACTGATCGGGGTCCGCGCCGAGCGGCTCCAGCAGGACGCCGGGGCGCTGCAGCTCAGCTTCGACCGGACTGAGACCAATTGGGTCGATGCGGAGAATGCTGTCGACGCTGTGGCACGGCGCTTCCCGGGGGCCTCCGTGGCCCCGGCATCTCTGCTTTCCCGAGAGCCTCGCCCTGGGATAGAATGATTCCCCAGGTATAACCAGTTCTGCGGGGCCGCTCCGCAGGCCGGGTTGACCGCCGAAGCCGAACCGCGAGGAGCCTCACGATGCCACTGTCGGAGCGCGAGCAGCGCATGCTCAAGGAGCTGGAGGATCAGCTTCAGTCGGAGGACCCCAGTTTCGCCAGCTCGATGCAGGAAGCACCTGCCGGCAAGCTCAACGTCCGCAACCTGGTGCTCGGCCTGCTGGTGGCGGTCGGCGGCATCGGCGTCCTCATCTTCGGCATCTATAACCAGTGGATCTGGTTGGGTGTCATCGGTTTCCTGATCATGGGCCTGGGCGTCTACTTCGCGACCACCGGTGGGCCCTCAGGCAGCGACTCCTCGGCCGACGGCGGCAACGGATCCGGCGGCAACGGCGGTGGCGGAGGGGGCGGAGGCCCACGCTCCTCCACTCCGAGCCCCTCAGGCTCATTCATGAGCGGCCTGGAGCAGCGTTGGGACGAACGACGCCGCCAGGACTGACTCCACCGCACGACTGACGAAGGCCCCCTCTCCACGACGGAGAGGGGGCCTTCGTCATGCCGGTCCGGATTCCTCGGATCCAGCTCGCTCCACTTCCCACCACTCGCTCCACTTCCTCCACTTCCCACCACTCCCGCCACGCCCCTGCCGCCGCGGTCGCGTTCCGCCTGGCATTGCGACCTTCTCCTGCCCGCGTGGCGTGAAAATCCCTCCACCGTCCACCACTGCGCCATCTCTCTCCTGTTTCCCCAGGTCAGGCGCCATTCCGGGGTTCGTCACTGCGGAGAACACTCCCCGCGAGGCCTTCATGATGCGTTGCATGTGGGGGAAAGTGGGGTAAAGTGGAGGACGCAAGAGAGATGGGGGTGTCCCTACTCGGACATGTGAGGTGGTGGTGGCCGTGTTCCTCGGCACCTACACGCCTCGTATGGATGACAAAGGGCGTCTGATCCTTCCCGCGAAGTACCGCGAGGAGCTGGCCGACGGCCTGGTCCTCACCCGCGGGCAGGAGCGCTGCATCTACGTGTTCAGTGCTGAAGAGTTTCAGAACGTGCACCGTCAGATGCGCCAGGCCCCTCTGACCTCGCGCCAGGCACGCGACTACATCCGTGTGTTCCTCTCGGGGGCCTCTGACGAGGTCCCTGACAAGCAGGGGAGGGTCACCATCCCTCCCGGGCTGAGGGACTACGGGGGTCTCGACCGCGAAGTCACGGTGATCGGTGCGGGAGACCGCGCCGAGATCTGGGACACCGCGGCATGGAACGCCTACCTGGAGGAGAAGGAGTCGGAGTTCTCGGCCACGGACGAGGAAGCCATCCCCGGACTCTTCTAGGAGCAGACGGTGCTGGAGGCCTTGGATGAGTTCTCCCGCCGCCCGACGGTCCCCTGACTTCACTTCCCCGATGTCAGGTGACGGCGGAGCGGATGGGGAGCTGGTCCAAGGGTTCACGTCAGAGCAGGACGAGTGGAGGCGACATGGCAGAGCGCGCAGCGGCTGACCGGCATGTGCCGGTGATGATGGACCGCTGCGTCGATCTGCTCCTGGCCGGTGCACAGAACATCCGCGCCCAGGGCGCCGTGCCTGTGGTCATCGATGCCACGCTCGGCATGGGCGGCCACTCGGAGGCGCTGCTCCGCTCGGGAGATGACCTCCACGTCATCGGCCTGGACCGGGACCCCCAGGCGCTGGAGATGGCCGGGGAGCGGCTGCGCTCCTTCGGCGACCGGTTTCGCGGCGTCCGTACGGTCTATGACCGGGTGGACGAGGTCGCCGAGGAGCACCTCGCACAGGGCCAGCAGCTCGCCGGAGTCCTGTTCGACCTGGGCGTCTCCTCCCTGCAGCTGGATGAGGCCGATCGCGGGTTCGCCTACTCCTACGACGCTCCGCTGGATATGCGGATGGACTCCTCCGAGGACTCTCCGGATGAGTCGGTGGCCGAGCTGCTCGCTCGGGTGGAGGAGGCGGAGCTGCGCCGGATCATCCGCGAATACGGCGAGGACCGCTCAGCGGGGCGGATCGCCAGGGCCGTCGTGGCCCGCCAGCGTGTCACCCCCTTCACCACGACCCAGGACCTGGCCCGCGTCATCGATCAGGCTGTCCCCGCCGCGGCCAAGCGCACCGGAGGGCATCCCGCCAAGCGGACCTTCCAAGCACTGAGGATCGCCGTCAACCGCGAGCTCGATGTGCTCGCTGAAGCACTGCCGCACGCACTGGACGCACTCGACGTCGGAGGCAGGGCGGTGGTCCTGAGCTACCACTCCCTGGAGGACCGGATCACCAAACGGGCCTTCGCCGCGCGGACCACCTCCTCCGCGCCGGCCGGGCTGCCGGTGGAGATGGAGGAGCATAAGCCCACCTTCCGTGCCGTGACCCGCGGCGCCGAAGCCCCCGATGAGCAGGAGATCGCGGCCAACCCGCGAGCCGCCTCCGCGAAATGTCGATCAGTTGAGAAGATCAGAACGGCCAGGAGGAGCGAGCGATGAGCGCAGAAGCACGTGCAGAGGACGCACTGCAGGCTGTCCGGGGCAGCACCGCCCGACAGCTGGATGCCGCACCGCTCGAGGAGCAGGAGGGCCTGCGCTCCGTTCGGCCGGCGCTGCGCGCCCTCCCCAAGGTCAAAGAGCGCCAGCGCGGTCTGCTGGCAGGGATCATCGGCCTGCTCGCCGCCGCGCTGGCCATCGTCCTGGCGGTCAACATCCACATCTCCAGCACCCAGTACCAGGCCGTGGAGCTGCAGAACCAGTACACCGCGCTGAGTCAGCAGAACCAGGCCCTCTCGCAGCAGGTCCAGTACCGCCAGTCCCCGCAGTCCCTCTCGGACAACGCGGTGTCCCTGGGGATGGTCATGCCGGCCTCGGCCGGGTCGTTCGATCTCTCCAGCGGTGCCGTCGCAGGCGAGGCGGCCGCGGCGGACTCCTCGGACCGGCCCTCGAGCTTCGTCTCCGCCCCGGTCCAGCCCGGTGACGAGGCCGCCGCACCGGCGGACGTGGCCGAGGAGGCGGCCGGAGCGCCGTCGGGAATGCTCGGCTCCGGCGCGTTGGACACTCTGACACGCCCCGTGGGCGGGCAGAATGGTGAAGAGGCCTCGGGCGCCGAAGAGCCGGTGGAGGACCTCAACGGAGGGACCATCCCGGCCCCCGCTCTGAACTAGCGCCGATAAGGAGGAACCGCACCTATGGGAGCAGCCTCCGCGGCGCGCGGCGCGACCATGATGTCTCATCGGATGAGGATCGCTCTGGCCTTCATGGCCGTGGTCCTGCTGGTCATGGGACTCCGACTCTTCCACGTCCAGGGCCTGGACACCTCGGGCTACGCCCAGGCGGCCGTCTCCGAGCGGCTGCGCAGTGTTCCCGTCCCCGCTGAGCGCGGCGACATCCTGGACGCCCAAGGACGAGTGATGGCGACCTCAGTGGACCGCTACGACCTCATCGTTGATCAGCGGCTGGTGGACGACTTCCGGGAGTGGGATGAGGACACCGGCCTGATGACCACCGTGTCCGTCGGCTCAGCCATCGATGAGCTGGCCCAGATCGTGGACGAAGATCCGGACACCTTGGCGGAGCGGATGACCGGCGACTCCCACTACGCCGTGGTCGCCGAATCCGTGACCCCCGATGAGCAGGAGCGCGCGATGGAGATCGGCATCCCTGGGCTCTATTCCGAGCAGGTGCCTCAGCGCAGCTACCCCTCCGGGCCGGTGGCCGGCAGCATCCTGGGCTTCATAGGCGAGGACGGTCCGCTCGAAGGAGTCGAGAGCATCCATGACGACGCCCTCTCCGGCCAGGACGGTGAGCGGGTCTATGAGATCGGCGCCAGCGGCGTCCGCATCCCCACCGCGACCTATGAGGAGATCCCCGCCGAGAACGGGCAGGACGTGCAGCTCACCATCGATCAGGATCTCCAGTGGTTCGCCCAGGAGGCCATCGCTCAGAAGACCAACCAGTACAACGCCCAATGGGGAAACGCCACAGTGGTGGACCTGCAGAGCGGGGAGATCCTCGCCATGGCTGACTCGGAGACGGTGGACCCCTCCGCCCCGGGCGAGACGGAGGAGCTCTTCCGTCGGCCCCTGGCGCTGACCCAGGACTTCGAGCCGGGATCCAGCGGCAAGGCTGTGACCTTCGCCGCGGCGATGGAGGAGGGGACGATGAGCCCCACCGACGAGTTCACCGTCCCGGACGAGTACACCGTCGAGGGCGAGACCATCCAGGACGCCCGGCCCCATGAGGACTACGAGATGACCGCGGCAGGCATCTTCGCCCGGTCCTACAACACCGGCACTGTGATGATCGGCAATGAGCTGGACGAGCAGACGCGCTATGAGTACATGCGCGATGTCGGCCTCGGCGAACCCATCGACATCGGACTGGGGATCGACGGCGAATCCATCCTGCGGCCCCCGGACGAATGGGACCGGCGTCAGCCGCTGAGCACGCAGTTCGGCCAGGGCTACACCAGCACGGTTCTGCACACCGTCCAGCAGTACCAGACCTTCGCCAACGACGGAGTCCAGGTCCCGCTGAGCATCGTGGACTCCTACGTGGACTCCGAGGGCGGCGTCGAGCCCTACGAGCCCGGCGAGCCCCACCGCATCTTCTCCTCGGAGACCTCTGAGGAGATGATGCGGATGCTCGAGGGCGTGGTCGAGTACGGCAGCGCCCCCGGGGCCGCCATCGAGGGCTACCGCGTCGGCGGCAAGACGGGTTCGGCCGAGGCCGCAGGGGAGTCCGGAGGCTTCGACGGCTACACGATGTCCTTCGTCGGCGTCGCACCGCTGGACGATCCGCAGTATCTTGTCTCGGTGGCCGTGCACCGCCCCCAGGGCGAGTGGGGCGACTGGGAGGTCACCGACACCTTCCAGCAGATCATGAGCCACACGCTGAGCACCTACAACGTGCCGCCCAGCGGCGCCGAGGAGGAGAGCTACGACGGCTTCGTCGGGGATAATCAGGATCAGGCCTGGTGACCTGCAGGCCCCGCAGCCTTGGGGCGTCCGCCCCTGCCAGACCCACGACATTCCGGAATGAGAGAAGCTATGCCCCCATCAGAGACCCACCTCTCCGTCGCCGAGCAGGACAGCGTGCTCCGGCCCCAGCGGGTGGTGGGAACCGACGTCGGGCAGCTGGGCGAGATGCTCCATGGATTGGGCTACGATCCGCTGCTGACTCCGGTCAGCGGTGCGGCGGAGAAGGTTCGGCTCACCGGTGCGGCGATGAACCCCAAGGCCGTCGGGCCGGGAGATCTCTTCGTGGCCGTCTCCGGAGCGCGCGCCCACGGAGCGGACTTCGTCCGCGACGCCGTCGACGCCGGAGCCGCCGCTGTGCTCACCGACGCCGCCGGTGTGGACAAGGTGCGTGAGGCCCTGGGCTATGTTCTGCCGGTGCTGCAGGTGGAGTCGGTCCGCGACGCCGCGGGCCCGGCAGCCGCTGCCATCTACGGGAACACAGCGGACTCCGGTCCTGCCCTGTTCGGGGTGACGGGCACCAACGGCAAGACCACGACCTCCTACTTCCTGCGCTCGCTCCTGGACCAGGTCATGTCCCGCCGGCAGAAGCTCACCGGGCTCATCGGCACCATCGAGATCGCCGCCGGGCAGGAGACCATCCCTTCGCAGCTGACCACGCCGGAGGCGGTCCAGCTGCACAGTCTGATGGCCCTCTTCCGCGAACGCGGCGTGGGTGCTGCGGCGATGGAGGTCTCCTCGCACGCCATCACCTACCACCGGACCTCCGGACTCTTCTACGACGTGGCCGGCTTCACCAACCTCACCCAGGACCACTTGGACCTCCACGGCTCCATGGAGGAGTACTTCGAGGCCAAGGCCCAGCTCTTCGCCCGGCGTCGGACCCGCACCTCGGTGATCACCGTGGACGATCCGTGGGGCCATCAGATGGCCTCGGCGGCCTCCGGCGATGTGGTGACCTTGGCCACTGCCGGTCAGCCGGCGGAGGTGGACTGGGAGGTTCTCGACGTCGAGCCCTCCGGGCTAGGACATGCCTTCACGCTTCATCATGGTCGCAGCGGCGAGCGGATCAGGACTCGGACCGGACTTCCCGGACGCTTCAACGTCTCCAACGCGGCGCTGGCCGCCGTCATGGTCCTGGAGTCCAAGCAGGCCGAATACAGCCGCGACGAGGTCGTGGAGGCTCTCGAGCAGGGAGATCCCTTCACCATCAGTGTCCCCGGGCGTATGCAGGTCATCGGCACCTCGCCGGCGGCCATCGTGGACTTCGCCCATAACCCGGACGCCATGATCCGCACATTGGAGGCCGCCTCCGAGGCGCGCCGCGGCGACGGCAGGATCATCCTGGTCATCGGTGCGGCGGGGGAGCGGGACCGCTCCAAACGCCCGACCATGGGCGCGATCGCTGTGCGGATGGCCGATCATGTGATCATCAGCGATGACGATCCCCACGGGGAGGACCCCGCCCAGATCCGCGAGGAGCTCATGTCCGGCGCCCAGGAGGCCGTGGAGCTGGGCGAGCTGAGCACTGTGCTGGAGGAGGTCTCGCCCCGGGCCGACGCCATCGAGCGCGCCGTCTCATCGGCCTCTCATGACGACACGATTATCCTTGCTGGCCGGGGTCATGAGGTCTATCAGGACTTCGCCGGCGAGCGGCACCCCATCGACGACCGGGCCGAGCTTCGAGAGGCCCTGGTCCGACACGGCTTCACGCCGTTGGAGGACTCCGGTCACCAGAACGGAGGAGAGAGAGCATGATCGAGCTGACTGCCGCTGAGGTGGCATCAGCGGTGTCGGGACGCCTGCGCGGCGTCGCGGATCCGGACGGTCTGATCGTAGACGCGGCCGACACCGATTCCAGGAACATGTCCGGCGGGACCGCCGGACACGGAGCCCTGTTCATCGCCAAGCCCGGCGAGGTCACCGACGGCCACCGCTTCATCGACGCCGCGCTGGAGGCCGGCGCCCGCCTGGTGCTGGCCGAGCGGGAGACCGATGCACCCGACGGCACCGCCCATCCTGCGGTGATCGTCGACGACGTCGTGGACGCCATGGGCCGGCTGGCCGCCGAGATCGTGGCACGCCTCAGGGCTCACTCTGAGACCACTGTCATCGGGATCACCGGCTCTGCGGGCAAGACCACCACCAAGGACCTGCTGAAGTCGCTGCTCGAGCCGGAGGGTCCCACGGTCGCTCCGCAGGGCTCCTACAACGGCGAGGTCGGCCTGCCGCTGACCATCTTCACCGCCTCCCTGGACACCCGCTACCTGGTCCTGGAGATGGGAGCGGACGCGCCCGGAAACATCCGTCAGCTCTGCGAGATCGTCACTCCGGACATCGGAGTGGTCCTCATGGTGGGCTCTGCCCATGCGGGCCGCTTCGGGGGCGCGGACAAGATCGCCCAGACCAAGGGTGAGCTGGCCGAGGCCGTGCCGGCAGACGGGCATGTCATCCTCAATGCCGATGATGTCCAGGTCAGCGCCATGGCGGACCGCGCCCAGGCTCCGATCACCTGGTTCGGCGAAGGTGAGCAGGTCGATCTGCAGGCGCAGTCCCTGACCCTGGACGACGCCGGCCACCCTGACTTCACCCTGGTCCGGCACTCCGCCGCAGGCTCCGCCGGAGTCCGAGTGGTCAGCGGTCTGACCGGCGCCCATCACGTGACCAATCTCCTGGCGGCCGCGGCGGCCGCCCTGCGCGCCGGCGTCGCCTTCGAACAGATCGCCCAGCGGCTGAACGGACTGGGTCCCGGTTCCCGCTGGCGCATGGAGCGCACGGAGCGACCTGACGGGGTCACCGTCATCAACGACGCCTACAACGCCAACCCAGAGTCCATGCGGGAGGCGCTGAAGACCCTGGCTCGGATCACCCGGCCCCAGCAGGGTCCCCAGCGTCGCAGTGTGGCCGTTCTCGGGGCGATGCTCGAGCTCGGCGATGAGCACACCATCCGGCACATCCAGCTCGGTGAGACGGTGGTGCGCCTGAACATCTCCCAGCTGCTGGTGGTGGGTCAGGACGCCTATCAGCTCTACCGCGGTGCCGTGGCGGAGGGCAGCTGGAACGAGGAGGCCCACTGGGTGGAGACCCTGGAGGAGGCCGAGGAGTACCTCAGCCATGAGCTCCGCGCCGGGGACGTCGTGTTGTTCAAGTCCTCGAACGGCGCGGGCCTTAGACTTCTTGGAGAGAGGGTCGCGGCCAGTACCGGTGCTGTCGCGAGCACAGACGACCTCATCGGAGATGGGAAGGCAGGTTCGCAGTGCTAGGTGTAGTGATCGGCTCCGGCCTGGGGCTGCTCCTGACGCTGCTCGGCACCCCGCTGTTCATCCGGCTGCTGGTCAAGCGCGGATACGGGCAGTTCATCCGAGACGACGGACCCACCTCCCATCACGTCAAGCGCGGCACCCCCACCATGGGCGGTGCCGTCATCCTGGTGGCGGTGGTGCTGGCCTATCTGGGCGCCCATGCCTTCCTGCTGATGACCAACGACGCCGCCCAGGGTCCGACGGCCTCCGGGCTGCTCCTGCTGCTGCTCATGGTCGGGATGGGTCTGGTCGGCTTCGCCGATGACTTCGCCAAGATCAGCCGGAAGCAGTCCTTGGGACTGACTCCCTGGGCGAAGATCCTGGGCCAGGGTCTGGTCGGTGTGCTCTTCGCCGTGCTGGCGCTGAACTTCCCCAACGCAGAGGGACAGACCCCGGGCTCCACGGCCATCTCCTTCGTACGGGAGACCGCACTGGACCTGGCCTTCGCCGGGCCGATCATCGGCGGCATCCTCTTCGTCATCTGGGCCAACCTGATCAACACTGCGGCCACCAATGCGGTGAACCTGACCGACGGTCTCGACGGCTTGGCCGCTGCGGCCACTGCGATGGTCACCGCGGCCTATACGATCATCGCGATCTGGCAGTCCAACCAGGGCTGCGGGATGCTTCGCGCCGTGGACGAGGTCTGCTACGAGGTCCGTGATCCGATGGATATGGCCATGCTGGCCGGCATCATCACTGGTGCCCTGGTGGGCTTCCTGTGGTGGAACACCTCACCGGCCAAGATCTTCATGGGCGACACCGGGTCCCTGGCCCTGGGCGGGGCCCTGGCCGGCTTCGCCATCCTGACCCATACCCAGCTGCTGTTCATCGTGCTCGGCGGTCTCTTCGTGATCATCACCTGCTCGGTGATCATCCAGGTGGGCTACTTCAAGCTCTCCGGCGGCAGGCGCATCTTCAAGATGGCTCCGCTGCAGCACCACTTCGAGCTCAAAGGATGGGCCGAGGTCACTGTGGTGGTCCGCTTCTGGATCATCGGCGCCGTGGCGGTCGGCCTCGGCCTGGCCGTGTTCTACGGAGAATGGGTGGTCACCCAGTGACCGGGCAGGAGCCTCCGCGCGAACCTTCGGTCCTGCCCGCCCTGCGGGGTTGGGACGCGGATTGGAAGGGACTGCGCGCCGTCGTCGCCGGTCTGGGCGTCTCCGGCTTCTCCGCCGCGGACACCTTGGCGGAGCTGGGCGTCCATGTCACCGTGCTCGAGGGTCGGACCGCGCAGAAGCAGCAGAACGACGCCGAGACGCTGAAGATCGTCGGGGTCACCGAAGTGCGTCTGGGCCCGGAGCACACCGAGTCCCTGCCGCAGGTCGCCGACGCCGAAGGCAGTCTCGCCGTGCCGGACCTGGTGGTGACCTCTCCCGGATGGCGGCCTGACTCGGCCCTGATCGCCCAGGCGCGTGAGCAGGGCGTCCCGGTCTGGAGCGAGATCGAACTGGCGTGGCGCCTGGGCGCCCGCCCCGGGGCGAAGGACCCTGACTGGCTGGTGCTCACCGGCACCAACGGCAAGACCACGACGGTCACGATGCTGGAGTCCATGCTGATCGCCGACGGCAGGCGTGCGATCGCCTGCGGCAATGTAGGCGTTCCGGTGCTGGACGCCATCCGTGACCCGGAGGGCTACGACACTCTGGCCGTGGAGCTCTCCAGCTTCCAGCTGCACTACACCGAGCTGCTGGACCCGCTGGCCTCGGCCGTGCTGAACATCGCCGAGGATCATGTGGATTGGCACGGCAGCTTCGAGGGATACCGGGCCGATAAGGCGAAGATCTTCGAGAACACCCGCCTCGCCTGTGTCTACAACGCGGAGCAGAAGCTCACTGAGGACATGGTGGCAGAGGCCGACGTCCACGAAGGCTGCCGCGCCATCGGCTTCACCACCCAGACTCCCGCGCTGTCCATGCTGGGCCTGGTGGACGACATCCTGGTGGATCGGGCCTTCCTGGCCGACCGACGGCATCAGGCTTTGGAACTGGGCGCGCTGGAGGACTTCGGCCTGGCCGGCCAGGGTGGTGTCCCGCAGCACCTGGTGGCCAACACCCTGGCGGCGGCGGCGCTGGCCCGGGCCGCTGGCGTCGAGCCTGCTGCGATCCGTCAGGCCATCCTGGACTATCAGCCCGGCGATCACCGCATCCAGCCGGTGGCCAAGTCAGGCGATGTCCTGTGGGTCAACGACTCCAAGGCCACGAATCCGCATGCGGCCGCGGCCTCGCTGCGCAGCTTCGAGGACATCGTGTGGATCGCCGGAGGTCTGCCCAAGGGCGTGGTCTATGACGAGTTGGTCGCCGAGATCGCCTCGCGGCTGCGCGGCGTGATCCTCATCGGCACAGACTCCTCCCAGCTGCGGTCCAGCCTGGAACGACACGCCCCCTCGGTGCCGATCATCGGCCCCGGCGTGCGAGAAGATGAGTCCGAGCTCTCCGCAGAGCAGCTGCGGAGCACCGACGGCGATGCCGCGATGCGCGCGGCGGTGGCGGAGGCCGCACAGCTCGCCCGCCCCGGGCAGACCGTGCTGATGGCCCCGGCGGCCGCCTCCATGGACCAGTTCGAGTCCTACGGGCACCGCGGACAGGCCTTCATCGACGCCGTGGCGGAGCTGATGGACAGCAGGGAAGATCACTGACCCTGCACACCGCTGAGAAGGACGAGGACCCGGGAGGAGGATCTCGATGAGCACAGATCTCACCCCGGAGGAGCGCCGGAGGAATCTCCGCCTGGTCGGAGACTCTGATCAGCAGCCGTCTGAGGAGTCCCCGAGCGACGGCAGCCTCGGCCGGAAGTGGCGCGAGGAGCGCCAGGCTCGCCGCGCCACCCGGATCACCCGCCTCTGGGGATTCCTCGAGGGCGGCAACCCCTATACGAACTATTGGCTGATTCTGGGCTCGACCCTGGCCCTGGCCGTCATCGGTCTGACCATGGTGCTCTCCTCCTCATCGGTGCATGCCTTCGGCGAGTCGGGAAGCGCCTTCACCCTGTTCATCCGTCAGGGCATCTGGGCCGCCATCGGCGTGGTGGGGCTCTTCCTGGTCTCGCGGGTGCCCACTCGTCTGTTGGGCGCCCTGGGCTGGTTCCTCATGATCCTGTCCTCCGTCCTGCTGGCTCTGGTGGCCTTCACCCCGCTCGGTGTGGAGGGAGGCGGCTCCACCAACTGGATCCGCCTGGGCCCGGTCCAGGGGCAGCCCTCCGAGATCGCCAAGCTGGCCCTGGTCCTCTGGGGATCCGCGGTCCTGGCCCGCAAGGGCCGACTCGTCCAGCAGTTCTCCCACTGGATGATGCCCTTCGTGCTTCCGGGCTCGTTCTTCGTGCTGCTGCTGGTCCTCCTCGGCGGAGACCTCGGCACCAGCCTGATCATCCTCGTGCTGGTGGGTACGCTGCTGTTCACCGCCGGCGTCGCGCTGCGCTACTTCCTCATCAGTGCGGGGGCGGCCGCTGTCGCCGTCGCGCTGCTGATGTGGATGACGCCCTACCGCATGATGCGTGTCTACGCCTGGCTGGGCATGAACTGCGATCACCCCACAGAACCGTGTCACCAGAGCGAGCAGGGCTTCTACGCCTTGGCCTCCGGCGGCTTCTGGGGTGTGGGGCTGGGCCAGTCTCGGCAGAAGTGGGCTTATATCCCCGAGGTCGAGAACGACTTCATCTTCACCATCATCGGGGAGGAGCTCGGACTGCTCGGCACTCTGCTGGTGCTCGCCCTCTTCGCGGTGCTGACTCTGGGCATCTTCCGCGTGGCCGCGGCGTCCACCGACCGGTTCACCCGGCTGGTCTGCATGGGCACCGCCTCCTGGCTGGTGGGGCAGTCCTTCATCAACATCGGCATGGTCACCGGCCTGCTGCCGGTGGTCGGCGTGCCCCTGCCGTTCATCTCCTACGGAGGCTCGGCGCTGACCTGTGCGCTGGTCGCCGTGGGTGTGATCCTGAACTTCGCCCGGCGGCAGCGGCTGGATGCCCAGCGCCAGCAGTCATAATGGAGAGGACGAATCTCTCTGCCCACCATGAGACATAAGGACGTTATGCGCGAACCCTCTGTGGTCCTCGCCGGAGGCGGCACCGCCGGCCACATCTCTCCGATGCTGGCCATCGCCGACGCCGTCGCCCGCCTGGCCCCCGGTACACGCCAGACGATGATCGGCACCGAAGTCGGCCTGGAGACCCGTCTGGTCCCGGCCGCCGGCTACGAGTTGGAGACGATCGAGAAGGTCCCCATGCCCCGGCGGCCCTCGCGGGGCCTGCTGAAGTTCCCAGGCCGCTTCAGCGGCGCGGTCAAGGCCGCCGAGAAGATCATCCGCGACCGAGAGGCCGACGTGGTCATCGGCGTCGGAGGCTATGTCTCCACTCCGGTCTACGTGGCCGCCAAGCGTGCCGGCGTCCCGGTGGTCCTGCATGAGGCCAACGCCCGTGCCGGGATGGCCAACAGGCTCGGCAGCCGCTTCGCCGCCTTCTCCGGAGTCGCCTACGAGGGCACTGCGCTCAGAGGTGCCGAATGGGTGGGCATGCCGATGTCTCGGGAGATCTCCCAGCTCGACCGCGGCCAGGAGCGGGACGCCGCCCGCGAACGCCTCGGGTTGGATCCGGAGCGGACCACGCTGGTGGTCACCGGCGGCTCCTCCGGGGCTCTCTCGCTGAACCGTGCGGTCTCTGCCGCCCTGGACGATCTGCTGGCCACCGGTGCCCAGGTGCTGCACCTGACCGGCCGGGACAAGGCAGTGCTGGATGAGGCGGGACGGCCGGTCACCGCCGAGGGCTACCACCAGCGCGAGTACCTGGACGGGATGCAGGCCGCCTATGCCGCAGCGGACCTGATCGTGGCCCGCGCCGGCGCGGCAACCGTCTGTGAGGTCGCCGCCGTCGGGCTTCCTGCGGTCTTCGTCCCGCTGCCCATCGGCAACGGGGAGCAGGAGCTCAACGCCCGAGACCTCGTCGATGCCGGCGGTGCGCTGCTGGTCAAGGACGAACACTTCACCAAGCCGTGGATCAGTCGCAACATCGTGCCTCTGTTGAAGGACCCGCGACTGCTGCTGACCATGGAGAAGCACGCCGCGGAGCGCGGCATCACCGACGCCGACGAACGGATGGCCCGCGCCGCGCTGCGGGCCGCCGGATACGACCTCGACCAGGAGGCCGCTGAGTGACTGCCCTGAACGAACTCGGTCATGTCCATTTCCTCGGGATGGCGGGAGTCGGCGTCTCCGCAGTGGCGCGGCTCATGCAGGCCGCCGGGGTGACGATCTCCGGAACCGATGCCAAGGACCTGCCCGTCCTGGAGGAGTTCCGCTCCGGCGGGACCGCGGTGCGTGTGGGATACCGGGCCGAGAACCTCGCCTCGGTGGAGGCCGAGACCGGCACGGAGATCTCCACGATCATCGCCTCCTCCATCGCCGCCGCCGGCAATCCGGAGTATGACGAGGCGGTGCGCCGCGGCCTGACCGTGCTGCACCGCTCCGAAGGTCTGGCCGCCACGATGGCCGGCCGGCGTGCAGTGGCGGTGGCCGGGACCCATGGCAAGACCACGACCTCCTCCATGACCACCGTCCTGCTGGAGAAGGCCGGGCTCTCGCCGACCTTCGCTGTGGGTGCGACCGTCTCCGGCCTGGGCGTCAACGCCGCGGCCGGGGAGGGGGAGTGGTTCGTGGCCGAGGCGGACGAGTCCGACGGCTCGCTGCTGAACTACGCCCCTGAGGTCGCCGTCATCACCAACGTGGAGGCGGACCACCTGGACCACCACGGCACCGCCGAGGCCGTGCACCAGGTCTTCGTCGACTTCACCCGCCGCATCACCGACGGTGGGCAGCTGATCCTCTGCGCCGACGATGCGGGCGCGCGCCGCCTGTTGGAGGACGTCCGCTCCGAGCTGGCCGGTCGAGACATCAGTGTGGTCACCTACGGCTTCTCCGAGGACGCGGACCTGCGGATCGTCGATCACTCGGAGCTGCTGGCCTCCTCCGTGGGTCAGCAGCTGCGGGTCCAGGCCTTCGGAGTGCCTGCCGATATCCGCCTCACCGCCCCCGGGCGGCACAACGCCTGCAACGCCCTGGCCGCGCTGGCCGTGGGGTTGCGCGCGGGACTGGAGCCCGAGGTCTGCGCAGAGGCTCTGGAACACTTCCAGGGCGCTTCGCGCCGCTTCGACTTCCGCGGCGAGACCGGCGGAGTCCGCGTCTACGACGACTACGCACACCACCCCACTGAGGTCGCGGCCGTGCTGCAGGCCGCCCGCTCCACTGCCGCCGGGAAGGTCCGTGCGATCTTCCAGCCGCATCTGTTCAGCCGCACCCAGCTCTTCGCCGAGGAGTTCGCCCAGGCGCTGAAGGCGGCCGACGACGTGGTGGTCCTGGACATCTATCCGGCGAGGGAGGAGCCCATCCCCGGGGTCAGCGCCGAGCTGATCAGCGCTCCGCTCTTCAGCGGCGAGACCTCGCCGAGGGGCGCGCTGCTGAGCCGGGAGGGGGCGGTGGAGCATGTCTGTTCGGCCGCCGAGTCCGGTGACATCATCCTGACCCTGGGCGCCGGCGATGTGACCGCCCTGGGCCCTGAGATCACCGCGGCCCTGCAGGAACGTTCCCAGTGACACACAGGTCCGACCAGGAGGACCCGCTGAGCTTTCCCGAGCCGGAGGCTGTGGGCCGGCGGCGTCGACGCCGCCGCGGGCTGCTGCTGATCCTGGCCGGGCTGCTGGTGCTGATCGGCATCGTGGCCACGCTGCACTTCTCTCCTCTGCTGACCATCCGCACGGTCACGGTGGAGCGCAACGACCTGCTCTCCGACGAGCGGGCCCAGGAGCTGCTGGAACCGGTCTACGGCCAGCCGCTGCCCCAAGTGGGCAACCGGGAGATCGAGGAGCTGCTCGCCGAGGAGGACGTCGTCGATGAGGTCATCGTCCAGGGGCAGCTGCCGGACACGCTGCAGGTGGAGATCCTGGAGCATCCTCCGGTGGCCGAAGTCCGTCAGGACGGCGAGATCCGGTTCTTCAATGAGCACGGCGATGTCATCCGGACCTTCGACGAGGGCGAGTCGGACGAAACGGAGGGCTATGCGACTCCGGAGATCAGCAGCGATGCCGCTCTGGACAGCGGATCGGTCTTCGGCGCCATCGTCTCGGTGCTCGGTGAGCTGCCGGTTTCGGCCCGCGAGGCCATGGAGTCGGCGACGGCGGAGTCCATCGACTCGGTGCAGCTGATCCTCGAGGACGGCCGCACCATCGTCTGGGGCAGCGAGGAGCGCAGTGCCGAGAAGGCCGCGGTCCTGGAAGCCATCCTGGCCTCCGAGGCCCCGGAGTTCACCGAGGTGGAGACCATCGACATCTCCACACCGGACACACCGATCACACAGGACTGAACACTCATGGCCCGGCTGTAGGGTGGTCAGCGACGAACCGGCTCGAACCTCTAAGGTTCAAGTGCAACTTGAACGTTGCTGGGGGTTCGGGCAGAACAGAAGAATGTCATACGTACGGAGGCTCCCGTCTGCTTGGGACGAGCCGCTGCGACGTCGGAGTCGTCTCCGGCCCGGTATGACCGCGAACCATACCGGTCCGGCAGGTGACTCAGACGGGTTGAGACAGTGAGGAGTCGCGCCGCGGCTCACACAGGCAGCGGGGGCCTTCGTGCATCTGAGATCTGAGACGAGCAAGGGACTAACAACGTGGCAGCACCGAACAACTACCTGGCCGTGATCAAGGTCGTCGGCATCGGTGGTGGCGGCGTCAACGCCGTCAACCGGATGATCGAGGTCGGCCTGCGCGGCGTCGAGTTCATCGCCATCAACACCGATGCCCAGGCTCTGCTGATGAGCGACGCCGACGTCAAGCTCGACGTCGGGCGTGAGCTCACCCGCGGACTGGGAGCAGGCGCGAACCCCGAAGTCGGCCGTGAGGCCGCCGAGGACCACGCCGAGGAGATCGAAGAGGTCCTGCGCGGCGCCGACATGGTCTTCGTCACCGCCGGCGAGGGTGGTGGCACCGGCACCGGCGGCGCTCCTGTGGTCGCCCGGATCGCTCGTTCCCTGGGCGCACTGACCATCGGTGTGGTCACCCGTCCCTTCACCTTCGAAGGCCGTCGCCGCGCAACCTCCGCCGAGGCCGGCATCGAGGCGCTGCGCGACGAGGTCGACACTCTGATCGTCATTCCGAACGATCGCCTGCTCTCCATCTCGGACAAGAACGTCTCCGTCCTGGACGCCTTCCGCTCGGCCGACCAGGTCCTGCTCTCCGGTGTTCAGGGCATCACCGACCTGATCACCACCCCGGGCCTGATCAACCTGGACTTCGCCGATGTGAAGTCTGTGATGCAGGGTGCGGGCTCGGCTCTGATGGGCATCGGTTCGGCCAACGGCGAGGACCGTGCGGTCAAGGCCGCGGAGCTGGCCATCGCCTCCCCGCTGCTGGAGGCCTCCATCGACGGCGCCCACGGTGTCCTGCTCTCCATCCAGGGCGGCTCGGACCTCGGTCTGTTCGAGATCAACGAGGCCGCGCGCCTGGTCCAGGAGGTCGCACACCCCGAGGCGAACATCATCTTCGGTGCGGTGATCGACGACGCCCTCGGAGACGAGGCACGGGTGACCGTCATCGCCGCCGGCTTCGACCAGGTGGACGTCACCTCGGCGCCCCCGCAGGCCCAGGCCCAGCCGGCACCGCGCTCCTCCTCGCCGCAGCCCACCTCCCGCCCGGCTCCGGCGGTGCCGGGCACAGTGCCTGCCGCAGGAGCAGGCGCCGGCGCTCAGCCGACCCAGCCGCCGGCCCAGACGGCCTCCTCGCAGGACACCGCCCCCCAGGAGCGGGCTCTGCCCCAGCAGCAGGCCGGAGGTGCTGAGCAGGAGCAGGAGGAGGAGATCCCGAACATCGTGGAGTCCGACTACTCCGGCGGGCGCAACGATGACCTGGATGTCCCAGACTTCCTGAAGTGAGTCTTTCGGCGAGAACCTTCCCATCGCAGTGATACGGAGGCGACGTGGACACACCGTTCTGGTGGCATGAGGATGCCGCGGACGGGGTCCGCGTCGCCTTCACGTCTGTCCGGGCAGGAAACCTCGGGACCCACGTCGGTGACCCCGCTCAGGCCCTCGAGAACCGACGCCGTCTGGAGGAGCATCTGGGGCTGGAGTCGGATTCCGTCCGCTATCTGCATCAGGTCCATTCCTCGCGGGTCCTCGACGCCTCCGTCACGGAGCATCCCGACCCCGGGGAGCCTGAACCGGAGGCCGATGCCTGGATCTCGCCCAGCGGTGCGCAGCCGCTGGCGGTGATGGGCGCCGACTGCCCGCCCATCCTCCTGGCCGGGCGCACCGGCAGGTCTGTGGTCACCGCAGCGGCCCACACCGGTCGGCCGGGTCTGCTGGGCGGGGTCCTGGAGAACACTCTGCGGGCCATGCGTGCCCACTCGCCGGAGCTGCGTGAGCCCGGAACGATCACCGCCTGGGTCGGGCCCGGAGCGTGCGGGCGCTGCTACGAGATCCCTGAGGAGATGGTCGAGCAGATCGCCGCTGACCGTCCGGCCATCCGATCCCGCACCCGGTGGGGCACCTCTGCTCTGGATCTGCGCGCCGAGGCCGGACACATCCTCTCCCAGGCCGGCGCCGAGGTGGTGGACACCGGTGGCTGCACCATGGAGGATGCGTCGCTCTTCTCACATCGGCGCAGCGCGCAGCAGGGTGCGGCGCCCGGGCGGATCGCCGGGATAATCTCTCTCACGTGAACGACGAGACCTCAGACCCCCGGAGTGCGGAGCTGGCGCAGAACCTCTCCGCAGTGCAGGAGCGCATCGCGCGAGCCGCCCAGGCCGCCGGCCGCGAAGAGCTGCCGGCCCTGATCGTGGTCACCAAGCATTTCCCCGCCGAAGACGTCATCCGTCTCTATGACCTCGGCGTGCGTGATGTCGGTGAGAACAAGGACCAGGAGGCATCCTCCAAAGCGCGGCAGGTGCGGGACCGACTGCGTGCCCGCGATGCTCAGGCCTACGACGCCGACCCGCTGCGCTGGCACTTCGTCGGGCAGCTGCAGTCCAATAAGGCCCGCTCGGTCCTCGGCTATGCCGAGGCGGTGCACTCGGTGGACCGCAGCTCTCTGGTCAGGGGGCTGAAGAAAGCGGCCGTGGGCCGTGAGGCAGAGCTGCGCTGTCTCATCCAGGTGGACCTGCGCGAAGGGGCCCAGGACGGCGCCCGCGGGGGAGCGGCACCGGAGGAGATCCCCGGACTGGCGGAGGCGATCGTCGGATCGGGCGGACTGCGCCTGGCGGGACTCATGGCCGTGGCCCCTCTGGAGGAGCCCGCCGCGGAGGCCTTCGCCCGCCTGAGGCGGCTGCATGCTCAGCTGCTCGCCGAGCACCCCGGAGCAGACATGCTCTCGGCGGGGATGAGCGGTGACCTGGAGCAGGCCGTGGCCGAAGGTGCGACACACCTGCGGATCGGACGCGATGTCCTCGGGCAGCGGCACTCTGCCCGGTAGGCTCGATGTCGCGCAGCGAGAACCCGACCCTTCCCCAGGAGACCCCCTCATGGCCGGTGCATTCAAGAAGACCATGATCTACCTCGGCTTGGCCGACGGAGACGACTACAGCGACGAGAGCTTCAGCAACGAGCAGAAGAGCGCGCCGCGCAGCTCGGAATCTGTCGCAGAGTCCCGCAGCTCCGCACCGGCCGCTGCAGACCGCGAGTCCGCAGCCCGCTCCGCCGCGCCTGCTGTCAGCGCCCAGCAGGCGACAGGCGCTGTGCCGACGGCCGCTGAGAACAGCGCCGTGGTGCCGCTGAACACCGGGGAGCAGCCTGGAGCCTCCTCCGTGCAGCAGTACAACAGCAGCAGCCTGGCTGTGGATCCTGACTATCGGGCCCCCGTGACCCCGATCAAGCGTGCCCCCTCCTCCCGCGACGAGAGCTCCGAGATGCGAAAAATCACCACTGTTCACCCGCGTTCCTACAACGACGCCAAGGTCATCGGTGAGTCCTTCCGGGACGATATCCCGGTCATCATGAACGTCACCGAGATGGGTGAGGCAGAGGCGAAGCGCCTGGTCGACTTCTCCGCAGGTCTGGTCTTCGGCCTCGGCGGATCGATCGAGCGGGTGACCAACAAGGTGTTCCTGCTGACCCCGAAGAACATCGAGGTCTTGGCCGAAGAGCGGGCCGCCGCCGCAGAGGCTCCCTCCTCCGCACAGTTCTTCAACCAGAGCTGAACTGCATCTGCATCGGCACTGAAGTAGTCTGAACCACTGTGGATCTCATCACCGCGCCCCTCTACCTGCTGCTGGTCGTCTTCCAGCTGGCCCTGGTCATCCGGATCATCTTCGACATCACCCAGCAGTACGCCCGCTTCTGGCGGCCCAAGGGGGCAGCTCTGCTGCTGGCCATGGCCGTCTATGCGGTCACTGACCCGCCCATCAGATGGCTGCAGAAGCGTATTCCGCCGCTGCAGCTCGGCGGCGTCGCGCTGGATATGGGATTCCTCATCACGTTCTTCGCCGTGGTCATCGCTCAGATGGTGCTGCGGAGCTTCGCCTGAGGCTCTCCGCCGGCTGTGCCGACGCCGGGCCCCGAAACTGAAAGTCTCACTTGAAGGTTCAGGTCGAAGGTGAGGAACCGCTCTGGGTATCCTGTGCGGTGACCAATGGACTTTTTCGATGAGGTGACACCGCATGGCTCTGACACCAGACGACCTCCTGAACAAGGAATTCCCGGAGACCAAATTCCGTCCCGGCTATGACAAGGACGAGGTCGACGACTTCCTGGACGAGGTGGTTGTCGAGTGGCGACGGCTGATCCAGGAGAATGAGGACCTGCAGGCGCAGGTGACCTCTCTCGAGGAGCAGATCGAGGAGAACCCCTCGAACCTCGAGCCGGACGACCTCAACGACGCCGGCCTCTCCGGCTACGCCGGAACCGCTGCAGAGGTGACCGGCACCTTCGCCCCCGTCACCGACGAGGACGAGCAGGAGGACCAGGAGGCGGAAGACTCGGCTGAGCCGGCCGTCGAACAGTCTGCTGTCAGCGCCCAGCCGGAGTACGCTCCCGGCACCGCACCGGCTCAGCGCCGCCCGGAGGCCGCTGCGGCTCCTGCCGCGGCTGCTCCCTCCGGCGGGGACGAGGCCAACTCCGCAGCCGGCGTGCTGGCCATGGCGCAGAAGCTCCACGACCAGTACGTGGCCGAGGGCGAGCAGACCCGGGCCGCCTACATCTCCGAGGGCGAGCAGACCCGTGCACAGTACATCTCCGAGGGCGAGCAGAAGCGCGAAGAGCTGGTCAACGAGGGCCAGACCAAGCGTGATGAGCTCATCTCCGAGGGTGAGCAGACCCGCGAGGAGTACATCACCGAAGCGGAGCGCAAGCGCCAGGAGATCGTGACCGAGGCTGAGACCCGGGCGAACACCATGATCGAGGAGGCCGAGCTGACCTCGTCCCGGACTCTCTCCGCCCTGGAGCGGAAGAAGGCAGACCTGGAGGGCAAGGTCACCGAGCTGACCAGCTTCGAGCGCGACTACCGCGCCCGCCTGAAGGACTACATCGAAGGCCAGCTCAACGACCTCAACAGCCGCGGCTCCATCGAGAAGGAGACCACCGGCGCCGAGTAGCAGAGCCGCTCAGTGTCGCCTGCGAGAAGGGGCGGCAGAGGACCGAGGGGTCCTCTGCCGCCCCTTCTCGCATGTGTACAGACGCAGAGAGTAAGGTAGATGGGTGTCTGAATCGGTTGCCGGATCCTCCCACCCGCTGCGCGGCCCCTCACGCAGAGCTGCTCTGATCCTCGCCTCCCTGGTGGCGGTGGGCGCCTGGGCCCTCGACCAGGGGACCAAACTCTGGGTGGAGCGGACCCTGGAGCTGCACGAGCAGGTGGAGGTGCTGCCTCCGGTGCTCTACTGGCGTCACCACCTCAACCCCGGCGCAGCATTCTCCATGGGGACCGATCACACCTGGGTCTTCACCCTCATCACGACCGCAGTGCTCCTGGTCGTGATCTGGCAGTCCCGCAGGCTGGGCGGCTCCTGGCTGTGGACGCTGGGTCTGGGCGGCCTCGCCGGCGGCATCACGGGCAACCTGACCGACCGACTCTTCCGGCCGCCGTCGTTGGAGGACGGGTCCTTCGTCTCCTTCGGTCAGGGCCATGTGGTGGACTTCATCGCTGTTCCGAACTTCGCGGTCATGAATGTGGCAGACATCTTCATCACCTGCTCGATGATCGGGATGTGCCTGCTGATGCTCACCGGACGGACCATCGACGGCAGCATCGAAGGACAGGCGTCTGAGCAGGACAGCACTGAGCAGGACAGCACTGAGGAAGACACTGTCGGATGAGCGTGGAGGAGACCACGTTCACCGTCGACGCCGCCTCCGGGGGACGACGGGCCGACGCCGTGCTGGCCGCCCAGTTCGGGATCTCGCGCACCGAAGCCGGCCGATGGCTGAGCTCCGGCTTGGTCCGCTGGGGCCAGGACCGCACTCAGGGGCGCAGTGCGGGAGTCCCGATCAGAAAGTCGGAGAAGCTCAGCGCCGGATCGCTCGTGAGCGTCGAAGTTCCCGAGGAAGAAGACCCCCTGGCAGTGAAGGAGGAAGTCGTGCAGGATCTGAGGCTGCTGCATGAGGACGAGGACCTCGTCGTCGTGGACAAGCCGGTCGGCGTCGCGGCTCATCCTTCGCCCGGCTGGACCGGTCCCACCGTCATCGGGGGGCTGCTCGGCCAAGGGGTGGAGATCGCCACCTCCGGAGCCCAGGAGCGCCGCGGCATCGTGCACCGTCTCGACGTCGGCACCTCCGGGATCATGGTCGTGGCCAAGACCGAGCGGGCCTACAGCGTGCTCAAGGACGCCTTCCGGGACCGCACTCCTTCAAAGACCTATCACGCTCTGGTCCAAGGGCTGCCGGACCCGGTGGACGGCACCATCGACGCACCCATCGGCCGACATCCGGGGCACGACTGGAAGTTCGCTGTGCTCGAGGGCGGACGGTCCTCTCGTACCCATTACCGCCTGCTGGAGGCCTATGGGCGGGCCAGCCTGATGGAGATCCAGCTGGAGACGGGGCGGACCCACCAGATCCGTGTGCACTTCTCCGCCATGGGCCATCCCTGTGCCGGGGATCTGACCTACGGAGCGGATCCGCACCTGGCCTCGCACCTGGGCCTGACCCGGCAGTGGCTGCATGCGGTGGAGCTGGGCTTCGCCCACCCCGCCTCCGGGGAATGGGTGAGCTTCCGCTCGGAGTATCCGCAGGACCTGGCCCAGGCACTGGACATTCTGGACAACGGCTGAGGAAGAAGGCTGGAGACTATGGCGCGCAACGGTGACTTCGTCCACCTGCACAACCACACGGAGTACTCCATGCTCGATGGAGCCGCCAAGATCGGTGAGCTCTTCGAGCAGACCCAGAACCTGGGGATGCCGGCGGTGGCCACGACGGACCACGGCTTCCTCTTCGGTGCCTATGAGTTCTGGAAGACCGCTCAGCAGTACGACGTCAAACCCATCATCGGACTCGAGGCCTATCTGACGCCGGGGACCCACCGCTCTGAGCGGCGCCGAGTCAAGTGGGGAGACGGCGTCGTGGGGGAGAAGGACGTCTCCGGCGGCGGTGCCTACACTCACATGACGATGTGGGCGGAGAACACCGCCGGCATGCACAACCTGTTCCGACTGGGCTCGCTGGCCTCCATGGAGGGTTACTACTTCAAGCCTCGTATGGACCGGGAGCTGCTGGAGACCTACGGCAAGGGGATCATCGCCACCACCGGCTGTCCCTCCGGGGAGATCCAGACCCGCCTGCACCTGGGCCAGTACGAGGAGGCCAAGCGCGCCGCCGGCGAGTTCGAGGACATCTTCGGCAAGGGCAACTTCTTCTGCGAGCTGATGGACCACGGTCTGGAGATCGAGCGCAAGGTCAAGAACGATCTCCTCAAACTGGCCAAGGACCTGAATCTGCCGCTGGTGGCCACCAACGACCTCCACTACACCCATCAGCACGATCACAAGTCCCACGGGGCGCTGCTGTGCGTGCAGTCGAACTCCACGCTGGATGATCCGAACCGCTTCAAGTTCGACTCCGAGGAGTTCTACCTGAAGTCTCCGGCGGAGATGCGCGATCTCTTCCGGGACTTCCCCGAGGCCTGTGACAACACGCTGGCCATCGCTGAGCGCTGCCAGGTCGAGTTCGACGAGTCGGCCTCCTACATGCCGAAGTTCCCCACTCCGGAGGGTGAGACCGAGGACACCTGGTTCCGCAAGGAGGTCGAGCGCGGCCTGGACTACCGCTTCCCCTCCGGTATCCCCTCTGAGGTCCGCGAGCAGGCCGAGTACGAGATCGGCATCATCAACCAGATGGGCTTCCCGGGCTATTTCCTCGTGGTGGCCGACTTCATCCGGTGGGCCAAAGAGAACGGCATCCGTGTGGGCCCCGGACGTGGTTCCGGGGCCGGCTCCATGGTGGCCTATGCCATGCGCATCACCGATCTGAACCCCTTGGAGCACGGGCTGTTCTTCGAGCGGTTCCTCAACCCGGACCGTGTCTCCATGCCCGACTTCGACATCGACTTCGATGATCGGCGTCGTTCCGAGGTCATCGACTATGTGGTCCGCAAATACGGCGACGAGCGGGTCGCGATGATCGTCACCTACGGCACCATCAAATCCAAGCAGGCGCTGAAGGACTCGGCCCGCGTGATGGGCGAGCCCTTCTCCACCGGTGATCAGCTGACCAAGAAGATGCCGCCCGACGCACAGGGCAAGCCGATGCCGCTCGGGGAGATCTACGACGAGAAGTCGGCCCGCTACTCCGAGGCCGGTGAGATGCGCGAGTTCCTGGACTCGGATCCGCGGATGAAGGAGATCTTCGATCTCGCCTCCGGTCTGGAGGGCCTGAAGCGCCAGTGGGGCGTCCACGCCGCAGGCGTCATCATGTCCTCCGACCCGCTGCTGGACATCATCCCGCTGATGAAGCGTGAGCAGGACGGCGCCATCATCACCCAGTTCGACTACCCGATCTGTGAGTCGCTGGGTCTGATCAAGATGGACTTTCTGGGGCTGCGCAACCTCACGATCATCTCTGACGCGCTGGAGAACATCCGGAAGAACCGGGGCGTGGACATCGACCTGGAGACTCTGGAGCTCGATGACCGGCCCTCCTACGACCTTCTGGCCAGCGGTAAGACGTTGGGCGTCTTCCAGCTGGACGGTTCGGGTCTGCAGTCGCTGCTGAAGGCGATGAAGCCTGACAACTTCGAGGACATCTCGGCGACCATCGCCCTCTACCGGCCCGGCCCGATGGGTGCGAACTCACACACCAACTATGCGCTGCGCAAGAACGGGGCCCAGGAGGTCACCCCGATCCATCCTGAGCTCGCCGAGCCACTGAAGGAGATCCTCTCGACCACCTACGGCCTGATCATCTATCAGGAGCAGGTGATGGCCATCGCCCAGAAGGTGGCCGGCTACTCCCTGGGCCAGGCGGACATCCTCCGCCGTGTGATGGGTAAGAAGAAGAAGGCTGAGCTGGATAAGCAGCAGGTCGGCTTCTTCAGCGGCATGAAGGAGAACGGCTTCTCCGAGGAGGCCGCACAGGCCCTGTGGGACATTCTGCTGCCCTTCTCCGACTACGCCTTCAACAAGGCCCACTCCGCGGCCTACGGCCTGATCGCATATTGGACCGCCTATCTGAAGGCCAACTACCCGGCCGAGTACATGGCAGCGCTGCTGACGTCTGTGGGTGAGAACCGCGACAAGCTGGCCATGTACCTCTCAGAGTGTCGGCGCATGGGCATCACCGTCTCGGCACCCTCGGTCAACGACTCCGCGCTGACCTTCACCCCGGTCGGCGACGACATGATCCGATTCGGCATGGGTGCTGTGCGCAATGTGGGCTCCAACGTGGTCGCCGGCATGGTGGAGGCCCGAGAGGAGCAGGGATCCTATGAGAGCTTCTCCGACTTTCTGAAGAAGGTCCCCATGCATGTCTGCAATAAGCGGACCATCGAGTCGATGATCAAAGCAGGGGCCTTCGACGAGCTCGGCCACACCCGCCGCGCTCTGGTCACCGTGCACGAACAGGCGGTGGACCAGGCGATCAGCCAGAAGAAGCAGTCGCAGCAGTACGAGACGGACATCTTCGGGGCGATGGCCGGCGAGGACAGCGACATCGGAGACATCGACGGCGTCGCCGTCCCGGATCTGCCCGAATGGGACAAGAAGGACAAGCTCGCCTTTGAACGCGAGATGCTGGGACTCTACGTCTCGGACCATCCGCTGCAGGGGCTCGATCGCGTCCTGGCCCAACACGCCGATCGCTCCATCACCTCGCTGCTGAGCGAGGACGGTCCGCCGGATGGGACCACAGTGACCATCGCAGGGATGATCACCGGCCTGCAGCGGCGCATCGCCAAGAGCTCGGGCAATCCCTACGCCCGGTTGGAGGTCGAGGACCTGGCCGGCACCATCGAGGTCATGTTCTTCGGCAAGGCCTACCAGCCGGTGTCCATGGTGCTGGCCGATGATCTGGTGGTGGCCATCAAGGGCCGGCTCCAGCGGCGCGAGGACGGCGGGGTCTCCATCTCCGCCCAGGACATGGTCGTCCCGGACCTGGAGGGTGAGGGCGCGAGCACCGGTCCCGTGGTGCTCTCGGTCTCGGCCCAGCGTGCCTCCGAGAAGGTGGTCACCCAGCTGGGGGAGACCCTGCAGCGTTATCGCGGCAGCAATGAGGTGCACGTGAAGCTGCTCTCCGGGGACAAGGTCGAACTGATGCGTCTGGGCCCGGAATACCAGGTCACGCCGTCACCAGGGCTCTATGGCGACCTCAAGGTCCTTCTGGGGCCCAGCTGCCTGGAAGGATAGGATGCCCCTATGTATTGTCCGTACTGCAGGCATGACTCGTCCCGCGTGGTGGATTCGCGCATGCTCGACGACGGGTCCGGCATCCGCCGACGCCGCCAGTGCCCGGTGTGCTCCAAGCGGTTCACCACGATGGAGACCACCTCACTGAACGTCATCAAGCGATCCGGGGCCGCCGAGCCCTTCGACCGTTCCAAGGTCATCAATGGGGTGCGCAAGGCATGCCAGGGCCGTCCGGTCTCCAGCGACGACCTGGCCGTGCTGGCCCAGGAGGTCGAGGAGACGGTGCGTGCCTCCGGCAACGCCGAGGTGGACGCCAACGACGTCGGCCTGGCCATCCTGGGGCCGCTGAAGAAGCTCGACGTGGTCGCCTATATGCGCTTCGCCTCCGTCTACCGCGGCTTCGACGATCTCGACGACTTCGAATCCGCCATCGAGGAGCTGCGCCGTGAGGAGCAGACACCCTCGACGTCAGAGGGTGCAAAAGTCGTGCAGCCGCGGTTCGGCTTCCGGTAGACTTCCAGACAACCGGCGGTGCTCTCTTCAGGGGAAGGTTGAGAGCACCGCCGGTTTTCCTCTGTCCGGGGCTCTGCGATCGACCTCAGCTGAAGGGCACTTTGTGGGCCAGGCCGCGCAGTTCGGCGATGGCGGCCTCGGGGTCCTCGGCTGAGTAGACCGAGGAGCCGGCCACGAAGGTGTCGGCGCCGGCGTCGGCGGCGCGTTCGATGGTCTCCCGGCTGACTCCGCCGTCGATCTGCACGGCGATGGTCCCACCCAGATCGTCCACGGCTCTGCGTGCCTTCCGGATCTTGGGCAGCACGAGGTCCAGGAACTTCTGTCCGCCGAAGCCCGGCTCCACCGTCATCAGCAGCAGCATGTCCAGTTCGCCGAGCATATCCAGGTAGGGTTCCAGACCGGTGGCCGGCTTCAGCGCCATCGCGGCCTTCGAGCCCTGGCTGCGCAGCTCGCGGGCCAGCCGGATCGGGGCGCCCGCCGCCTCGGCATGGAAGGTCACCGATTCGCAGCCGAGCTCCGCATATCTGGGGGCCCAGACGTCTGCGTCCTCGATCATCAGGTGGATGTCCAGGGGAAGGTCGGTGACCTTCCTGATCGACTCCACCACGGGCAGTCCCAGGGTGAGGTTGGGGACGAAATGGTTGTCCATCACGTCCACGTGGACGGCGTCGGCGGATCGGATGCGGGAGAGCTCCCGTTCGAGGTTCGCGAAGTCAGCGTTGAGGATGCTGGGGTGGATGCACGGTGCGGTCATGATCTGATCCTACTGTTCCGGCTGGTCAGGAGGCTGGCTTATGCAGCAGGGCGAAGAACATCGCGTCAGTGCCGTGGGCGTCGGGCCACAGCTGGACGAGCTTGGCGCTGATCGAGTCATCCTGTCCGTCGGCTGAAGCGGCGAACATCGTCTCGGCGCCGCTGGGCAGGGCCGCGGAGGCCATCGCCTCATGGGCATCCAGCAGCTGCAGCTCGGGGTGTCGACGCAGCGTGTCCTCCACCTGGACCAGCGTCTCGGCCAGGTGCGGCGAGCAGGTCACATAGGCCAGCACACCGCCGGGGGAGAGCACCCCGACGCCGGCATCCAGCAGCTCCTCCTGCAGCACGGTCAGCTCTGCCAGATCTGCGGGCTTCCGGCGCCAGCGCGCCTCAGGGCGGCGGCGCAGTGCTCCGAGACCGGTGCATGGGGCGTCGATCAGGATGCGGTCGAAGCTCTCCCCAGTCTCTGAGATGCTGCGACCGTCGCCGGTCCGCACCGTCCAGGACTCCGCTGCCACAGGCGCAAGGGCTTTGGAGACCAGCTCAGCCCGGTGGGCCGTAGGCTCGTTGGCCAGCAGGGTGGCGCCGTGCTCGGCGGCCAGGGCCGCCAGGAGGGCGGCCTTGCCGCCGGGACCTGCGCAGAGGTCCAGCCAGTGTTCACCGGCCACATCAGGGTCTGTGGTCTCCGGGGTCCACGCGCCGGCCAGGGCGCGGGCGATCCACTGGGACCCGATGTCCTGGACGCGCAGCTCACCCTCGGGAACCCCCGGCAGGCGGCCCACATCGCCTCCGCGGAAGACCGCGGCGCCCTCGACCAGCTCGGAGGCGACGGCGCCGGCCTCGAGAGCTGAGGGCAGACGAGCCTGGCCGACTCCTGGCAGGTCCACCAGGTGGATCTCCGGGGAGGCGTTGTCGGCGGCGAGCAGCTCCTCGAGATCCTCACTGCGCCCGTAGAGCTTCAGCGACTGCCTGAGGGCGCGCACCACCCACGCGGGATGGGCGTGCCGCAGCGCCAAGGCAGCATCGCTGCCGGTCTCCTCGGAGTCGGAGATCTCCTCGACCCACTGGTCCATGGACTTCTCACTGACTCTGCGCAGCACAGCATTGACGAAGCCGGAGGGCCCTGCGCCGATCTCTGCGCGCACCAGTCCCACGGTCTCGTTGACTGCGGCGTGGGTGGTGACCCGCATGGCCAGCAGCTGGTGGACTCCGAGACGCAGCGCGTCCAGGATCGGAGCATCCAGCTGATCGAGACCGCGATCCACGCAGTGGGAGAGGATGGAGTCGTAGGTGCCCTGGGCACGCAGGGCTCCATAGGTCAGCTCGGTGGCGAAGCCGGCGTCGCGGCGATCCAGCGAGGCCCGGCGGAGCTCGGCGGGAAGCACCAGGTTGGCGTAGGCGTCATCACGGCTGACCGCGCGCAGGACTCGGAAGGCCACGGTGCGAGCCGGATCGGCTCTGCGGCTGCGCTGGGAGGGAGCCTTCTGGCTGTACTGGCGGCGCTGTCCGCCGTCGGGCCCGCGCCCGGGTCCTCGCTGACCGCGGTTGCGCTCACGCCCCTTGGCGTTGCGGCGGCTGCCGTCTGACGGGGGTGTCTGGCTCACAGTGCGTCCTCATTCCTGTTCGATCCTGCGGCGGGTCCCAGAATGGTGCGGCCCTGCAGGCCACGGAACCAGTCGGCCGCATGGAGCATCTTCTTGCCCGCGGGCTGCACGGCGCTGAGCATCACGGGTGCACCGTCGCCGGACTTCATCACCACGACTTTCCCGGATCCGTCCCGGTCTGCCGGAGCTTCGAGGATCTCCCCGGGTGCCGCGTCCTCCAAGTCCTGCGGGAGATCACCGGCATAGGCACGTGCGACACCGAGCTTCACCCGGTCCTCCCCGTTGAGCGTCCACGCGCCCGGCTCCGGGATGGTGGCGTTGATGCGGCGGATGATCTGGTGCCCGGCGGCGGACGGGTCGATGAAGGCATCCTCGCGGCTGAGCTTGGGGGCCTGGCTGGGCTGACCCTCTTGGGGCTGCGGCTGGGAGGCCCCGGCCAGGAGGTCGGGCAGCAGGGCGCGCAGCAGTGCGGAACCCGAGTGTGTCAGCGCGGTGAGCACGGACCCGGCCGACTGATCGGCGGGAAGGGGATGCTCCACCAACCCGTGGATGGGTCCGGTGTCCATGCCGGTCTCCAGCTGGAACACAGTGGCGGCGGTGACCTCCTCGCCGCCGAGGATGGAATGCTGCACCGGTGCTGCTCCGCGGTACTTCGGCAGCCAGGAGTAGTGGAGGTTGACCCAGCCCAGGGGCAGGGCATCGAGTGCAGGCTGGGGGAGCAGGGCTCCGTAGGCGACGACGACGCCGAGCCGCGCGCCGGTCGCGGCCAGCTCCTCGGTGACGGATTCATCGACCCGGGCCGCACGGATCACCGGGATCCCCGCCTCTTCCGCAGCCTGGGCGACGGGGGAGGGCGTCAGGCGCTTCTTCCGGCCCACCGGAGCATCGGGGCGGGTGAGCACGGCAGCGATCTGGACGCCCTCGGCCAGCAGGAATCGCAGACAATCTGCTGCGATCTCCGGGGTTCCGGCGAAGAGCACAGGTGCGGAGCCGACGGAGCTGGAGTCCTGCTCGGCGACGGACTCCGCGAGCGTCTCAGGGGTGTGATGGATCATCGGTCTCCTCCAGTCGTGCTGCGGCGCGGTCGTGTGCTTCGGCCAGCTTCTGCGCCGCGGCCTGCTCGTGGGCTTCGGCGGGGGCGAACCCGAAGCTGGTGATCTCCTCCAGCGTCCACTCCCGCACGCCGCTCAGGACCCTCAGCTCGTGGGGAACCACGTGGGAGGGCAGGGCATCAAGTCTGAACCACTGCAATGCGGCGGACTTCTCGGGCTCCTGAACAGTGGGAGTGCCTTCCCAGCGGCTGGCGCTGAAGAAGAAGTCGACGCGTTCGTCGATCGGATCCCCGCTGAGGCCGGTCCGGTGCATGACGGTCAGCGGGACGAGGTCCGCCTCGTGGATGTGCACTCCGAGCTCCTCGGCGGCCTCGCGCACTGCGGCGGCGCGCACGGTCTCTCCGCGCTCGATATGGCCGGCCGCCCCGAAGGCCCAGCGGCCATCCATATAACCGGTGCCCCGGCGCAGATTGAGCAGGACTTCGAGAGACTCGTCGCCGGGGCCGCCGTCTCCGGCGGGCTGGGTCAGCAGCACGTAGGCCGCGGGGACCACCTGGAAGCGTTCGGTCATGATGCCGTCCTGCCGTAGTCGCGCTCCCGCAGGGTCTGGAGAGCACGGCGCTTCTCCTCGCCTCGCAGGCGGTCCAGGAACAGCTTGCCGTCCAGGTGGTCCATCTCATGCTGGAAGCAGGCGGCCAGGAGTCCGGTGGCTTCCACTTCGAGGGGGCTGCCGTCTGGGGCCGAACCTGTCAGGCGCGCCTGCTGGGGACGTGCCACGGGACCGTAGATGTCTCTGACCGAGAGGCAGCCCTCCTGCACAAGGTTCTCTCCCTCAGCTGGCCCCCGGGCCTCCTCGCGCGGGGTCAACACGGGCTCTCCGCTGAGCTCGAGCTCCGGGTTGATCACCGCCCCGCGGACGCCGGCGACATCATAGGTGAAGATGCGCAGACCCACGCCGACCTGATTGGCCGCCAGGCCGATGCCGCGGGCATCGTCCATGGTGGCGTACATATCCTGTACCAGGGAGAGGATGCGCTGGTCGATGCTCTGCACGGGCGAGGTAGGGGTGCGCAGGACGGGGTCCCCGATCATGCGGATGTTCAGAACGGACATGCCTCTGATTCTCTCATCATGCCGCTGTGCGGAGAGCCGTGGGCACCGGCAGGTAGCCGGCGGTCTTCAGCCGGTGATGCCTGCGGCAGAGCGCCCAGAGATTGCTCGCCTCGGTATGGCCCCCGGGGTCCCGCCAGGGTCTCTGGTGATCGATGTCGCAGTTCTCGGCAGGGACCTGACAGCCGGGGGCTCGGCAGGTGCCGTCCCGGAAGCGGATCGCTTCCCGCAATATCTTCGGAACGAAACGCCCCCGATGTCTCACGCTCAGGACGTCCGGGTCCTGCGGGCCCGGGGCTTGTGGACCCAGGTTCAGAGCGTGGGGGTCCAGGGCGTCGGAGTCCGGAGCCCCCGGATCCAGAGCTCTCGAGGCCAGCGCTTGTGTGCTCTGAACTCCCAGCTCATACCAGGTGGTGTGCGTGCTGGGGTGAGTCAGGAGGGCCCGGACCACCGGCGCGGGCACGTTGAAGCTGCGGTCTCGGCTGAGGGCGGGGGACTCAGCATCACCGCTGAGGGTCTCCAGCGGCACCAGAAGTCCGACGCTCACGTCAGCCGCGCGCTCCTGGACCCCGCGGCCGGTCAGCAGCCAGGCCGAGAACAGGTCCGCCGTGCGCTGATCCAGCGTGCGGGTATCGCCGGCCTCGCGTGAGGTGGGAAGGCCAGGCGCAGTCGCTGAGGGCTCCGGCACCACCGCAGGTTCCGATGCCACCGCAGGTTCCGATGCCACCGCAGGTTCCGGTATCACCGACGGATCGTGCGGGATCTCCTGCTGAGGGCTCCGAGCCACTGCGCTGAGCCGGCGTCGGATCTGTTCGGCGGTGACCGTGGGCAGCAGCGCAGTCAGGAGGCTGACTCCGTCCTCCACGTGGGTGACGGAGACCCTGCGCTCGCCGACAGCCGCCTGGCTGCGCCGGGCCGAAGCCTCGGGCTCTCGTGCGGCGACGAAGCGCCGCAGCCAGGCCGTCAGCTGTCCAGGAGTGTGTTCTGCCGCGTAGGCGCTGCCGTGCTGATCGAGAAGGATGACGTTCTGGGAGCTGATCAGGGCGAGGGAGCTGCGGGCGATCCGCACCATCTGGGGCACACTGATCGTCCCCTGACAGAAGCTGTCCCAGGTGTGCGGCAGGTGTTGCTGCGCCTGGCTGGCTGCGGTGAGGAGCTCCCCGACGTAGCGTTCGGAGGCCTGGAGTGCTTGCGCGGCGTAGAGGACAGCCGCGCGGCGAGCCTCCGCTGCGGCCTCCGGAGCTCCAGGAGGTCGGAGGTTGGTGGTGAGATGTGCACTGCCTTCGTCGGCGGCGTGTCGATCCTCAAAGCGCCCCACATAGGCCAGGAGCTGCCGGACCTGCTCTGCCTGCGCTCGGCGTATGTCACGCTCAGTCGACCGCAGAGACGCCGTCTCCGGATCCATCAGATGCGCGATACCCCTATCCATGAATCGAATATACATTCGAATGGGTCAGGGTGCAATGCTTCGACCGAACTCTTCGTCCTGCAGATCTCAACCTGTCAGCTTCGGCCTGTCCGGCCTCAGCTGACCAGCGGCGTCGGGGCCGGCGGGGGAGCGATGGGCCGCAGGGCCGGACCGGCAGAGCTGGTGACACGAGCATGTCCCCAGACCTGCCGCAGCGCCCAAAACTTGTGCCAATGGCTCTTCAGCGCCTCCGGATTGGCCTGCAGGGGCACCACCTCCGCCTCAGAGATCGCCACGCCCAGCAGGACCGGGTTCTGGTCGGCGTGGGTCCAGGGCTCCCAGGTGCCGGAGGCGGCATCCACCAGCTGCTCCTCAGCCTGCATCCCGGCCACCAGCTGCATGACCACTGAGTCGCTGAGCGGCTTGGCCCGCCCGTCGCGGGTCAGTCCTTTGGTCTTGAAGTCCATGATGCAGAGGCGTCCGCCGATCTCGGCGATCAGGTCCAGGGTGCCGGCGTAGCCGACTGTGTGATTCCACACTGTGACTTCCGCGGCCACTGGTCTGACGCCATAGAGCTCCCACCACTCGTCGAAGCGATCGGCGAAGCGGGTCTCTCCGTGGGCGGCCAGGGACTCGCGAGCCTGCTCGGCGTGGTGCACCTGGCCCAACTCCCGCAGGGCCACCTGCTCGGCGTAATGGTGCACGCGATCGCCGCGCTCAGCGGCGGCGTCGCGGAAGCGCTCTGCTGCGGAGGAGGCTTGGCGCGCCAGCGACTTCAGCGTGGCGGCTGAGCCGACGGCGCCGGCCAGCCGTGGGTCCTGGGCAAGCTCTGTGGCGGCCATATGCCCGGCCCATCCGGTGAGGTCCTTATGCTCCTGGCCGATCACCGTGGTGATTGACGGGACCTCGGGAGCCGAGGAGGTGGACCGGGAGTACATTCGTCCATAGTCGGTGGCATGTGCGAGAGCTGGCTGTGTCATCGCGCTCCAGTCTCCCACGAGGGGGTGACACCGGACGGTGACACGGAGCGGTGGTGCGGAGCAGCGACACGGTCGGCGGTGACGTCCTGACGCGCCCGGAATTCCGGGGGACGAGGTCGCTTGAGGGGTCCGATTTGTGCAACGCAGAAAAGGTGCGCTAGAGTTTCATGTCGTTGCAAACGGCACGGAGAACCTCCTCGGAGGGGCGAAGGACCGGGGCGACATGCGGATGTAGCTCAGCTGGCTAGAGCATCACCTTGCCATGGTGAGGGTCGCGAGTTCGAATCTCGTCATCCGCTCGCGGGACAGGTAGAACCCGGTAGAAAGACCCGGTGGGGTGGCCGAGTGGCGAGGCAGCGGCCTGCAAAGCCGTATACGCGGGTTCGATTCCCGTCCCCACCTCTGAAGGTTTCGGCCAGCCGAGACCGGTACAGTTGAACAGAAGAACTGAGCAGGCGTGATTGGCGCAGCGGTAGCGCGCTTCCCTGACACGGAAGAGGTCACTGGTTCGATCCCAGTATCACGCACGGAGTCCCACGGGACTTAACGCGGATGTAGCTCAGCTGGCTAGAGCATCACCTTGCCATGGTGAGGGTCGCGAGTTCGAATCTCGTCATCCGCTCAGAGGAGAGAAGCCCCGGTCCCGACGGACCGGGGCTTCTTTGCGTTCCGTGACGTCGTTCTGCCGCCCGAGGCCGCAGGTATGGCACACTGGATCTCATCATTTTCGTGCTCCGGGGTCGGTGAAAGTCCGAACCGGCGGTCATAGTCCGCGACCCGCAGTCGTTCCAGAACCCCTGGGGCAGCTGCGGTTGAACCGGTGGAACTCCGGTACCGACAGTCACAGTCTGGATGGGAGCAGCACGAAAACCGGTGTCCGGCTTCCTTGAGGTGCACACCGGTCTCGACGTCTCACATCGTCACCCCCGGAGCCTCGGACCTCCGGAAGAGAGACGGACAGTATGGAGACGCTTCGCTGGCTCTTGGAAGCCGAGATCGTCGTCGGCGGCAGCGCTCTGGTGCTCCGCGAGGTCATCGGCAACGCCTTCGGTCTGGCCTGCGCCCTGGGCGGGATGTTCCGCAGGATCTGGGCCTGGCCCGTGGGCATCGCCGGCAATCTCATCCTGCTGACCGTGTTCATGGGCTCCTTCATCGGCCTGGACGACAACCCGGCGCTTCTCGGCCAGGCGGGGCGTCAGATCATGTTCCTCGCCGTCTCCGTCTACGGCTGGGTGCGCTGGTCCCAGAGCCGTCGGCAGCGGCTCGCCGGTGAGGACGCCGGCGCGATCACCCCACAGTGGGCCAGCTGGCGGGTCCGCATCGGTCTGGTCCTGGTGATGATCCTGGGCACCGCCGCCCTGACTCCGCTGTTCCGCGCTCTGGGCAGCTGGGAGCCGGTCTGGGCCGATGCCTGGACCTTCGTCGGCTCCCTGCTGGCCACCTACGGCATGGCCAAGGGATGGGTGGAGTTCTGGCTCATCTGGGTGGCTGTGGACATCGTGGGAGTCCCGCTGCTGTGGTCCACCGGTTATTACGCCTCGGCCCTGATGTATCTCTTCTACGGGGCCTTCACCCTCATCGGGTTCTTCGTCTGGTGGCATGCCAATGCCACAGCGAAGCCGAAACCCAGCGTGGAGACCCTGCACCTGGATCCGCGGGTCCACACCGCCGACGACTCGGCGTCCAGCCCTGAGGAGCTTCGATGAACCGGACCGACGCCCAGACGCCGATGATGCGCCGCGCACTTCAGGAGGCCCTGCGCGGAGCCCGGGGCGCCAACCCGCTGGTCGGAGCAGTGCTGGTCTCCGGCGCCGGGGAGGTCCTCGCGGTGGGACATCACCGCGGGGCGGGCAGCCTCCACGCGGAGCGCGACGCCCTGAGCCAGGTGGACCCGGAGACCGACCTGAGTGCGGCCACGCTCTACTCCACGCTGGAGCCCTGCCGCCATCAGGGGCGCCAGCCGGCCTGCACTGAGGCCATCCTCACCGCCGGCGTCGGGCGTGTGGTCTACGGGGCTGCGGACCTCACCGACATCGCCGGGGGAGGCGGACAGGCGTTGGCCGAGTCCGGCGTCGAGACCATCGGGGGAGTCCTCGCCCAGGAATGCGAGCAGCTGAATCACCGCTGGAGCCTCGCCCAGGAGCAGGGGCGCCCCTTCGTCACGGTGCACCTGGCGCAGAGCCTGGACGCGAAGATCGCGGCCTCGGACGGCACCAGCCAGTGGGTCACCTCTGCGGCCTCCCGTGCGCACACCCACCGGATCCGCCAGCGTGTGGACGCCATCCTGGTCGGCACCAACACCGCGCTGGTCGACGATCCGCGGCTGACCGCGCGGGACGAACACGGCAGCCTCACCGAGCATCAGCCGCTGCGCTGCGTGCTGGGCCTGCGCGATGTCCCTCAGGGCGCCGCCCTGCGCCGCGGCCGCCCGGAGGGGCAGGGGTGGACCCAGCTGCGCACCCGCGACCCGCTGGAGGCGCTGCAGGAGCTGGCCCAGACCATCCATCAGGGCCACCCGGTGCGTCATGTGCTGGTCGAAGGGGGCCAGAGCGTGCTCTCGGCCTTCGTGGCCGCGGATCTGGTGGATGAGATCTTCGCCTACCAGGCCCCGATCATCCTAGGCACCGGGCGCTCCAGCATCGCCGACATCGGCGTCACCACACTTCACCAGGCACCGCGCTATGAGTTGGACCCCGCCGACGGCGGTCCCGTCCGGGTCATGGAGGGTGATGTCTGCACCCATCTTCAGCCGAGCAGCGCTTCTGCGCCGCAGAAGGAGACCAGTCACTGATCATGTTCACCGGAATCGTCACGGGCCTCGGCACTGTCCTGCAGCGTCGCTCCCGTCAGGACCACAGCGGGCCCGACCAGGGCGTCGAACAGCTCACCTTCCGCGCCCCGGGCCATCTCGGCGGGCTGGAGCTGGGCGGATCCATCGCAGTCAACGGTGTCTGTGTCAGCGCCGTGGATCTGGACCACAGCGCCGAAGAGATCTCCGTGGAGCTCATCCCTGAGACCCTCCGGCGCACCTCGTTGGGGGCGCTGCAGCCTGGGCACCCCGTGAATCTGGAGCGCTGCCTTCCCTCCGGCGCCCGCCTGGACGGCCACGTGGTCCAGGGCCATGTGGACGGTTTGGGGCGTCTGATCGAGCGCGACCCCGACGACGGACGCCATCGCTTCAGCCTCAGCCCCGAGCTGGCGCCCTACCTGGCGGAGAAGGGTTCCATCGCCGTGGACGGAGTCTCGCTGACGGTGACCGCAGTGAGCGAGCCGACCTCCGGACAGCCCTGGTTCGAGGTGGGGCTGATCCCCACCACCTTGGCCGAGACGACGCTGGGTCGCCTGCAGATCGGCGGCGCGGTCAACCTCGAGGTGGACGTGCTGGCGAAGTACGCTCGCCGCATGCTCGGCTTCCAGGAGCCCGACCCCGCCGACGCCGTCCCTGCTCGCCTGCCGGCCATCGCTCAGCCGGACACCCCGGCTCCGGTGCTGGACCCGGTGGAGGTGGCCCTTGAGCAGCTGGCGACCGGCCGTCCGGTGGTCGTGGTCGACGACGCCGGCCGTGAGAACGAGGGCGACATCATCTTCCCGGCCGCGGCCTCCACTCCCGAGCTCATGGCCTTCACCATCCGGCACAGCTCCGGTGTGCTCTGCGCCCCCATGAGCGCCGAACGAGCCGCGCATCTGCAGCTGCCGCCGATGGTCGCGGAGAACGAGGACCCCAAGGGCACCGCCTACACCATCAGCTGCGACGCCGACGCCTCCCATCACCCGCAGATCACCACCGGCATCAGTGCCGCCGACAGGGCGCTGACCGCCCAGCTGCTCGCGGCTGCCTCCTCCGGGCCGCAGGACCTGACCCGCCCGGGTCACCTCTTCCCGCTGATCGCCCATGCCGACGGTGTGCTGGGGCGGCCCGGTCACACCGAGGCCGCAGTGGATCTCTGCGAGCTCTCGGGCGCACCCGCCGTCGGGATCATCGCGGAGCTCACCCACGACGACGGCGAGATGATGCGACTGCCCGCGCTGCGCGAGTTCGCCGACGAGCACGGACTGGCGCTGATCTCCATCGAGGACCTGATCCGGCATCGCGGGGGGACGCCGGCCCCGGAGGAGGCCGCGGCTCCCGTCGACGCCGAGGCGCTGACCCGGCAGGATCTGGTCGAGGCCGGGCCGGTGGTCGCTCTGCCCACGGACTACGGAACCTTCGCCGCCCAGGTGTGGACCGAGCGCCGCACCGGTCATGAGCACATGCTCATCTCGGCCGAAGGTCATCATCCGCAGCAGAACGGCACGGTGACCCGCCCGCTGATCCGCATGCATTCCGAATGTGTCACCGGAGACGTCTTCGGCTCCCAGCGCTGCGACTGCGGGACCCAGCTGATCTCAGCCCTGGAGTCCATCCAGCGCGACGGCGGGCACCTGCTCTATCTGCGCGGCCACGAGGGCCGCGGCATCGGCCTGGCGAACAAGATGCGTGCCTACCGGCTGCAGGAGCAGGGTGCGGACACCGTCGAGGCCAATGAGATGCTGGGCCTGCCTGCCGAGCAGCGTGACTTCACCGGAGCCGCGGCCATCCTGCACGGCGCCGGGATCACCCGGCTGCAGCTGCTGACGAACAACCCGGAGAAGGTGCGCGTGCTGCGCGAGGCCGGGCTCGACGTCGAACAGGTCCCCTCCACCGGCGTGGTCCATGAGGCCAACCGCCGCTACCTGGAGACCAAGCGCGACCGCATGAACCACCTGTTGGACCACCTCGGACTCACCACCACCCACGATGAACAAGGAGAGCATCAGAGACTATGAGCGGCACCGGAACCCCAGAGATCCCTGCCCAGGAGCTCACTGAGCTCACCGAATCCGCCCGGACCCTGGGGCTGCGGGTGGCCGTCGTGGCGTCCCGGTGGCACACCGAGGTGATGGACGGACTGACCGCAGGGGCCCAGCGCTTCCTGAACGACATCGGGATCACCGAGTACACGGCCCTGCAGGCCCCGGGCAGCTTCGAGCTGCCCGTGCTGGCCTCCCATGCCGCGCAGACCCACGACGCGGTCATCACTCTGGGAGTGGTGATCCGCGGCGGCACGCCCCACTTCGACTACGTCTGCGCTGCGGCCACCGACGGTCTGACCAAAGTCGCAGTGGAGAGCGGCACGCCGGTCGGGTTCGGTCTGCTGACCTGCGACGACGACCAGCAGGCGCTGGACCGTGCCGGGCTCGAGGGCTCCTCGGAGGACAAGGGATATGAGGCCGCTCACGCAGCTGTGGCCGCCGCTGTGGAGATCACGCGTCTCGACGCGTGAGAGCCTGCCGACCCAAATCGCGGGGGAGCGGGTCTTCGGCGTAGTCTGGGGGGCATGAAGACCTTCGATCAGCTCTATGCCGAACTCGCCGCCAAGGCCGCCGAACGTCCGGAAGGCTCCGGAACCGTCGCCGCTTTGGACGCCGGGATCCATCACATCGGCAAGAAGATCGTCGAAGAGGCGGCTGAAGTCTGGATGGCCTGCGAATATGAGTCGGATGCCGAGACCGCTGAGGAGATCTCCCAGTTGCTCTACCACCTGCAGGTCATGATGCTGGCCAAGGGGCTCAAGCCCGAAGACATCTATCGCTATCTGTAGAGAAAGACGAACATGCTGCGCGTAGCTGTGCCGAATAAGGGTGCCCTGTCCGAAGCCGCCATGGAGATCCTCAGAGAGGCCGGGTATCTCCAGCGCCGTGACCGCAAGGAGCTCGTCCTGGTGGACGAGGAGAACGGCGTCGAATTCTTCTATCTGCGCCCCAAAGACGTGGCCATCTATGTGGGCCAGGGCATCATCGACCTGGGCATCACCGGCCGCGACCTCTTCAGCGACGCCCAGGTGACCACCGGTGCGGAGGAGGTCATGGGCCTGGGCTTCGGCCGCGCCACCTTCCGTCTGGCCGCTCCGAAGGGCCGGTTCAGCTCCGAGCAGGACCTGGCGGGCAAGCGCATCGCCACCACCTATGACGGGCTGCTGGCCGGCTGGTTCGCCGACCAGCAGATCCCCGATGTGGAGGTGGTCCACCTCGACGGCGCCGTGGAGTCCGCGGTGCGCCTGGGCGTGGCCGATGCGATCGCCGATGTCGTCGAGACCGGCAATACGCTCAAGGCCGCCGGGATGGAGACCTTCGGCCGCCCGATCCTGGAGTCTGAGGCCATCCTGATCTCCGCCACCGGTGAGCGTTCCTCCGTGGGCGATCAGAACGGTGCGGACCGGATGATCCGTCGACTGCAGGGAGTGCTGACCGCCCGGCACTACGTGATGATGGAGTACGACGTCCGCCGCAGCGATCTGGAGGCGGTCATGGCCGTCACCCCAGGCCTGGAGTCGCCCACGATCTCCTCGCTGGCCGACGAGAACTGGGTCGCCGTGCGTTCGATGGTGCCGGCGAAGAAGACCAACCAGCTCATGGACGAACTCTATGAGCTCGGCGCCCGAGCCATCCTGGTCACCTCCATCAAAGCGTCGAGAGTCTGAGGCGGCGCCGATGAGCCTGGCCATCCGTGTGATCCCCTGTCTGGACGTCGACGCCGGCCGAGTGGTCAAGGGAGTCAACTTCGAGAACCTCCGCGACGCCGGCGACCCGGTGGAGCTGGCCCACCGGTACAACGCCGCAGGGGCCGACGAACTCACCTTCCTGGACGTCACCGCCTCCAGCTCGGACCGGGAGACCACCTACGACGTGGTCACCCAGACTGCTCAGGAGGTCTTCATCCCGCTGACCGTGGGCGGGGGAGTCCGTACGGAGGCCGATGTGGACCGTCTTCTGAAGTCCGGAGCGGACAAGGCCTCCATCAACACTGCCGCAGTGGCCCGGCCGCAGGTCATCGATGAGATCGTCAGCCGCTTCGGCAATCAGGTGTTGGTCCTGTCCCTGGACGCCCGGCGCACAGAGGACCCCTCGGTGGCCTCCGGCTATGAGGTGACCACCCATGGCGGCCGCAAGGGCACCGGCATGGACGCTGTGGCCTGGTGCCGCGAAGCCTCCGAGCGCGGGGTCGGGGAGATCCTGCTGAACTCCATCGATGCCGACGGCACTCGTGACGGCTTCGACACCGAGATGATCGCCGACGTCCGGAAGGTCACCTCGGTGCCGATCATCGCCTCCGGCGGCGCCGGCCGGCCCGAGCACTTCCCTCCGGCGATCGAGGCAGGCGCCGACGCCGTCCTGGCCGCCAGCATGTTCCACTTCGGCCCGGTCGATATGATCGCCCGAGTCAAAGACACCATCCGCTCCGCCGGATATCCCGTGAGGTGATCCCCCTGGACACTGAGACCTATACGTTGGACGAAGACATCCGCAGCCGCCTGCGCATGGACGAGGCCGGGCTGGTCCCGGCCATCGCCCAGGACGCCGCCACCGGTGAGGTCCTGATGATGGCCTGGATGAACGAACAGGCTCTGGCCGCCACTCTGGCCACCCGTGAGGGGACCTACTGGTCACGCTCGCGTCAGGAGCTGTGGCGCAAGGGAGCCACCAGCGGAAACACCCAACGGGTCACCAGTGTTGCTCTGGACTGCGACGGCGACACCGTCCTGCTGCGTGTTCAGCAGCAGGGGCCTGCCTGCCACACCGGCGCCCCCACCTGCTTCAGCGGACGGGAGCTCGCTCTGGGGGAGACCTCGTGATGCAGAGCTTCGGAACGATCGTCCCCGGCGCTGAGGAGTTCGCCCAGCTCGCCGGCTCTCATAAGGTCATCCCGGTGAGCATGACGCTGCTGGCCGATGGTCACACGCCGCTGAGCATCTACCGCGCTCTGGCCATGGATGAGGGGCAGCCGCGCCCGGGCAGCTTCCTCATGGAGTCGGCCGCCCCCGGGGCGGGCTGGTCCCAGCACTCCTTCATCGGGGTGAACTCCCTGGCCACCCTCACGGAGGCCGAGGGCCGCGCTCACTGGTTGGGTGAGGTGCCTGCGGGAATCCCTCAGGAGGGCACGACGGCCGAGGTGCTGCGTGACAGCCTCGAGTTCCTGGGCGGACGCCCCTTCCGAGAGGAGCTGGCCCATCTGACCTCCGGGCTGATCGGCTACGTCGGCTGGGAGACCGTCCGCCACTGGGAGCGGCTGCCCGACCCGCCCGAGGACGACCTGGGTCTGCCCGAGATGGCGATGAACCTGGTGGGCGACCTGGTCATCCACGACAACCGCAACGGCACGGTCACCTTGGTCGCCAATGCCATCAACCGCGACGGCAGGGACACAGGGGTCGAGGCGGCGTATGACGACGCGCTGGCCCGTCTGGACGCGATGCGCCGGAAGCTCGCCGAGCCGGTGCGGCCCGGCCTGGCCGCAGCCGAGCAGGACTGGGCCGCAGCGGTGGAGCAGGACCTGACCGACCGGGTGCAGCACACCTGGGATGAGGACGAGTACCTGGCCACGCTGCGCCGCGCCAAGCAGGCCATCGTCGACGGCGAGGTCTTCCAGATCGTGGTCTCCCGGCGCTTCGAAGTGGAGACGCAGGTGGATGCCCTGACGGTCTATCGGATGCTGCGGCTGCTCAATCCGAGCCCGTATATGTACCTCTTCCACTTCGAGACTCCGCCGGGTCCGGGCCAGGAGCACGGTGAGCCCTACCAGCTGGTGGGGGCCTCGCCGGAGGCGCTGGTCACCGTCGACGAGCGGCCCAGCGGTGAGCGGATCGCTGTCACCCATCCCATCGCGGGGACCCGGCCGCGCGGAGACACTCCGGTCCATGATCGGGAGCTGGCCGAGGACCTGCTGGCCGATGAGAAGGAGCGGGCCGAGCACATCATGCTGGTGGACCTGGCGCGCAACGATCTGGCCAAGGTCTGCGAGCCCGGCTCCGTGCAGGTCACCCAGTTCATAGCCGTGGAGCGCTTCTCCCACGTGATGCACCTGACCAGTCATGTCCAGGGCGTGGTGGCGGAGAGCTCCTCCGCCTACGACGTGTTGGCCGCGACCTTCCCCGCCGGCACACTCTCCGGGGCGCCGAAGCCGCGCGCCCTGCAGCTGCTGGACCAGTGGGAGCCCCAGCGCCGCGGCATCTACGGGGGCGTGGTCGGCTACTTCGACCTGTCCGGACGGATGGATGCCGCCATCGCGATCCGCTCTGCGGTGCTGAAGGACGGGCGCGCCTATGTGCAGTCCGGCGGCGGGATCGTGGCCGACTCCGACGATGAGGCCGAGCGCCTGGAGACTGTGAACAAAGCTGCCGCGCCGCTGCGCGCGGTGCTGGCCGCCGACCGGCTCGAGGAGGGCTGATGTCACGAGCACTCACACGCCGCAATGTGGTGCTGCTGGCGATCCTGGGCGGTGCGCTGCTGATGATCGCCACCACCCAGACCTGGGTCACCGCCAGCGGGCTCGACGATCTCAGCGATGTGCAGGAGGTCGAGATCTCCGGCACAGATGTGGCCGACACTGTCACGGCGATGGCTCTGGTGGGCCTGGCCGGGGCACTGGCACTGACCATCGCACGCACAGTGCTGCGCTATGTCATCGCAGCCCTGCTGATGGCCGCCGGCATCTTCTCCCTGATCACCATCAGCGGAGTCGTAGCCGCTCCGGAGCAGCGTGCCGTGGAGGCTCTGGGCGAGGTCACCCGGACCACTGAGCATGCCGCCGCCTATGAGATCGGCGGCTTCGTGTGGGTGGCCATGGCCGGCGGTGTGATCCTCATCGGCGCCGGGCTGCTGGTGCTGCTGGGATCCTCCCGCTGGCAGGACGCCGCGGCCTCGAAGAAGTACGACAGAAGCGCCTCCGGCGTCGCGGCCTCGGGAGCTGAGGAGGACCCGGACGAGTTCGACCTCTGGGACGGGCTCAGCGCCGGAGACGACCCCACCGATCGCGGCGCATCGAGCCAGAGGCGACGCACAGATCTGGCAGAATAGACGCGGAACACATTTCACCGAGAGGGAACCGATGACCACCACTGATCAGCGCACCGTCCGCGACGTCGAGCAGCGACCCGCCGCCGACGAGTACATCCACTATGACCACATCGGTCACGGATCGACTCCGGCCGCCTGGACGCTCAACCTGACGATCGTGCTGGGCGCCGTGGTCGCCGGCATCGGCGTCATCATCCCCAACCTGACGGTCGCCATCATCGGCGCCGCCCTGGTGCCGGTGGGCATCATCCTGGGAATCGTCATGAAGAAGATGGGGCTGGGCGTGGAGATGGACAGCAAAGCTGTGCTGCGGCGCGGGGAGGACCCCCGGGCCCACGGCGGCCCGGCCACCCCGGACAACTCCAGCGGTGGTGCGGAGAAGCGTCGTCCCGGCGCCTCCACCGACTGACCCGACGATGTCCACAGTTCTCGATTCCATCATCGAAGGGGTTCGTGAGGACCTCACCTCCCGTATGGCGGAGACACCGCTGCGCGAGATCACCGCGAGGGCGGCCGAGGCTTCACCAGCCCTGGACGCCTACGCCGCGCTGCAGGGAGGCCGTTCCGACTCCGCAGGCGTACGGATCATCTCCGAGGTCAAGCGCTCCTCCCCGTCGAAGGGCGCCCTGGCCGAGATCCCGGATCCGGCGGAGCTGGCGCAGGCCTATGAGCGCGGCGGCGCCTCGGTGATCAGTGTGCTGACTGAGGGGCGCCGCTTCCGCGGATCGCTGGCCGACCTGGCCGCCGTCCGTGCCGCAGTGGACATCCCGGTGCTGCGCAAGGACTTCATGGTGGAGGAGTACCAGTTCCATGAGGCCCGTGCCTACGGCGCCGACCTGGTCCTGCTGATCGTCGCAGCGTTGGACGATGCCCAGCTGCGCGACTTCCTCGCCCTGACCCACGAACTGGGCATGAACGCCCTGGTGGAGGCACACACCGAGGAGGAGATCGAACGCGCCGTCGCGGCGGAGGCGAAGATCGTCGGTGTCAACGTGCGCAATCTCAAGACACTCGACGTCGACGTTGCCCACTATGAGGCGATGGCGCGTCACCTGCCCGCCGACGCTGTCCGGATCGCCGAATCCGGTGTGGACGGCCCCGGCGTGGTCGCCGACTACGCCCGGCAGGGCGCCGACGCTGTGCTGGTCGGAGAAGCCCTGGTCAAGGACGGCGAACCGACCGAGGCGCTCCGACGCTTCCGCGCGGCCAGCCTCACCCGCTGAAGGAGACACATATGACGTACCGCGAGCACGAGGGCCCCTATTTCGGCGACTACGGCGGGCGCTGGATGCCCGAATCTCTGGTAGCCGCTCTCGACGAGCTCGAGGAGACCTTCCGCAAGGCCAAGGCGGACCCGTCCTTCGCCGAGGAGTTCGAGGCCCTCTCCCGGGACTACACGGGACGCCCCTCGCTGCTGACCGAGGTGCCCCGCTTCGCCGCCGAAGCCTCCGGTCGGGAGGACGGCGCACGGATCTTCCTCAAGCGGGAGGACCTCAACCACACCGGCTCCCACAAGATCAACAACGTGCTGGGCCAGGCACTGCTGGCTCGCCGAATGGGCAAGACGCGCCTGATCGCTGAGACCGGTGCCGGCCAGCACGGCGTGGCCACTGCTACGGCAGCAGCCCTGATGGGTATGGAGTGCGTGGTCTACATGGGCGGTGCCGACACGCGCCGCCAGGCCCTGAACGTGGCGCGCATGCGTCTGCTCGGCGCGGAGGTCATCCCCGTCGAGCATGGGGCCAAGACGCTGAAGGATGCGATCAACGAAGCCCTGCGCGATTGGGTCGCCAGCGTGGAGAACACCCACTACGTGCTGGGCACTGTGGCTGGTCCGCATCCCTTCCCGGAGATGGTGCGCTACTTCCACCAGGTCATCGGCGAGGAGGCCCGCGAGCAGATCCTGGAGCAGACCGGCCGGCTGCCCGACGCCGTGGCCGCCTGCGTGGGCGGCGGTTCCAATGCCATCGGCCTGTTCCACAGCTTCCTGGACGACGAATCTGTGGCCATCTACGGCTATGAGGCCGGGGGCGAGGGCATCGAGACCGAGCGCCACGCCTCCGCCATCACCCTCGGGCGCTCCGGTGTGCTCCACGGAGCCCGCTCCTATCTGATGCAGGACGAGGACGGCCAGACCGTGGACTCCCACTCCATCTCGGCCGGGCTGGACTACCCGTCGGTGGGGCCCGAGCACGCCTACCTGGCCGACGTCGGACGGGTCAGCTATGAACCGGTCACCGACGCCGAATGCATGACCGCCTTCGAACAGCTCTGCCGGACTGAGGGCATCATCCCGGCCATCGAGTCCGCCCACGCCCTGGCCGGAGCGGCACGGCTCTCGGCCTCATGGGGCGCCGAAGGCAAGGACCGGATCATCCTGGTCAGCCTCTCCGGGCGCGGGGACAAGGATGTGGAGACCGCCGCGCGGTGGTTCAGCATGCTTCCCGGCCAGGACGACGCCCCCGAGCACGACGCCTCCGCCGCAGAGGCCGCCGAGGCACCGACGACAGGAGTGCAGAGTTGAACGAGCAGGAGACCCTCTCCGGACTCAGGACCGCTGAGGTCATCGACCGCGCCACGGCTGAGGGCCGCAGCGCCTTCATCGGCTACCTGCCTGCCTGCTATCCGGACCTGGCCACCAGTGTGGAGGCTGCGGTGCAGCTGGCGCAGAACGGCGCCGACATCATCGAGATCGGGGCGCCGTATTCGGACCCGGTCATGGACGGACCGGTGATCCAGCAGGCCACCACTGAGGCGCTGGCCAACGGGTTCCGCATCTCGGAGCTCTTCGAGGTGGTCCGCCAGGTCTCCGAGCGCACCGATGCCGCCGTGGTGGTGATGATCTACTACAACCTGATCGATCGTATGGGGGCCGAGGAGTTCGCTCGGCGCCTGGCCGAGGCGGGGGGAGCGGGAGCGATCACCCCGGATCTCATCCCTGACGAGGCCCACGAGTGGATGGCCGCCAGCGAGAAGTATGGTCTGGACCGGATCTTCCTCGCCGCTCCCACCTCTTCGCCGGAGCGGCTGTGGCGGATCGCCTCAGATTCGCGCGGATTCGTCTACGGCGTCTCCCTCATGGGGGTCACCGGCAGACGCGATGCAGTCTCCGATGCCGCCGAGCGCGTGGTCGAAGGGACCAAGGCCGCCGGGGCCCAGCGTGTCTGCGTGGGACTGGGGGTCTCCACCCGTGAGCACGTCGAGGAGATCGGCCGCTATGCCGACGGCGTGATCGTCGGCACCGCACTGGTCGCCGCCCTGCGCGACGGCGGCCCGGAGGCCGTGGGGACCCTCACGGCCGAGCTGACCGGGAGGTCCTTATGAGTCAGGCAGCAGCCCCGCAGCGTCGGCGTCTGCGGGAGAGCTTCACCGGCCGCACCGCCTTCATCCTGGTGGCGGTCGGATCGGCTGTCGGGCTGGGAAACATCTGGCGGTTCCCGTACGTCACCTACGAGAACGGCGGCGGCGCCTTCCTGATCCCGTATCTGGTGGCGCTGCTGACCGCTGGCCTGCCGATCCTGCTCTTCGACTATGCGATCGGCTACAGGTTCCGGGGCTCCCCGCCGCTGGCCTTCAAGCGGCTGCACCCCAAGGCTGAAGCCATCGGCTGGTTCCAGGTGGGCATCAGCTTCCTGATCGGCATCTATTACGCCGCGATCGTGGCCTGGGCCGCCATGTACACCTGGTTCTCCCTCGACCAGGCCTGGGGCGACGACGCCGCGGGCTTCTTCATGGGGGAGTACCTCCAGTATGACGAGGGCGGCACCGGAGGATTCGGGATCTCGGTGGACTTCGTGGCCCAAGTGGGCTGGCCGCTGATCGTGGTCTGGCTGATCCTGTTGGTCGCCCTGGCGGCCGGAGTCCGCAAGGGCATCACGCAGGTCTCGCTCATCGGCCTGCCGGTCCTGCTGGTCATGTTCGTGCTGCTGGTGGGCTACTCGCTGACTCTCGACGGGGCCACCGACGGACTGAACGCGCTGTTCTCCCCGGAGTGGTCGGCTCTGGCCAGCCCGACTGTGTGGATCCAGGCCTACGGCCAGATCTTCTTCAGCCTCTCGGTGGGCTTCGGCATCATGGTCACCTACGCCTCCTACCTGAAGAGGAAGTCCAACGCCTCGGGCTCGGGCTTGGTGGTGGGCTTCGCCAACTCCTCCTTCGAGATGCTGGCCGCGATCGGTGTCTTTGCGGCACTGGGATTCCTGGCAGCAGGGGCCCCGGTGGGCGAAGTGGCCGACTCCGGACTGGGTCTGGCCTTCATCGCATTCCCGACCATCATCTCCGAGGCGCCGGCGTCGGCTCTGCTGGGCGTGCTGTTCTTCGGCTCCCTGACCATCGCTGGACTGACCTCGCTGATCTCGATCATGGAAGTCGTGGTCTCCTCGGTGAAGGACAAGACTGGGTGGTCCCGTCCGGTCTCAGTGGCTGTGGCCGGCGGCTCCAGCGCCGTGATCTCCGTGGTGCTGATCGGCGGCGTCTCGGGGCTGACCATCCTGGACGTGGTGGATGCCTTCTCCAACAACATCGGCATCGTGGGGGCGGCCCTGGTCGCCGTCTTCCTGGTCACCTGGGTCTTCCGCCGCATGGATGTGCTGGCGGACGGGCTCAATGCCTACGGGTCCTTCCGGGTGGGGCCGATCTGGAAGGCCCTGATCGGCATCGTGCTGCCGGTGGTCCTGGTCTATCTGCTGATCCTGGATGTGGCCGACAAGGTCCGGAACGGCTATGAGGGCTATGACAGCTGGGTGCTGGGCACCTTCGGCTGGGGCGCTCTTGCCCTGATGCTCGTACTCGCCGTGGCAATGAGCCTGGTGCGGTGGAGCGAACGCTCGCCCATGCACCTGGAGAATCCCGAGATCGATGAGGAGACCGTCTGATGGATACCGCTGCCGTCATCATGATGATTGTGGCCCTGGTGACCGTCTGGGGAGGTCTGATCGGAGCGATCGTGCACCTGGCCCGGAACCCTGACGAATCCTGAGAAACCCTCCGGGAGGAACTGATATGTTGACGGCCATGATCTCTGCAGGATTCCCCGCACCACCCACTGACGGCGTCGATCTGTTCGGCCCGCTGAGCATCACCTTCTACGCCGTCTGCATCCTGGTCGGGGCGGCTCTGGCCGTCTGGCTGGCCAGCAGGCTCTGGGCGTCCCGCGGGGGTGCCAAGGAGAACGTCTTCGACGCGACGATCTGGGCCGTGCTGCTGGGCTTCATCGGTGCGCGGCTCTACCACGTGGTGACCTCCCCGGATGCCTACTTCGGGCCTGAGGGTGAGCTCTCGCGGATCCCGGAGGTCTGGAACGGCGGGCTGAGCATCATCGGCGCGGTCATCTTCGGCGCGCTCGGCGTGTGGATCGCCTGCCGCCGCTACGGCATCAGGTTCGGTGCCTTCACCGACGTCCTGGTCCCCGGTGTGCTGCTGGCTCAGGCGGTCGGCCGCTGGGGCAACTGGTTCAACCAGGAGCTCTATGGCGCGCCGACGAACCTGCCGTGGGGCCTGGTCATCGACACCTCCCAGCGTCACCAGCCTCTGCCGTTGGGTGCCGGTGCGGACACCGCCTTCCACCCCACCTTCTTCTATGAGTTCGTCTGGAACCTGATCGGCGTCGCCCTGCTGCTGTGGCTCTTCCAGCGCTTCCAGTTCAAGCGCGGGCTGCTCACCTGGTCCTACGTGGCCTACTACGCGCTGGGTCGGTTCTGGGTCGAGAGCCTCCGTATTGATGAGTCCGGCAAGTCCACGCAGGTCCCGCTGAGCGACATCGGGATCGAGTGGCGGCTGAATCAGATCATCATGTTCGTGATCTTCCTCGTCGCCCTGGCCATGCTGATCTGGCTGTGGGCCAAGCGTCCGCGCACTGAAGAGGAGCTCGAGGAGGAGATGCGCATCTACGCCCCCGAGCAGGAGGCGTCCGAGCAGGCCGACAGTGCTGAGGACGCCGAGGCTGACAGCGCTGAGGCTGGTGACGAGGCCGCCGCCGACGTCGAGGACTCTGCGGACGCCGAGGAGAAGTCCTCGCCTTCCACATCTTGAGATGCGATTTGCCTCACCCGCACCGGGCGAGGAGGATGTATCTGATCAGGAGCCGCAAGGAAGCGTAAACTGGGCTGTGTCCGTGCCCGAATGCTCCGAAGACTTTTGAGGGAGTCGTACCCAACGTCGTCCCCTCCCCATCGCCGTTCGCATGCGGAGGAAGGTACACCATCATGTCCATTTCCACATCGGAAGCCGCTGGTCTGAGCGCAGAGACACCAGGGGATCGCGTCATCAGCCCCTTTGTGCGCTTTGCCGCCTATCCCGAGAAGGCGGGTCTCTATGACCCGGCCAATGAGCACGAGAACTGCGGCATGGCCGCCATCGCCACGCTGCGCGGTGAGCCGGGCCACGACATCGTGGACCACGCATTGGTCGCGCTGCGCAATCTCGAGCACCGAGGAGCTGTGGGCGGTGACGTCGGCACTGGTGACGGTGCCGGCCTGCTGACCCAGATCCCCGACGAGTTCTTCCGCGCTGTGGTGGACTTCGATCTGCCCGCAGCAGGGGAGTACGCCGCCGGAACCGCTTTCCTGCCTCAGTCCGCCGCTGAGCGCGAGCAGATGGCCTCCGCCCTGGAGGACATGGTCCGTGAGCAGGGCCTGAAGGTCCTGGGGTGGCGAGAGGTCCCCATCGACTCCTCGATGATCGGCACTCTGGCCAAGGAGTCCATGCCGCACTTCCGCCAGCTTTTCCTGGCACTGGCCGATGAGGACTCTCCGGAGTTTCAGGACTCCGCCTCCGGATCGTTGGATCAGCGGGCCTGGCGGCTGCGCAAGCGTGCGCAGAACCGACTGGGCGTGTACTTCCCCTCGCTGTCCTCGAAGACCATCACCTATAAGGGCATGCTGACCACAGCCCAGCTCGAGCCCTTCTTCCCGGACCTCTCCGATGAGCGGTTCAAGACCACGCTGGGCATCGTCCACTCGCGGTTCTCCACCAACACCTTCCCGTCCTGGCCGTTGGCGCAGCCGATGCGCAACATCGCCCACAACGGCGAGATCAACACGGTCAAGGGCAATCGCAACTGGATGCGCGCCCGGCAGTCGATGATGTCCTCCGAGCTGCTGGGGGAGGACCCCGAGTACCTCTTCCCGATCTGCACTCCCGGTGCCTCGGACTCGGCCTCCTTCGATGAGGCCGCCGAGCTGCTGATGCTCTCCGGACGCCCGCTGTCCCAGGCCATGCGCATGATGATCCCGGAGGCCTGGGAGAACCACAGCACCATGGACCCGAACCTCCGGGCCTTCTACCGCTATCACTCCATGCTCATGGAGGCCTGGGACGGGCCGGCGGCGATCGCCTTCTCCGACGGCCGTCAGGTCGGTGCCGTGCTGGACCGCAACGGTCTGCGCCCGGCCCGCTACTGGGTCACCGATGACGGCCTGGTCGTCCTGTCCTCCGAGGTCGGTGTGATCGACATCGAGCCCTCCACCGTGGTCCGCAAAGGCCGGGTCGCTCCGGGCATGATGTTCCTGCTCGACACGGTCGAGGGGCGCATCATCGAAGATGATGAGGTCAAGTCTGACTTCGCCTCCGCCCAGCCCTGGCAGGAGTGGGTGGATCAGAACCTGATCGATCTGAAGGAGCTGCCCGAGCGCCTGCACGTCCGCCACCCGACCGACTCGGTGCGGCTGCGCCAGCAGACCTTCGGCTACACCCACGAGGAGCTCAAGGTCCTGATCGGACCGATGGCCTCCACCGGCGCCGAGCCGCTGGGCGCGATGGGCACTGACACACCGATCGCCGTGCTCGCGGACCGTCCGCGGCTGCTCTTCGACTACTTCATCCAGAGCTTCGCCCAGGTGACGAACCCACCCCTGGACGCCATCCGCGAGGAGTTGGTGACCTCCCTGGGCCTGCACATCGGGCCCAACGGCAACCTGCTGACCGACGAGCAGGTCAAGTCCAAGCAGGTCGCCCTGGACTTCCCGGTGATCGACAACGATCAGCTGGCCAAGATCGCGAACATCCGCAATGACGAGGGCCAGAAGATCGCGACGAAGATCCGCGGCCTCTACCGGGTGGGCAGCTCCGAGGAGGAGTTCCGCCAGCGCATCCGCGAGATCTGCGAGAAGGTCTCCGCGGCGGTGAACCGAGGCGTCAGCTACATCGTCATCTCGGACCGCGACTCCAACGCACAGTGGGCGCCGATCCCGTCGATGCTGCTGCTCTCGGCCATTCACCATCACCTGCTGAAGTCGGCCAACCGCACCCGTGCTTCGCTGATCGTCGAGGCCGGAGACGTGCGTGAGGTCCACCATGTCGCCTGTCTGATCGGCTACGGCGCAGCCGCGGTGAACCCCTACCTGGCGATGGAGACCGCCGAAGACATGGTCCGCCGTGGTGAGATCAGCAACGTCTCGGAGTCTCAAGCGGTGCACAACCTGCTCACCGCTCTGGGCAAGGGCGTGCTGAAGATCATGTCCAAGATGGGCATCTCCACCGTGGCCTCCTACTGCGGCGCGCAGACCTTCGAGGCCGTGGGCCTGGCCCAGCACGTGGTGGATCAGTACTTCTCCGGCACCCACTCGCCGATGAGCGGCGTCGGGCTGGAGGTGCTGACCAAGGAGATCCAGGAGCGCCACGCCAAGGCCTACCCGCCGGACGGCAACGATCTGGGCCGCGGTGATGAGCTCGAGGTCGGCGGTGAGTACCAGTGGCGCCGCGAGGGCCCGCCGCATCTGTTCAACCCGGAGACCGTCTTCAAGCTTCAGCATTCGACGAAGTCGCGCCGCTACGACATCTTCAAGCAGTACACCAGGGCCGTGGATGATCAGTCCGAGGCTCTGATGACGCTGCGCGGCCTGCTGAAGTTCAAGGCCAAGCGGGACCCGATCCCGATCTCTGAGGTCGAGCCGGTCTCTGAGATCGTCAAGCGGTTCAACACCGGTGCGATGAGCTACGGCTCCATCTCCCAGGAGGCGCACGAGACCCTCGCCGTGGCGATGAACCGTCTGGGCGCGCGCTCGAACACCGGTGAGGGCGGCGAACATCCGGCACGACTGGTGGATCCTGAGCGCCGCAGCGCGATCAAGCAGATCGCCTCGGGCCGGTTCGGTGTGACCAGTCAGTACCTGACCCACGCGGACGATCTGCAGATCAAGATGGCCCAGGGAGCCAAGCCCGGTGAGGGCGGCCAGCTCATGGGCAAGAAGGTCTACCCCTGGGTGGCCGAGACCCGTCACTCCACTCCTGGGGTGTCCCTGGTGTCCCCGCCGCCGCACCATGACATCTACTCCATCGAGGACCTCGCCCAGCTGATCTACGACCTCAAGCGCTCCAACACGGATGCCCGGGTCCATGTGAAGCTGGTCGCGCTCAACGGTGTGGGCACAGTGGCCGCCGGTGTGACCAAGGCGAAGGCCGACGTCGTGCTGATCTCCGGGCACGACGGCGGCACCGGCGCCAGCCCGCTGAACTCGCTGAAGCACGCCGGCGCGCCGTGGGAGCTCGGCCTGGCCGAGGCCCAGCAGACGCTGATGCTCAACGGTCTGCGCGAACGTGTGACCGTGCAGGTGGACGGTCAGCTCAAGACCGGCCGCGATGTGGTCATCGCGGCGCTGCTCGGAGCCGAGGAGTACGGCTTCGCCACTGCGCCGCTGGTGGTCTCGGGCTGCATCATGATGCGCGTCTGCCACCTGGACACCTGCCCGGTGGGCGTGGCCACGCAGAACCCCACGCTGCGCGAGCGCTACACCGGCAAGGCCGACCATGTGGTGAACTTCTTCGAGTTCGTGGCCCAGGAGGTGCGCGAGTACCTGGCTGAGCTGGGCTTCCGCAGCCTGGACGAGGCCATCGGTCACATCGACTCCCTCGACATGGACGATGCCAGGCGGCACTGGAAGACCGAAGGCCTGGACCTGGACTCGGTGGTCGGCGGCTATGACCCCGAGGACCCGGTCACCTCGCAGATGCTGCGCCGGACCGCCGGACAGGACCATGAGTTGGAGAAGCACTTCGACATGGCGCTGATCGAGCAGGCCCAGACGGCCATCCGCCAGGGCCAGCCGGTGCATCTGGAGTCCAAAGTGATCAACACCGACCGCTCCGTGGGCACGATGCTCGGCCACGAGGTCACCAAGGCCCAGGGTCTGAGCACGCTGGAGAACAACACCATCACCGTGGATCTGCACGGGGAGGCCGGCCAGTCCCTGGGTGCCTTCCTGCCCCACGGTGTGACCCTGCGGCTCTCCGGCGACGCCAACGACTATGTCGGCAAGGGCCTCTCGGGCGGTCGGATCGTGGTCCATCCGGATGACTCTGCGCCGCTGGTGGCTGAGGACAACGTCATCGCCGGCAACGTGCTGGGCTATGGCGCGACCTCGGGGGAGATGTTCCTGCGCGGCCAGGTCGGGGAACGCTTCCTGGTCCGCAACTCCGGTGCGACCGCTGTGGTCGAGGGCATCGGCGATCACGGCTGTGAGTACATGACCGGCGGCCAGACGCTGATCATCGGACCCACCGGCCGGAACTTCGGCGCCGGCATGTCCGGCGGCACCGCCTTCGTCCTGGACTTCGAGGAGCAGAAGCTCAACGCTCAGGCCCGCGTCAAGGGTGATCTGCTGCTGCTGACCCCGGATGAGGAGGACCGCCAGATCGTGATGGACCTGCTCCGCCGGCATATCGAGGAGACCGGCTCCGCAGTCGCCGAGCGTCTGCTGGCCGATCCTGATGACACTTTCTCGCGCATCACCAAGGTGCTCCCGCGCGACTACGACGCCGTGCTGCGTGCCCGGTCCGAGGCCCTGGACGAGGGCATCGATCCCGACGGCGACGAGGCATGGCAGAAGATCCTGGAGGTGACCCGTGGCTGATCCGCGCGGCTTTCTGAAACATCGTGAGCGGCAGAGCCGGCCCTCACGCCCGGTGCCGGTGCGCATCATGGACTTCAACGAGGTCTATGAGCGCAACGAGCGTGGTCTGGTCCAGACCCAGGCCAGCCGCTGCATGGACTGCGGCGTCCCGTTCTGCCACACCGGCTGCCCGCTGGGGAACCTGATCCCGGAGTGGAACGACCTGATCTGGCGGGACCAGTGGGAGGAGGCCTCCTCCCGGCTGCATATGACCAACAACTTCCCGGAGTTCACCGGGCGGGTCTGCCCCGCTCCGTGCGAGACCTCCTGCGTGCTGGGCATCAACCAGCCGGCGGTGACCATCAAGCAGTCGGAGGTGGAGATCGCCGATGAGGCCATCTCCCGCGGCTATGTGGAACCGGTCCTGCCTCAGCGCCTGACCGGCAAGACGGTGGCAGTGGTGGGCTCGGGCCCGGCCGGACTTGCCGCCGCCCAGCAGCTGACCCGCGCCGGGCACACGGTCGCGGTCTACGAGCGCGACGACCGCCTGGGCGGCCTGCTGCGCTACGGCATCCCGGACTTCAAGATGGAGAAGCAGCACGTCGACTTCCGCATCGACCAGATGCAGGCAGAGGGCACCCGCTTCTACACCTCCACCGAGATCGGGACCGACATCACCTGGGACTCCCTGCGGGAGAGCTACGACGCCGTGATCGTGGCCACCGGCGCCATGGTTCCGCGGGATCTGCCGGTGCCGGGCCGCGGCCTGACCGGTGTGCACTTCGCCATGGAGTACCTGGTGCAGTCCAATAAGGCGGTGGCCGGAGACGAGGTCCCTGACCAGATCCACGCCCAGGACAAGCATGTGGTCATCCTGGGCGGCGGCGACACCGGCGCTGACTGCATCGGCACCGCTCACCGCCACGGGGCGAAGTCGGTCACCACACTGGCCATCGGCAAGGAGCTGCCCACCGAACGTCCTGGGCATGAGCCCTGGCCCATGGACCCGCGGGTCTTCGAGGTCTCCAGCGCCCATGAGGAGGGCGGCGAGGTCCAGTGGCTGGCCTCCACCGTGGAGTTCCTGGGCGACGAGAACGGCAACGTGCGCGCGCTGAAGGTCGCTGAGACCCAGTACAACGCGGACGGGTCCCGCACGCCCAAGCCGGGCACGGAGAAGGAGATCCCCGCGGATCTGGTCCTGCTGGCTCTGGGCTTCACCGGTGCCGAGCAGAACACGTTGAGCCCTCAGCTGGACGTGGAGTTCGCCAAGCGCGGCAACATCGAGCGTGCCGAGGACTATCAGACCAATGTCGAGGGAGTCTTCACCGTCGGCGACGCCGGCCGTGGAGCATCCCTGGTGGTCTGGGCTATCGCTGAGGGTCGGGCCGCGGCGAAGGAGGTCGACGAGTTCCTCGAAGGTTCCTCCCGCCTTCCTGCTCCGGTCAAGCCCAGCGACCAACCCATATCCCTGTCTGCTTGATAGGCTCGTGCTGAAAGACACACTGGCCCAGCGTCGTGCCGGAACTTTCTGAGACATCACACCTCGAAGAAGCAATCCGGAAAAGACAAGGTGAGGCATGAGACACGCCAAGATCGTCGCGACCTTCGGGCCGGCAACTGCCGGCTATGAGACTACCCGCCAGCTCATCGAAGCCGGCGTCGACGTCGCACGGGTGAATATGAGCCACGGCGACTACACCGTCCACGAGGCGACCTACAACGCGGTGCGCGAGGTCTCCAAGGACCTGCGCAAGGCCGTGGCGCTCTTCGCTGACCTGCAGGGTCCGAAGATCCGTCTGGGCCGCTTCGAAGACGACGCCAAGCACGAGTTGGCGGTCGGCGACCGGTTCACCATCACCACGGAGGACATCAGGGGGACCAAGGAGCGCTGCTCCACGACCCTGAAGACCCTCACCCAGGACGTCGCCCCCGGCGACACCCTGCTCATCGACGACGGCAAGGTCTCCCTGCGTGCCCTGGAGGTCACGGACACCGAGGTGATCACTGAGGTGGTCGTACCCGGTCCGGTCTCCAACAACAAGGGGATCAACCTGCCCGGCGTCGCCGTCTCCGTGCCCGCGCTCTCGGAGAAGGATGAGGAGGATCTGCGCTGGGCCCTGCGCACCGGCTTCGACATGATCGCGCTGAGCTTCGTGCGCGATGCCGCCGACATCGAGGCCGTCCACCGCATCATGGATGAGGAGGGCCGTCGCGTCCCCGTCATCGCAAAGATCGAGAAGCCCCAGGCGGTGGACGCGCTGCAGGACATCGTGGACGCCTTCGACGCCATCATGGTCGCCCGCGGCGATCTGGGTGTGGAGCTTCCGCTGGAGGAGGTCCCGGTGGTGCAGAAGCGCGCCGTGGAGCTCGCCCGCCGCTGGGCCAAGCCGGTCATCGTGGCGACCCAGGTCCTGGAGTCGATGATCGACAACCCGCGTCCCACCCGTGCGGAGGCCTCCGACTGCGCCAACGCAGTCCTCGACGGCGCCGATGCGGTCATGCTCTCGGGGGAGACCTCAGTGGGCAAGTATCCGGTGCGCACTGTGGAGACGATGTCGAACATCATCCGGACCACGGAGGACAAGGGCCTGGAGCGCATCCCGCAGCTGGGCACCCGTCCCAAGACCCGCGGCGGTGCGATCACCCGGGCGGCCAACGAGATCGCCGAGACCCTCGACATCGACTACCTGGCCACGTTCACCCGGTCGGGCGACTCGGCCCGGCGGCTGTCCCGACTGCGCCCGAAGCAGCCGGTCTTCGCCTTCACCCACGTGGAGCACACCCATAACAGCCTCTGCCTGAGCTGGGGTGTGCAGCCCCGCTGGGTGGAGTTCGCCGGTCACACCGACGAGATGACCGCCCAGGTGGACAAGCAGCTGCTCGAGGAGGGCATCGCTCAGCCGAACGATCTGGTGGTCATCGCCGCCGGGTCGCCTCCCGGCCAGGCCGGCACCACGAATATGCTCAAGGTCCACCGCATCGGCGACCTGCCCGAGCATCAGGACATCGAGTCGCTGCGTCGCGGCGATGTGCCGCCTCCGAACAAGGAGCCGGTGGGTCCCTGGCCGGCGCAGAGCGCCTCCAGCGCTCGGTAGTTCAGCAGAACAGCTGATTGAGCCTCTCCCAGCATCTCGCGCTATGCTGGGAGAGCTTCATGCCCGAATGGCGGAATCGGTAGACGCGCTCGACTCAAAATCGAGTACCTCAGGTGTGTGGGTTCGAGTCCCACTTCGGGCACCGACTGCCACGCAGACCGAAGGAGAACTGTGACCGAAGACCAGCAGGAAGCTCCGGCTTCCGAAGACGCCGTCCCTGAGGGCGAGGCACCGCAGGGCCGCCGGGTCCTCGTCGCCGAGGACGAGACGCTGATCCGCCTCGACATCGTCGAGATCCTCACCGGCGCCGGATACGAGGTCGTCGGGGAGGCGGACAACGGGGAGAAGGCGGTGGAGCTCGCTCGCGAGACCACGCCGGACCTGGTGGTCATGGACGTGAAGATGCCTGTCATGGACGGCATCACAGCTGCCAAGGCCATCGCCGAGGAGCGGATCGCTCCGGTGGTCATGCTCACCGCATTCTCCCAGCGCGACCTGGTGGAATCGGCTCGCGAGGCCGGAGCGATGGCCTATGTGGTCAAGCCCTTCAGCGAGAACGATCTGATCCCGGCCATCGAGGTGGCCGCGGCCCGTTTCGACGAGATCCGAGCGCTGGAGGAGGAGGTCACCTCCCTGGCCGATAAGTTCGAGACCCGCAAGCTGGTGGACCGTGCCAAATCGGTGCTGACCACCAAGATGGGGCTCTCCGAGCCGGAGGCCTTCCGCTGGATCCAGAAGACCTCGATGGATCGGCGTCTCTCTATGCGAGAAGTTGCGGAGACTGTCATCGACCAGATGGGCTGAGGGATAGAATCGGCCTATGGCCGAGAGCACCCCAGAGTCCACAGCACCGTTCACCCCTCCCACCCCTGTCACCGGGCCCTCCTCGCCGGAGAAGCCGCGCAGCTGGCAGGTGACCGACGGCTACACCCGGGCACCGGCCCGCGGCATGCTGCGAGCCGTCGGCATGGGCGACGACGACTGGTCCAAGGCCCAGATCGGCATCGCCAGCTCCTGGAACGAGATCACGCCCTGCAATCTCTCCCTGGATCGCCTGGCCAAGGCGTCCAAGGAGGGTGTGCACGCCGGCGGGGGATACCCGCTGGAGTTCGGCACGATCTCTGTCTCCGACGGCATCTCCATGGGTCATGAGGGCATGCACTATTCCCTGGTCTCCCGAGAGGTCATCGCCGACTCGGTGGAGACCGTCATGGAGGCCGAGCGCCTGGACGGCTCCATCCTGCTGGCCGGCTGTGACAAGTCCCTGCCGGGGATGCTGATGGCCGCGGCCCGGCTGAACCTCTCCAGCGTCTTCCTCTACGCCGGCTCCATCATGCCCGGCACCGCCCGCTTCTCCGACGGCTCGGAGAAGGAGGTCACCCTCATCGACGCCTTCGAGGCCGTGGGCGCCTGCGCCCGAGGCACGATGAGTGAGGCCGATCTGGGCGTCATCGAACGCGCCATCTGCCCCGGCGAGGGCGCCTGCGGCGGGATGTACACCGCCAACACCATGGCCTGCATCGGTGAGGCCCTGGGCATGTCGCTGCCCGGCTCGGCCGCGCCGCCCTCGGCTGACCGGCGCCGCGACTACTACGCCCACAAGGCCGGCGAGGCCGTGGTGGAGCTGCTGCGCAAGGGCATCACCAGCGGAGACATCCTGACCAAGAAGGCCTTCGAGAACGCCATCGCGGTGACCATGGCCTTCGGCGGCTCCACCAACGCAGTCCTGCATCTGCTCGCCATCGCCCGCGAGGCCGGAGTGGACCTGCAGCTCGAGGACTTCAACCGCATCGCCGATCAGGTTCCGCACCTCGGCGACCTCAAGCCATTCGGTCAGCACGTCATGGCCGATGTGGATAAGGTCGGGGGAGTGCCGGTGGTCATGCGCGCGCTGCTGGACGCGGGACTCATCCACGGCGACGCGCTGACCGTGACCGGCAAGACGGTGGCGGAGAACCTGGAGGCCATCAACCCGCCGGACATCGACGGCACCATCATCCGCAGCCTGAACAGCCCCATGCACCGCAACGGCGGCATCGCCGTGCTGCACGGTTCGCTGGCCCCCGAGGGAGCCGTGGTGAAGTCCGCCGGCTTCGACGCCGACGTCTTCGAGGGCACCGCCCGGGTCTTTGAGCGGGAGCAGGCTGCGCTGAAGGCTCTGGAGGAGAACAGGATCCAGCCCGGCGACGTCGTGGTCATCCGCTATGAGGGCCCCAAGGGTGGGCCAGGGATGCGCGAGATGCTGGCCATCACCGGTGCCATCAAGGGCGCGGGCCTGGGCAAGGATGTCCTGCTGATCACCGATGGCCGCTTCTCGGGCGGGACCACAGGACTGTGCATCGGGCATATCGCCCCTGAGGCTGTGGACGGCGGCCCCATCGCCTACATCGCCGACGGAGACCCCATCCGGGTGGACATCGCCGGACGCAGCATCGAGCTGCTGGTGGAGGAGACCGTGCTCCAGGCCCGGCGTCAGACCCCGGACTGGAAGCCCCTGCCGCCGTATGTCACCACCGGCGTGCTGGGCAAATACGCCAAGCTGGTCCGCTCGGCCGCAGAGGGCGCCTACTGCGGCTGAGCGGCCCGGCCGCCCAGCATTGGGACCGCCAGGTCCACATCATGAGACGCCCATGCCGGGTGTTGACACGTATCACACCTGCGGGAATGATCGGGGTCATGCGCCAGCAGCTAGTCGTAGTGGTACCCGTCATTTCCCCCGCCGGGGAATGAACGGTCCGCTGCACATGCTCTGACGCGCTTGCGATCGTTCACCCCGGCACGAGGGCCCCTGACAGGGACTCCGACAGCCGGGGTTTCGTCTGTGCAGGGGCAGATAGGGATTGAGGCTATGTTGACCACCACCACCGCCGATGCACGGCTCTACGGCCCAGGGCGCACCGTAGCGCCCGAAGAGGTCACCGGCTCCCAGGCCATCATCCGCAGCCTGGAGGAGCTCGGGGTGACCGATGTCTTCGGCATCCCCGGCGGAGCCATCCTGCCCACCTACGATCCGCTCATGGACTCCTCGGAGATCAACCATGTGCTGGTCCGTCATGAGCAGGGCGCCGGCCATGCCGCCCAGGGCTACGCCATGGTGACCGGAGAGGTGGGCGTGTGCTTCGCCACCTCCGGCCCCGGAGCCACCAACCTGGTGACTCCGCTGGCCGACGCGAATATGGACTCGGTGCCGATGGTGGCGATCACCGGGCAGGTCAACGCCCAGGTGATCGGCACCGACGCCTTCCAGGAGGCGGACATCGTCGGCATCGCCCAGCCGATCACCAAGCACGCCTTCCTGGTGACCGACGCCGATGACATCCCACAGGTCATGGCTGAGGCGTTCCACCTGGCCTCCTCCGGACGTCCGGGCCCGGTGCTGGTGGACATCACCAAATCGGCGCAGACGGCCAGGACCACCTTCTCCTGGCCGCCGAAGCTGGAGCTCAACGGCTATAAGCCGGTGACCCGCGGCCATGCCAAGCAGGTCCGGGAGGCGGCCAAGCTGATCCAGGCCAGCCGACGCCCGGTGTTCTACATCGGCGGCGGCATGATCAAAGCCGAGGCCGCAGAGGAGTTCCGCGAGCTCGCCGAGACGGTGGGCGCCCCCGTGGTCAACACCCTGATGGCCCGCGGCGCCTTCCCCGACTCCCACGAGCTCAACGTGGGCATGCCGGGCATGCATGGGGCGGTCTCTGCTGTGGCCGCCCTGCAGAAGGCGGATCTGCTGATCACCCTGGGCGCACGCTTCGACGACCGTGTCACCGGTCAGCTGGACAGCTTCGCCCCCGAGGCCAAGGTCATCCACGCGGATGTGGACCCTGCGGAGATCTCCAAGAACCGTTCGGCCGATGTGCCGATCGTCGGTTCCCTCAAGGAGATCGTCCCTGAGCTGAAGGTCGCCTACGAAGATGTCACCGCCCAGGCCGGAGAGCCGGACCTGAGCCCCTGGTGGCGCCAGCTCAGCCGCATCCGCGACACCTACCCGCTGGGGTGGACCCCGCCGGAGGACGGCAACATCGCCCCGCAGCAGGTCATCCAGAAGATCGGTGAGGCCGCCGGTCCGGAGGCGGCCTATGTGGCCGGCGTCGGGCAGCACCAGATGTGGGCGGCACAGTTCATCCGCTACGAGCGTCCGCGCCAGTGGCTGAACTCGGGCGGTCTGGGCACGATGGGCTACTCCGTGCCCGCAGCCATGGGTGCCGCCGTCGGGAATCCCGAGCGCACCGTCTGGGCCATCGACGGCGACGGTTGCTTCCAGATGACCAACCAGGAGCTGGCCACCTGCGCGATCAACAACATCCCGATCAAAGTGGCTGTGATCAACAACTCCTCCCTGGGAATGGTCCGGCAGTGGCAGACCCTGTTCTACGAGTCCCGCTACTCCAACACGGACCTGAACACAGCGTTGAACCCCGACGGTGACGAGGTCGTGCGCATCCCTGACTTCGTCCGGCTGGCCGAGGCCTACGGCTGCGTGGGGCTGCGCTGTGAGCGGGAGGAGGACCTCGACGACGTCATCGCCCAGGCTATGGCCATCAACGACCGACCCGTGGTCGTGGACTTCGTGGTCAGCCGCGACTCCATGGTCTGGCCCATGGTCCCCGCCGGAGTCAGCAACAGTGACATCCAGGTCGCCAGAAATATGACGCCCGACTTCGACGAGGAGGAATAAGGTGAGTGCTGTGAATCAGAGTGAAGGCTCCCCGGCCCCGGGGGCGGTCCAGCGCCGCACCCTCTCCGTGCTGGTCGAAGACGTTCCGGGCGTGCTCTCGAAGGTCTCCGGACTCTTCTCCCGCCGCGCCTTCAACATCCATTCCCTCGCCGTGGGGCCTTCGGAGATCGACGGCCTCTCCCGCATCACCGTGGTGGTGGATGCCGACGCCGAGCTTCTCGAGCAGATCACCAAACAGCTCAACAAGCTCATCAACGTCATCAAGATCATCGAGCTGGCACCGGAGAACTCGGTCCAGCGCGATCACCTGCTGATCAAGGTCAAGGCCGACTCGCCGACCCGTCTGCAGGTGACCCAGGCTGTGGATCTCTTCCGCGCCAAGATCGTGGACGTCTCCGTGGACTCTCTCACCATCGAGGCCACCGGCGCTCCCGATAAGCTCAACGCACTGCTCGAGGTCCTCGAGCCCTACGGCGTGCGCGAGATCGTCCGTTCCGGGACGCTCGCGATCAGCCGCGGCTCGAAGTCCATGACCGACCGTGCACTGCGCTCAACCCTGCAATAGTCAGCAAGACGAACTGAGGAGATCTCGAAGTGACTGACCTCTATTACGACGACGACGCCGACCTCTCGGTCCTTTCCGGCAAGAAGGTCGCCGTCATCGGATACGGCTCCCAGGGCCACGCCCACTCCCTGTCCCTGCGCGACTCCGGTGTGGACGTCGTCGTCGGTCTGAAGGAAGGCTCGAAGTCCAAGGCCAAGGCCGAGGAGCAGGGCCTGACCGTCAAGCCGGTGGCCGAGGCCGCCCAGGAGGCTGACGTGATCATGATCCTGGTGCCGGACCAGCACCAGGAGAGCGTGTACAAGGAGGAGATCGCCCCTCACCTGGAGGCGAACAACGTCCTGCTGTTCTCCCACGGCTTCAACATCCGGTTCGGGTTCATCGCCCCGCCCGAGGACGTGGATGTGGCCATGGTCGCTCCGAAGGGCCCCGGCCACGTGGTGCGCCGCGAGTACGAGGCGGGCCGCGGCGTCCCCGCGCTCATCGCTGTGGAGCAGAACCCCTCGGGTCAGGCCAAGGACATCGCTCTGGCCTACGCCAAGGGCATCGGCGGAACCCGCGCCGGCGTCATCGAGACCACCTTCACCGAGGAGACGGAGACCGACCTCTTCGGCGAGCAGGCTGTCCTCTGCGGCGGAGCCTCCCAGCTGGTGCAGTACGGCTTCGAGACACTGACCGAGGCCGGCTACAAGCCGGAGATCGCCTACTTCGAGGTTCTGCATGAGCTCAAGCTCATCGTGGACCTGATGGTCGAAGGCGGGCTGACCAAGCAGCGGTGGTCCATCTCCGACACCGCTGAGTTCGGCGACTACGTCTCCGGCCCCCGCGTGATCTCCCCGGAGGTCAAGGAGAACATGAAGGCTGTCCTGGCCGACATCCAGTCCGGTGCCTTCGCTCAGCGGTTCATGGACGACCAGCGCAACGGCGCCCAGGAGTTCGCCGAGCTGCGCCGGAAGAACGAGTCGCACCCGATCGAGTCCACCGGTCGCGAGCTGCGCAAGCTGTTCTCCTGGATCAACGACCAGGAGGACGACTACACCGAAGGCACAGCCGCACGGTGAATGCCTAAGATAGTGGGGGTCGGTCTTCGGACTGGCCCCCACTGTTCTTCGTCAGACCCCCAGAACATCGCCGCTACCCCGAAGAAGGAACTCCGTTGAGCACTCGCCCCGTCGTCGTCCTCGCCGAGGAACTCTCGCCCGCCACCGTCGAGGCCCTCGGGCCGGACTTCGAGATCCGTCAGTCCGACGGCTCCGACCGCGCCCGCCTGTTCGCCGATCTGGCGGACGCGGATGCGATCATGGTCCGCTCCGCCACCCAGGTCGACGCCGAGGTCTTCGCTCAGGCCCCACAGCTGAAGGTCGTCGCCCGCGCCGGCGTGGGGCTGGACAACGTGGACGTCAAGGCCGCGACGGAGGCCGGCGTCATGGTGGTCAACGCGCCCACCTCGAACATCGTCTCCGCGGCTGAGCTGACCTGTGCACACATCCTGGGTCTGGCCCGGAACATCTCCCCAGCGCATGAGGCGCTCAAGGCAGGGGAGTGGAAGCGCTCCAAGTACTCCGGCGTGGAGCTGCAGGACAAGGTCCTCGGCGTGATCGGTCTGGGCCGCATCGGTGGTCTGGTCGCCGAGCGCATGAAGGCCTTCGGCATGGAGATCATCGCCTTCGACCCCTACGTGACTTCGGCGCGCGCCCACCAGCTGGGAGCTCAGCTGGTCACGCTGGAGGAGCTCTACGAGCAGGCTGACGTGGTCACCGTCCACATGCCCAAGACTCCTGAGACCATCGGCATGATCGGCACCGAGCAGTTCCGGACCATGAAATCTTCGGCCTTCGTGGTCAACGTGGCCCGCGGTGGCCTCGTCGACGAACAGGCCCTGGAGGCGGCCCTGGAGGCCGGCGAGATCGGCGGTGCGGCCATCGACGTGTTCTCGACGGAGCCCTCCACCGATCTGCCCTTCTTCAGCCGCGAGAACGTCGTGGTCACCCCGCACCTGGGCGCTTCCACCGCCGAGGCCCAGGAGAAGGCAGGGGTCTCCGTGGCGAAGTCGGTGCGGCTGGCCCTGGCCGGCGAGCTGGTGCCGGATGCGGTGAACGTGGCCGGCGGCGCCATCGACGAACTGGTCCGGCCGGGCATCCCGCTGATCGAGAAGCTCGGCCGGGTGCTCAACGCCCTCGCCTCCGACGCCTTCACCGATGTGGAGACCGAGGCCGCCGGCGAGATCGCCGAGCTCAACGTCTCCGCCCTGCAGCTGGCCGCCCTGAAGGGCCTGTTCACCGATGTGGTCTCCGAGCAGGTCTCCTACGTCAATGCCCCGGTGCTGGCGGAGCAGCGCGGGATCGCCACCCGCCTGACCACCACCAGCGAGGTGGAGGACTACCGCAACGCGCTGACCGTGCGCGGAGCCACCTCCTCGGGCACCAACCTGGAGGTCCGAGGCACGCTGACCGGCCCCAAGCAGATCGAGAAGATCGTCGGGATCAACGGCTATGACCTCGAGGTGACCCTGACCGATCATCTGGTGATCTTCGAGTACGCGGACCGCCCCGGCGTCGTCGGTGCGCTCGGAAGGATCCTGGGGGAGAAGGGCGTGAACATCGCCGGGATGCAGGTCTCGCAGAGCTTCAAGCAGGGCAGCGCTCTGGCCGTGCTGGCCGTGGACGCGGCGCTGCCGGCCGGTGTCCTCGATGAGATCGCTGCGGAGGTCGGCGCCACTCTGGCCGCCGAGGTGGATCTGGAGGAGCATCAGTGAGCACGCCGTCCTACTACCTGACCACTGCGATCACCTATCCCAACGGGGAACCGCATATCGGTCATGCCTATGAGTACATCTCCGCCGATGTGATGGCGCGGTTCAAACGGATCGACGGCTATGACGTCCGGTTCCTCACCGGCACCGATGAGCACGGCCAGAAGGTCCAGCAGACCGCCGAGAAGGAGGGGATCACCCCCTACGAGCTGGCCACCCGCAATGCCCAGGCCATCAGAACTGTGGACGACGAGGTGCTGGGCATCTCCTACGACCGGTTCATCCGCACCACCGACGAGGACCACTACACCGCTTCCCAGGCGATCTGGCGTCGGATGGTCGAGGCCGGAGACATCTACCTGGACAAATACGCAGGGTGGTACTCGGTGCGTGACGAGCGTTTCTTCACCGAGGAGGAGACAGAGGTCGGCCAGGACGGCGAGCGGTATGCTGCTGAGACCGGCACCCCCGTGACCTGGACCGAAGAGGAGTCCTACTTCTTCCGGCTCTCGAAGTACACTCAGCCGCTACTGGACTTCTACGCCGCGAACCCGGACTTCGCCGGTCCGCGCTCCCGCTTCAACGAAGTCATCCGCTTCGTCGAGCAGGGCCTGGAGGACCTGTCCATCTCCCGGACCACCTTCGACTGGGGTGTGCCGGTCCCCAAGGACCTCACCGAGGGCGAGACCGAGCTGGACCACGTCATGTACGTCTGGGTCGACGCGCTGACCAACTACCTCACCGGTGCCGGCTTCCCCGACGTCGACTCCGAGGCCTTCGGTCGCCGCTGGCCGGCGGACCTGCACATCATCGGCAAGGACATCTCCCGCTTCCACTGCATCTTCTGGCCGGCCTTCCTGATGAGTGCCGGGCTGGAGGTGCCCAAGCGTGTGATGATCCATGGGTTCCTGCACAACGCCGGCGAGAAGATGTCCAAATCGGTGGGCAACGTGGTCGCCCCCGCGGCGTGGACGAAGACCTACGGGCTGGACGCCGTGCGGTTCTTCCTGCTGCGCGAGTTCCCCTACGGCCAGGACGGTTCCTACACCCACGACGCCGTGGTGGGGCGGAAGAACTCCGACCTCGCCAACAACCTGGGCAACCTGGCGCAGCGGTCGCTGTCGATGATCGTGAAGAACTGTGAGGGTGCAGTTCCGCAGCCCGGTGATCTCACCGAGGAGGACCGGGCGATCCTGGACCAGGCCGAGGAGCTCCTGGAGATCTCCCGAAAGGCCTATGAGGTCCAGGACTTCCACCACGCCCTGGAGCGCACCTGGTTCGTTCTGGGAGAGGCCAACGCCTACTTCGCCGATCAGGCCCCGTGGCAGCTGAAGAAGACCGATCTGGAGCGTATGGGCACAGTCCTCTACGTGACTGCCGAAGTGCTGCGCCGGGTCGCACTGCTGGCTCAGCCGGTGATGCCGACCTCGGCGACCAAGCTGCTGGATGCCCTGGGTGTGGCCGCAACCGGCGACGCGGGCGCCACCAATGCCTCCAATGAGGGTCCGCGCAGCTTCGCCGCCTTCGGCGAGGCACTGCGTCCCGGCACTCCCATCGCCAAGCCCGAGCCGATCTTCCCCCGCCACGAAGATCCCGACGAGAAAGCTGAGGCCTGATCCCATGGCAGAACAGTTCGACATCGCCGTCATCCCTGGCGACGGGATCGGCCCTGAGGTCATCGCAGAGGCCCGCAGAGTCTTGGACGCCGCCCTGGCCGGCTCTTCGGCGCAGATCAGCTGGACCGAGTACTCGTTGGGCGCTGGGCACTGGCTGGAGACCGGGGAGACGCTCACCGAGGAAACCCTGGAGAAGCTGAAGCGGCACAGCGCGATCCTCTTCGGCGCCGTCGGGGCCGATCCGCTCGACACCCGGATCCCCTCGGGCATCATTGAGCGCGAGCTGCTGCTGGGCCTGCGGTTCAACCTGGATCACAGTGTGAACCTGCGCCCCTCCCAGACCTTCCCCGGGGTCTCCACCCCGTTGGCCGGCGAGGGGGACTTCGACTTCGTCGTCGTCCGCGAGGGCACGGAGGGCCCCTATGCCGGCAACGGCGGCCAGCTGCGCCGCGGCACGCCCCAGGAGATCGCCACCGAGGTCTCGGTGAACACCGCCCACGGTGTGCGCCGTGTGGTCCGGGACGCCTTCGTCCGGGCGCAGGCACGGTCGAAGAAGCTGACCCTGGTGCATAAGAACAATGTGCTCACCTACGCCGGGGACCTCTGGACACGGACCACCCGAGAGGTGGCCCAGGAGTTCCCCGAGGTCACCTGGGACTACATGCACGTCGACGCCGCCACCATCCACATGGTCACCGACCCGCAGCGCTTCGACGTGATCGTCACCGACAACCTCTTCGGCGACATCCTCACCGACCTGGCAGCCGCGATCACCGGCGGCATCGGGCTGGCCGCCTCCGGCTCGATCAATGCCGAGGGCGTGTATCCCTCCATGTTCGAGCCGGTCCACGGTTCGGCCCCGGACATCGCGGGCCAGCAGATCGCCGATCCCACTGCGGCTGTGCTCTCCTCGGCCCTGATGCTCGATAATCTGGGTCTGACAGAGGCTGCCCGTGCCGTGGGGCAGGCCGTGCACGCTCAGCTCACGGAATGGGCGCAGTCCGGCACCACCGGGCTGAGCACCGCCCAGCGCGGCGATGCCTTCGTCGCCAAGATCAAGGAGACACTGTGAAGTTCGACGTCGTTCCCCACCCGAACCCCACTGACTCGGCGCAGATCGCCGAGGTGCTGAAGGACCCCGGATTCGGCACACATTTCACCGACCACACTGCGGTGATCGACTGGACCGCGGCCGGCGGGTGGCAGAACGCGCGGGTGGAGGCCTACGGGCCCATCACATTGGACCCTGCCGCGGCCGTGCTGCACTATGCCCAGGAGGTCTTCGAAGGGACGAAGGCCTACCGCCACAGCGACGGGGGGATCTGGACCTTCCGTCCCTTCGCCAATGCCGCGCGCATGAACAGCTCCGCGCGGCGTCTGGCCCTTCCGGAGCTGGAGGAGCAGGCCTTCGTGGAGTCTCTGGAGCAGCTGGTCTCTGCTGACCGGCAGTGGGTCCCCTCCGGTGAGGGAGAGGCGCTGTACCTGCGCCCCTTCATGTTCGCCTCCGAGGCGTTCCTCGGTGTGCGTCCGGCCAAGGAGGTCAGCTACCGGGTGATCGCCTCCCCGGCGGGCAACTACTTCGGCGGGGAGCTCAAGCCGGTGAAGATCTGGGTCTCCCGGGACTATGTCCGCGCGGCCCCCGGCGGCACCGGCGCGGCCAAGACCGGCGGAAACTACGCCGGCTCCCTGCTGCCGCAGCAGCAGGCCGCGGAGAAGGGCTGTGACCAGGTGCTCTTCCTGGACCCGCTGCATGACAACGCCATCGAGGAGCTGGGCGGCATGAACGTCTTCCTCGTGACCGCTGACGGCCGCATCATCACCCCGGAGCTGACCGGCACCATCCTGGAGGGGATCACCCGCGACTCGGTGCTTCAGCTGGCACGGGACCGCGGTCTGACCGTGGAGGAGCGCCGGATCACTCTGGACGAGTGGGAGGCCGGCGTCGAGGACGGCACCATCACTGAGGTCTTCGCCTGCGGCACCGCTGCGGTGATCACCCCGATCGGTGAGCTGCTGGACGGGGAGAAGACCATCGCCTCCACCGGCACCGGGGAAGTCACCCAGTCGATCCGTGAGGAGCTGCTGGGCATCCAGACCGGAACGGTGGAGGACCGCTACGGCTGGATGCACCGACTGGCCTGAGTTCTGCGGGCCTGAGTTCTGCGGGACGGGGCGATAGACTGGCGCGTATGCGCATTGCACGATTCGTCACAGACGCTGAACCGTCCTATGGCCTGGTCACAGGCGAGCCCGGTGAGGAGATCATCACCCAGCTCGTCGGAGACCCCTTCTACCAGGGCATCCAGCAGGTGCCCGGGGAGGAGGCCACCCACAAGCTGGAGGATGTCCGCTTGGTGGCGCCGATCATCCCGCGGAGCAAAGTCATCGGCGTCGGGAAGAACTATGCCGACCACGCCGAGGAGATGGGCGGCGAGGCGCCGGTCTCACCGCTGCTGTTCCTGGTGCCCAACACCGCGGTCTCCGGACCCAACGAGCCGGTCACCCTGCCCTCCTTCTCGGAGGAGGTCAGCTATGAGGCCGAGCTGGCCGTGGTCATCGGCCGCATCTGCAAGGACGTGCCGGTCGAGCGCGTGCCTGAGGTGGTCTTCGGCTATACCGTGGCCAACGATGTCACGGCTCGGGACGCTCAGCGCACCGACGGGCAGTGGGCCCGCGCCAAAGGCTTCGACGGCTCCACTCCGCTGGGGCCGTGGATCGAGACAGAGCTGGACCCGGAGGATCTGACCGTCATCGGCCAGCTCAACGGAGAGACCGTCCAGGACGGCACCACGGCCGACATGATCTTCGGTGTGCCCGAGCTGATCGCCTACATCTCTCAGGCCTTCACGCTGTTGCCCGGCGACGTCATCCTCACCGGCACTCCGGCAGGCGTCGGGCGGCTGAGCGCCGGCGATCGCTTCGACGCCGAGATCGAGGGCATCGGCACCCTCACCAACCACTTCCGCAACTGAGACCGCTGACAGGAGCGATTTCCAAGATCATGACCACTCCCGTGGCTCCTCCGAAAGACATCCCCTCAGTCGACGCCAGCACCCCGGTGCGCGTGCGCTTCTGTCCCTCGCCGACCGGTCTGCCGCATGTCGGGCTGATCCGTACGGCGCTGTTCAACTGGGCCTATGCCCGGCACACCGGCGGCAAGCTGATCTTCCGGATCGAGGACACCGACGCCGCCCGCGACTCTGAGGAGTCCTACCAGATGCTGCTCGAGGCCCTGCGCTGGCTGGGCATCGACTGGGACGAGGGAGTGGAGGTCGGCGGGCCCCACGGCCCGTACCGCCAGTCTCAGCGGGGTGAGATCTATCAGGACGTGCTGGCCAAGCTGAAGGAGGCCGGGTTCGTCTATGAGTCCTTCTCCTCTCCTGAGGAGGTCGAGGAGCGTCACCGTGCTGCCGGACGGGATCCCAAGCTGGGCTATGACAACTATGACCGTGACCTCACCGAGGAGCAGAAGGAGGCCTTCCGTGCCGAGGGCCGCGAGCCGGTGCTGCGCTTCCGGATGCCCGAGGAGGACATCACCTTCACCGATCTGGTGCGCGGTGAGATCACCTTCGGTGCAGGGTCCACTCCGGACTTCGTCGTGGCCCGGGCCAACGGGAAGCCGCTCTACACGCTGGTGAACCCGGTGGACGATGCGCTGATGGAGATCACCCACGTGCTGCGCGGCGAGGATCTGCTGTCGTCGACGCCTCGGCAGGTCGCCCTGTACCGGGCGCTGCACGCGGTGGGTGTCGCCTCCTACATGCCGGCCTTCGCGCATCTTCCCTATGTGATGGGTGAGGGCAGCAAGAAGCTGTCCAAGCGCGATCCGGAGTCGAACCTGTTCCTGCACCGGGATCGGGGCTTCATCCGTGAGGGCCTGTTGAACTACCTGGCACTGCTGGGATGGTCACTCTCAGCAGATGAGGACATCTTCACCGTGGATGAGCTCGTGGAGAACTTCGATGTCGCCGATGTGCTGGGCAACCCGGCGCGCTTCGACGTGAAGAAGGCCGAGTCCATCAACGGAACCCATATCCGTCGTCTGGAGGCCCAGGACTTCCGCGACCGTCTGGTTCCCTATCTGCAGGCGCGGCAGCTGGTGGATGAGGAGCTCACTGAGCGTCAGGCGGCTCTGCTGGACGGCGCTGCGCCGCTGGTCCAGGAGCGCATCGCGCTGCTGGGGGAGGGTGCGGACATGATGGCCTTCCTCTTCGCCGACGATGATCAGCTTGAGATCGAGCTCAAAGCCTTCAGCGGACTGGGGGAGAAGGACGTGGTCCTGGAGGCTCTGGACGCCTCCACAGCGGCTCTGGAGAAGCTCGGGGAGTGGACCACGGAGGAGATCGAGGGGGCCCTGCGCGAGGCGCTGATCGAGGGGATGGAGCTGAAGCCGCGCAAGGCCTTCGGAGCTGTCCGTTCGGCGATCTCGGGGCGCAAGGTGTCCCCGCCGCTCTTCGAGTCTATGGAGCTGCTCGGCCGGGAATCGTCTCTGTCACGGCTGGCTCGTTTCCGCGCTGAGGTAGTGTCGCGGGGCTGATTTTGCATCTGCTGGGATATCTCGTGTAAAGTATTTATCCGTTGCGGGGGAGCGCAGGAGATGCTCCTGAAGACCTCGAAACAAGGATAATCGAAGAGAGAATCCCAGTATTGGGCTATGGTGTAATCGGCAACACGACGGTTTCTGGTACCGTTATTCTAGGTTCGAGTCCTAGTAGCCCAGCGGATCGATCCTCTGAGGATCGATCAGATATGGCCCCATCGTATAGCGGCCTAGTACGCCGCCCTCTCACGGCGGTAACGCGGGTTCGAATCCCGCTGGGGTCACCACAAGGTGTGAAGCCTCGGACCATGCGGTCTGAGGCTTCACCTCTGTGATGATGAACAATCGAATACTGGTCTATGGCCCCATCGTATAGCGGCCTAGTACGCCGCCCTCTCACGGCGGTAACGCGGGTTCGAATCCCGCTGGGGTCACCATAGAGAAAAGCGCTTCTGGATTTCCAGGGGCGCTTTTCTTGTGTTTGGGATTACTTTTCTTGCCGGTCGGTGTGAAGCGCCCTGGGTTTCGTTCCGAGTCTCAGCAAGGAGAATCGGAGTATGCCCAAGAAGTTCAGTCCAGAGCTGCGTGACCGCGCCGTGCGCATGGTTCACGACCGTCAAGCCCTCGAGGGAGGTCCCAGAGCGCAGTCGATCCGTGCCGTCGCACCACAGCTCGGTGTCGGGGAGGAGACCCTGCGGATCTGGTGCAACCGCTACGGCCCCACCGAGCCGACCGGCCCGGGCGAGCCGCTCGAGGAGGAGAACCGGCGTCTTCGACGGGAACTCGCCGAGGCACGGCGCGCGAATGAGATTCTGAAGGCCGCCTCAGCGTTTTTCGCAGCGGAGCTCGACCGCCCCACGACGAAATGATCGCGTTCATCGACATGCATCGCGAACAGTTCGGGGTCGAGGCCATCTGCCGCATCCTCGGTGCGACAGAATGTGGGTTCATCACCTCCCGCGGATACCGTGCCGCAAAGAGCAGGCCAGCCTGCGCTCGTAGCATTCGGGACGAGATGCTCGTGGAGGAGGTGAAACGAATTCACAAGGAGAACTACAGCGTCTACGGGGTCCGAAAGATGTGGCACGCGATGCGGCATGCGGGATGGGACGTCGGTCGCGACCAGGTGGCACGACTGATGAGGGTCGCGGGACTCCAAGGCGTCCGGCGAGGCCGTAAGCCCGTCACCACCTGCCCTGGAGCCGGACCGGATGAGCGCCCCGACCTTGTGGAACGGAAGTTTGCCGCGGACCGTCCGCGGCAGCTCTGGGTCGCTGACATCACCTACGTCCGGATCCTCGCCGGATTCTGCTACGTCGCATTCATCACCGATGTCTTCAGTCGGAGAATTGTCGGCTGGGCGGTCGCACCCACACTCCACACACAGTCTCTACCTTTGCTCGCACTGGAGCACGCACTTCTTTCCACTGGTGCAAGCAGGAATGATAGCGGATTGGTTCACCACTCCGACAGGGGCAGTCAGGCCGTATTCAACTGGTCGTCGCAACAGTGTGTTGTTGGACTGAGCGTAGTTGATCGGCGAACGCCTCGGCGGGAGTGCGCCACCCCAAGATCCCGCGTGGCCGGTTGTTCATGGCGGTGGCGATAGCTGCGATTTCGGTGGCGTTCCACCTGGAGAGGTCAGTGCCTTTCGGGAAGTATTGCCGAAGCAGACCATGAGGTGCTCGTTGGAGCCACGCTGCCAGGGACTCTTCGCGTCAGCGAAGTACACCGGCAGCCCAGTCTCTTTCGTCAGCAGCGCATGTGCCGAGAGCTCTTTGCCGCGGTCCCAGGTCAAAGAACGGCGCAGCTGCTCAGGCAGATGGGTGATCGACTTCGCCAGAGCGTCTTTCATGGTCAACGCCCCATACCCCGCCAGTGCCGGGCCGTTCTTCGTTGGTCGAATTTGCCCGTACCCGGCCTGGCGGGGCAGGTGGACCAGTATCGCGTAGCGGGTGGTGCGCTCGATCAACGTGGCCACGGCCGAACGCTTCAGTCCGATGATCAGGTCACCTTCCCAGTGGCCGGCGATCTTGCGGTCCTCGACCTCCTTGGGGCGTTTCTGCAGCACGGTCTCGGCAGTGACATGAGCCCAGGCTTCCTGCCGTGTGCGGGCCCGGGGCATTCGCTTGGTGCGACCTCGGCGCAGGTGCCAGGACTGCTTCCGGGCAAGCCCGCCGCGGGATTCGACGTAGAGGGCCTGATAGATCGCCTCATGAGAGATCCTCATGGTCGGGTCATCGGGGAACTCCAGTGGCAGCCGCTTGGCAATCTGCTGCGGACTCCAGGCGGTGACCCATTCACGGTCCCCACGGTGGGGCTTGTTCTTTCCATCCCAGGCCGGGCCCTCGGGGCCGACAACTTCACCTTCGGCGGTGATGATCTCACCGCTGAGCTTGTCTTGGACGTACTGGCGCAGCCGGTCGTTGGTGACCATCTTCGCGGTCTTCGGACGGCGGGCGCGCCGCTCAGCATGCCACTGAGCAATCGAGGCCTTGTACTCCAGCTGATAGGTCCTGGTCGAGGCGTTACGCCGTAGCTCCCGTGAGATCGTCGATGGGCTACGCCCCAGCCGACGGGCGATCTCACGGACCCCGCTGTCTTGGGCTCGCCATAAAGCGATGTCCTCCCGTTCAGAGGAGGAGATATACCGTCCGAAAACAGTCGAGGCCAAGTGTGGATTCACGCCACCAGCATGTCGGAACCAACGGTGAGCTACAGGCTCGGAGACACCGGCGGCTTCACCGGCCTCTCGGGTCTTAGCTCCTGCAGCGATGGCCTGCCAGAACCGCACACGGTCCTCGCGCCAAGCCACCGTTGGGCGCCCAGGAGAGACGATCTGACCGCGATATTCCCTTGCCCTCTTCTGCCTTGGGCCAATGCCCATCGAACACCTCCATCAGGTAGGTGTTGCGACGACCACTTGAATACGGCCAGTATGTCTCACTGGCCTATTCGGACGCTCTCATCGCAGCGGGGGTGAAAGCATCAGTCGGCACCGTTGGCGATAGCTACGATAACGCCCTGGCCGAGACCGTGAACGGTCTCTACAAGACGGAACTGATCTACTCGAAGCGGATCTGGGATTCGGTCAGCGAAGTCGAGTTGGCGACGATGGGCTGGGTCCACTGGTGGAACACGACCCGGCTCCACGAGGCGCTCGACTACCGCACTCCAGCGGCAGTCGAAGCGGCCTACACTCACACCACGACGACCGCGCCCGCGACCGTCTAACCACGGAACGAAACCCAGGGCGCTTCAGTGATGGGCGGCGCCGCGGCTTCTAGGTGGCCCGCCTTCTGCATCTCTCGGAGCGCGGCCTGCAGCAGCTGGAGAGGCCGCCACCTGGGAGAGCGCCGCTGGCTGCTCCGTAGATCATGTAGATCATCAGGCCGCCAGGATGAGTCCGACTCCGCAGCTGATGAGTCCTGTGACGAGGAATCCCGCGCCGCCCCACAGCAGTACGATGAGCCGGTTCGGGGCAGTGCGGCCGGGTCCGAGCGCCGAGAGGAAGAAGCCCGCGGGGATGAGGATTGCGGACACCAGGACGCCAGCGCGGGAAGACCATTCCCAGAAGCCGGTGAGTGACGTCGCTTCTGTGAGCATGAGGCAGATCAGGCCCAGGATGATGAGGATCCCGGCGTGACCGTGGCCGGCGCGGAACACCGTCTCTGAGAACGTGGAGGCCTCCACCCTGCGCCTGAAGGCCGTTGCGGAGGAGGTCTCGTGCGGCCGGCGCTCACTGGCCGAAGGTCTCAGGATCCACTGGGCGTTCCCGACGCGGCAGGTTTCTCTCCACGACGAGCAGGTAGGACTCGGTGACCAGGTCATCCACGAGACCGGCGTCGAGCTCTCCACCTTCGTGCAGGCTGATCCAGTGCCGCTTGTTCATGTGATAGCCGGGCGTGACCTCGGTGTAGGCCTCGCGCAGAGCGGCAGAGTCCTCGGGACGGGATTTGAGGATCACCAGCGGCTCTCCGGTTGCCTGAGTCTGGAGCATGAAGACTCGGCCGCGGACCTTCCAGACGTCCCAGTCTTCGCCGAAGGGTCGGCTCATCTCTGCCGCCGGGAGCTCTTGAGCGCGCGCAGCGGCTCGGGCCTGCAGTGCGGTGCTTTCCATAGACGTCTCCGATCAGCTGCGGCGAGATTTCACGGCGCGGATACAAGCATGTGGTCGTACATCGGGATCCGTCCGCCGGTGGATGTCACAGACGGTGAAGCCCCCTGCCGCCAGCTCACGCGCCAGGTGGTCCACCGACCACCGGTAGGCAGGTGCGACAGCGTGGTCAAAGACCTCTGTGCGTGAGTGGCGGAAGAACCCGACCAATAGCTCTCCTCCAGGGCACAGCAGCTGATTGATCTGGGCCAAGGCCTCAGCCATGCCCCTCGGACGGATATGGATCAGGGAGTACCAGCACAGGATGCCTGTGAGGGAGGCCGCGTCCACGCCCGGAGAGCCCAGAGAAGCTGTCTGGAACTCGATGCCCGGGAACTGACTGCGGGCATAGGCGGTGAACTCCGGCACCGGGTCGATTCCTCGTATGTCCACGCCTTGGTGGCGGAGATAGTTTGTCCAATGTCCGGGACCACAGCCGACGTCGAGAGCGGGCCCCTCAAGGCGACGGCCCCAGGCACTGATCTGATCACGGTCATCGGCATGCATCTGGTCCACAGCCCCTAACGCTGCGGCATACTCAGCGACCCTCGTGGCGTAGGCGTCCCGGACCGCGACATCGACCTTCATACCGTCAGCCTAGCGAGACCGGGGTACGCAGACCTTCGGGGCACGATTCATCGGTCCGCGACCGCGTCGGGAGGGTCCAGGTACCCGTGGGATTTCATCCTATGGTGTCTTCGGCACAGGGCCTGAAGATTCGTGCCGGTGGTCGGCCCTTTCGGCCAGGGGATCCGATGGTCCAGGTCGCAGTGCTCCGCCGGGACTGAGCAGCCCTCGGCACGGCAGGTCCGATCTCGGAACGCCACTGCGTCTCGCAGTCTCTGTGGAGCGAAGCGCCCCTGATATCTGATCTCCAGGACATCATCTTCTGCCGACGAGGGCCTGCGCGTCACCGCCTCGTACCACCGGTGCTGTGCTCCTGGCGCGAAGGCCAGCTCCCGCACAGCCTGGGCGGGGATGGCCCAGGCGCCGTCGGCGCTGACAGCGGGCTCATTGCTCTCGCCGGTCAGAGTCACCTCCGGCACCATGATCGCCAGGGCAGCCTCCACGGGCGTGCCGCCCACTCGACCGTCCAACAGCCATGCGGCCAAGAGGTCAGCCTCGCGCTGATCGAGCGTCCGCGGGTCGTGAGGCTGCGGGGCGGAATCGGTGTGGTCGGAGCAGGCCGGGCCAGATCCCGTGCTCATCAGATCAGGGGAGGGGGCCGGGGTCTCCGCAGCTTCGGGATCCCGCGGCTGCGGCCCGTCCAGGCCCCGCGCAGCGGCACGGAGACGCTTCTCGATAGCGGCGGCCTGCACAGTGGGCAGCAGCGCCTGAAGCAGGCTCACTCCGTTCTCCAGGTGCTGGAGGCGAACATGCCGATGCCTCTGCGCTTGCTCACAGCTGCGGGCGAACTCCTCCGGTCCCAGCCGTGCCACAAAACGGTTCAGCCAGCGCCTCAGCTGTGCCGCGGTGCTCTCCGGGGCCTTCTTCTCCGCGGCGGTGTCCAAGGCCTCCACATGCTCAGCGGACTCCAAGCTCATCGCCGCATCAGCCACCAGCCGCAGCCTCTGCTGATCGACGGCCCCCTCACCGAAGGCCCTCCACGTCTGCGGCAGCTCACGGCGGGCGAAACGCGCGCAGCCCAGCAGCACTGCTACCGTCCGTTCGCTCATCCGCAGTTCCAGGGCCAACTGCCGGACCGGCACCTTCCGTGCCTCTCGGCGGGCATGCAGCGGCAGCTCCGCCAACCGCTCCTCGGCTTCTAGGGCATCCTGATGCTCCACCATGGCGGTCAGCTGTGCGGCCTCGGCGCGGCGAGCCAGAATCTGGAACTGCCGGGCCGCCATCAGCGGATCGGGAGCAGGCACGCCGGGTTCAGTCACCGTGCCCCGCGCCCCGTCTCTCACCCTGTGTCGCACCCCGTCTGAATCCATGGTCCAAGCCTAGGGCGAGGCGGTGACATGGATCCGTGACAGCGCGCTGAGCTGGGACGTGACACCATAAGGAGCTATGGAGAGGTCCCCACGCACTGTTGCCCAGGCGGGCGAGGACGCTGTGCTCAGCGCCATCCTGGAGGTCATCACCCCGCATAACGACGCCGTCGCCCAGCAGCACCGGCAGGAGCCCGGCCAGGAGCGCGCCCAGCAGTCGGGGCAGACGCTCGCCGTGGGCCCAGGAAACGACGACGCCGCTGTCCTCGCCTTCTCCGCCCAGCCCTCGCCAGGCAGCTCTCAGCCCACTGCAGAGGTCGTCATGACCACAGACACGATGAGTGAGGGCCAGGACTTCCGCCGCCGGTGGTGGCTGGGCCCGAACAGCACAGCAGAAGCTGCGGAGCGCACTGAGGTGTGGGCGATGGACGTGGGCACCAAAGCCGCCGCTCAGAACCTCTCCGACATCAGCGCTATGGGCGCCGTTCCCTCTGCCCTGCTGGTCAGCCTGACCCTGCCCGCGGACCTTCCTGTGGAGTGGGTGGGTGATTTCTTCCAGGGGATGGTCCGGGCCTGCCGGGCTCCAGGCGCGCAGCGCTGTGTGATCGCCGGTGGAGACCTGGGCAGCGGTGACACCATCTCAGTGACCATCACCGCCCTGGGACAGGCCGAGGACGCCCCGGTGCTCCGCCGCAGCGGCGCTCAGCCCGGAGACATCCTCGCCGTGGCCGGCCCGCTGGGGCGTGCCGCCGCGGGCTTCGAGCTGCTCGAACACCTATCCGCTCCGGAACATGACGGTGCAGCAGATGCAACCGAGCAGAAGCGGCTCTGGGAGAGTCACGAAGATCTGATCCGAGACTGCCTGGCCGCCCAGCAGCGACCGGAGCCCCCGCTGACGGCAGGCCCTACGGCTGCGGCCCACGGGGCCACAGCTGCCATGGACATCTCCGACGGGCTGATCCGTGACGCCGGCCGCCTCGCCTCCGCAGCGGGCGTCTGCCTGAAGCTCGACGACGCCGCCCTGGAGGCTGAAGCCGTTCAGCTGGAGCCCGTGGCCGGGGTTCTGGGCCGGGACCCGCAGGCCGCGCGTCGTTGGGTCTGTGCCGGGGGAGAGGAGTACGCACTGCTGGCCACCTTCGGGGCCGGCGTCGTGCTCCCGGAGGGCTTCCGCCCGCTGGGAGAGGTGCTCGAACACAGAGACGGCGTGCCCCGTGTGATCACAGAGCACGCCGTCTCAGCAGGTGGGTGGAGCTCCCTCTAGAGCTCGCGGCCGATCAGAGGCCGTCGTAGTAGCGTCCCAGCTGGGCGAAGGACCAGCCGGCCTTCTCCCAGTCCGCTGCGGGCAGCACGTTGCGGGCATCGATGAACTGCTTCTGCGCGACCAGCTCGTCCAGGTCCGCCGGGGTGAGTGCCTTGAACTCGTTCCACTCAGTGGCCAGCACCACCAGATCGGCGTCCTGGGCGGCCTCGGTGAGCGAGTCCACATAACCCAGGCGCGGGAAGCGCTTGGCCGCGTTGGCGTTGCCCTCGGGATCATAGACCGAGACCTCAGCGCCGGCGGTGTAGAGGCGGTTGGCCACATCCAGGCCGGGGGAGTCGCGCACATCGTCGGAGAGCGGCTTGAAGGTCACACCCAGCACCGCGATCCGCTTGCCGGCCAGCTCGCCCAGGATGTTCTCGGCGAGGGTGACCACGCGCTCGCGGCGACGCAGGTTGATCTTGTCCATCTCATCGAGGAACGTCATCGTGTGGTCCAGGCCCAGCTCGCTGACGCGGGTCTGCAGGGCCCGGATGTCCTTGGGCAGGCAGCCGCCGCCGAAGCCGACGCCGGCATTGAGGAACTTCCGGCCGATGCGGGTGTCGAAGCCGATCGCATCGGCCAGGGTGGTGATGTTGCCGCCGACGGTCTCGGTGACCTCGGAGAAGGCGTTGATGAAGCTGATCTTGGTGGCCAGGAAGGCATTGGCCGCGACCTTGACCAGTTCCGCGGTCTCGAAGTCGGTGCTGATCCAGGGGGTCTCGCGCTCCAGCGCCTCGGCGTAGACCTCGCGCAGCACGGCTTCGTCGGCGTCGGTGGCGGTGCCCACGACCAGTCGGTCGGGGGTCAGCGTGTCCTTGACGGCGAAGCCTTCGCGCAGAAACTCCGGGTTCCAAGCCAAGGAGACGGCGACGTCGTCGCGGGAGGTCTCCTCGACCAGCCGGGCCAGGCGGCGGGCGGTGCCCACCGGGACGGTGGACTTGCCGACGATCAGCGAGTCCTTGGTGATCCCTTCGGCCAGGCCGACGGTGGCGGCGTCGACGTAGGTCAGATCTGCGCCGGTGCCCCCGGGCTGCTGGGGAGTGCCCACTGCGATGAAGTGGACGTCTGCCCAGGCGCCGACTGTGGAGTAGTCGGGGTCGGTGATGAACCGCAGCTTGCCGGAGTCGACATGCTTGCGGATCAGCTCGGGCAGGCCGGGCTCGTGGAAGGGCAGCTCACCGCGGGAGAGCGAGTCGATCTTCTCGGGGTCGACGTCCACGCCGATCACGTCGAAGCCGAGCTCCGCCATGCAGGCGGCGTGGGTGGCGCCCAGATAACCGGTACCGATAACACTGATGTTCAAAGTCACGGGCCCATCCTAAGTGCTCAATGTCCAGAACGTGGTGAGAACACGGGTCAGGGGCGACGTCCCGGGTCCGGGAGGCTCTGCTCGGCGGCCTCCGGATTCTTCCGCACCAGCTCGGTCAGCTGATGGGCGGCCTGGACGACGACGGCGGCGTGCAGCCGGCCCGGCTGCCGCGACAGCCGCTCGATGGGTCCGGAGATGGACACTGCGGCGATGACCCGGCCGGACGGTCCGCGCACCGGCGCGGAGACCGACGCCACGCCGGGCTCCCGCTCGCCCAGCGACTCGCCCCAGCCGCGACGCCGGACGCCGGCCAGCACGGTCGGGGTGAAGCGGGCGCCCTGAAGGCCCTCCACCAGGCGTTCGTGGTCCTCCCACGCCAGCAGAACCTGGGCGGCGGAGCCGGCCTTCATGGACAGCTGGGTGCCCACCGGGATGGAGTCGCGCAGCCCGATCGGACGCTCAGCGGAGGCCACGCAGACGCGGGCGTCCCCCTGCCGGCGGTAGAGCTGGGAGGATTCGCCGGTGGCGTCGCGCAGCTTGAGCAGGATCGGGCCCGCCGCCGAGACCAGGCGGTCGTCGCCGGCCGCCGAGGCCAGCTCGGCCAGCCGAGAGCCGATCACGTAGCGGCCGCGGACATCGCGGCTCAGGAAACGATGATGGACCAGGGCGCTGGCCAGCCGGTGGGCTGTGGGCCGAGCCAGACCGGTGCACTCCACCAGCTGGGCCAAGGAGGCCGGCCCCGCCTCGAGTGCGTCGAGGATCATCACTGACTTGTCGATGACCCCGATCCCGGAGGGCGAATGCAGGGGCCGCGGCGGATCCGCCGGCAGCGAGGAAGGCTGCGGAGCTGAAGGCTGGCTGGACATGCCTCACATTCTACTGCGAACTCAGAGAGTGATCTCAAATAGTGAGAACCCCAACCCACACTATGGAACCCCCGTCACAACGGTGTTTCTCTGGTGGTACCGCCAATTCGCCGCCGCAGCCCGTCACCCTCTGAGGCTGAGGTCGGGACAAGGGCTCATACGGAAGGGAACCCGATGACCGCGGAGAAGCCGCTCACTCTGGCAGAGAAGGTCTGGCGCGATCATATCGTCGTGCCGGGCGAGGAGAAGGACGGGCAGCGTTCTCCTGACCTGCTCTACATCGACCTGCACCTGGTCCACGAGGTGACCAGCCCGCAGGCCTTCGAGGGCCTGCGCCTGGCAGGCCGCCCCGTGCGTCGGCCGGATCTCACCATCGCCACCGAAGACCACAACACTCCCACTCTGGAGATCAACAGGCCCATCGCGGACCCGGTCTCCAAGAAGCAGGTGGACACGCTGCGGGCCAACGCTGAGGAGTTCGGCGTGCGCATCCACTCCCTGGGCGACGACGACCAGGGCATCGTCCACGTGGTCGGCCCTCAGCTGGGGCTCACCCAGCCCGGCATGACCGTGGTCTGCGGCGACTCCCACACCTCCACCCACGGCGCCTTCGGGGCGCTGGCCATGGGCATCGGCACCTCTGAGGTGGAGCATGTGCTGGCCACCCAGACCCTGCCGCTGAAGCCGTTCAAGACGATGGCCATCACCGTCGAGGGCACGCTGAAGCCCGGCGTCAGCTCCAAGGACATCATCCTGGCGGTCATCGCGAAGATCGGCACCGGCGGTGGGCAGGGCTATGTCCTGGAGTACCGCGGAAGCGCGATCGAGCAGCTGTCCATGGACGCCCGGATGACCATCTGCAACATGTCCATCGAGGCGGGCGCCCGCGCCGGCATGATCGCGCCGGATGAGACGACCTTCGAGTTCGTGAAGGGCCGCCCACACGCTCCGCAGGGTGAGGACTGGGACGCCGCCGTCGAGTACTGGACTTCGCTGCGCACCGATGAGGGAGCTGAGTTCGACGCCGAGGTCATCCTCGACGCCGACGAGCTCGAGCCCTTCGTCACCTGGGGCACCAACCCCGGTCAGGGCGTCAGCCTCAGCGATTCCGTCCCGGCGCCCAGCGACTTCACCGATGAGGTGGCCCGGGACTCCGCCGAGCGGGCCCTGGCCTATATGGACCTGGAGCCGGGCACGCCTATGAAGGACATCCGGGTGGACACAGTCTTCCTGGGCTCCTGCACCAACTCTCGGATGGAGGATCTGCGCGCCGCCGCCGAGATCATCCAGGGACGACAGAAGGATCCGGACGTCCGCATGATCGTGGTCCCGGGCTCCCAGCGGGTCCGGCTGCAGGCCGAGGCCGAAGGGCTGGACCAGGTCTTCAAGGACTTCGGCGCAGAGTGGCGCTTCGCCGGCTGCTCGATGTGCCTGGGCATGAACCCGGACCAACTGGCTCCGGGGGAGCGCTGCGCCTCCACCTCCAACCGCAACTTCGAAGGCCGGCAGGGCAAGGGCGGCCGCACCCACCTGGTCTCCCCGGTGGTGGCCGCGGCCACTGCGATCCGAGGCACGCTCTCTGCGCCCTCGGACGTTCTGAACCCTGCCCCCGTGCCGGCCTGAGTCCCGGCCCGCCGCATCGCGCACCCAGGAGCACATCATGGAACCCATCACCACCCATACCGGCGTCGGCGTCCCGCTGCGCCAGTCCAACGTGGACACCGACCAGATCATCCCGGCCGTCTATCTGAAGCGGATCACCAAGACCGGCTTCGACGACGCCCTGTTCTCGTCCTGGCGGAAGAACCCGGACTTCGTCCTGAACCAGCCGGAGTACACCCACGGCACCGTCCTGGTGGCCGGCCCCGACTTCGGCACCGGCTCCTCCCGCGAGCATGCGGTATGGGCGCTGAAGGACTACGGGTTCAGAGTGGTCATCGCCTCTCGCTTCGCCGACATCTTCTACGGCAACTCGGCCAAACAGGGTCTGCTGACGGCCAAGGTGGCCCAGTCCGACGTCGAGCGCATCTGGAAGGAGCTGGAGAGCACCCCGGGTGCCGAGGTGACGGTGGACCTGGAGAGTCGCACAGTGCGCTGCGGTGCAGTGGACACCACGTTCGAGATCGACAACTACACCCGGTGGCGTCTGATGGAGGGCCTGGATGATATCTCGCTCACACTGAAGCAGGAGTCCTCCATCAGCGAATTCGAGGCTTCTCGCCTGCCCTTCAAGCCCAAGACCCTGCCTGCGCGCACCTGAGGCTTGACCGAATCGTTGCCTTCGCAGGCGGCGGAATTGGACGGCCGCTGGAGAAACGTTGGTTACAGTGGCATGGCGAGAATCCGGATCTATGAAGGGACCATCGAGTCGATATGGCCAAACTGCTCACCATCCAGGGTGGAAAGCCGCTCCAGGGCCGCGTCCGCGTCCGCGGTGCCAAGAACTTGGTTCCCAAAGCGATGGTCGCCTCTCTGCTGGGCAACGAACCTTCGCAGCTGCGCAACGTTCCGGAGATCAAGGATGTCGAGATCGTCCGGAATCTGCTGCAGATCCACGGGGTGAAGGTCGACGCCGACCCAGAGACCGGTGATCTCACCCTCGATCCGCGTCAGATGCGCAATGCTGAGCATTCCGAGATCGACGCCCACGCCGGAGACTCACGGATCCCGATCCTCTTCTGCGGCCCGCTCATGCACAAGCAGGGCGAGGCCTTCATCCCTGACCTCGGCGGCTGCCGGATCGGTGACCGGCCGATCAACTACCACCTCGAGGTGCTGCGGAACTTCGGCGCCGTCGTGGACAAGCAGGCCACCGGCGTCCACATCACCGCACCCAAGGGTCTCAAGGGAGCCAAGCTCGAGCTGCCCTACCCCTCGGTGGGCACCACCGAGCAGGTGCTGCTGACCGCTGTGCTGGCTGAGGGCATCACGGAGCTGAAGAACGCGGCCGTGGAGCCTGAGATCCACGATCTGATCGCCATCCTCCAGCAGATGGGAGCGATCATCTCGGTCAACACCGACCGAACCATCCGCATCGAGGGCGTGGAGAAGCTCTCCGGCTATAAGCACCGCGCCATTCCGGACCGCAACGAGTCCGCCTCCTGGGCCTCGGCGGCTCTGGTGACCCGCGGCGACATCTACGTCGAAGGTGCGGCGCAGCGCGATCTGACGGCCTTCCTGAACACCTACCGCAAGATCGGCGGCGAGTTCGAGGTCGACGACGACGGCATCCGTTTCTGGCACGGCGGCGGCCAGCTCCAGCCCCTGGTGCTGGAGACCGACGTCCACCCCGGCTTCATGACGGACTGGCAGCAGCCCATGGTCGTGGCGCTGACCCAGGCCCACGGCGTGTCCATCGTGCACGAGACCGTCTACGAGAACCGGTTCGGCTTCACCAACGCGCTGAAGCGCATGGGTGCCTCCATCCAGCTGCACCGGGAGTGCCTGGGCTCGAACCCCTGCCGGTTCGGCCAGCGGAACTTCCTGCACTCGGCAGTGATCTCCGGGCCCTCAGAGCTGAAGGGCACCACGATCGACATCCCGGACCTGCGCGGCGGGTTCTCCCACCTGATCGCCGCACTGGCCGCCAACGGCACCTCTGAGGTGACCGGCATCGAGATCATCAACCGCGGCTACGAGCACTTCATCGACAAGATCAGCGGCCTCGGTGCTGACATCGAGCTGACCACGCGCTGAGCCCTTCGGGCTGCGCCGCACATCCTGCCTCCTCCGATAGGCTGTCTGCCGTGACTTCTGACGATCAGAGCAGCGCAGGAACGCTGCGCACCCCTGGATTCCGCCTCGCCTCCGTGGTGGTCCGTCCCAGCCTGAACCTGCTGATGGGCAAGGACTTGCAGGGGATGGAGAAGCTGCCTGAGGGCGGGTACATCGCCGTGGCCAACCACGTCACGGAGTTGGACCCGCTGGCGGTGGCCCATGCCGTCTACGTCGGAGGCAACACCCCTCATTTCCTGGCCAAGGACTCCCTGTTCAAGGCGCCGGTGCTCGGAGGCGTGCTGCGTGCGCTGAAGCAGATCCCGGTCATCCGTGATCAGCGGGAGTCGCACAGGTCTCTGGAGATCGCCCAGGAGGTCCTCGACCAGGGCGGAACGATCATCATCTACCCGGAGGGCACCCTGACCCGGGACCCGGAACTCTGGCCGATGCGGGCGAAGACCGGCGCGGCGCGTCTGGCGCTGACCACAGGAGCCCCGGTGGTTCCGATCACGCATTGGGGAGTCCAGGACTTTCTGCCGCCCTATGCCAAGACGCCGCGTCCGCTGCCGCGGAAGAAGTACCGGCTCACTGTGGGCGAGACGGTGGATCTCGATGACCTGCGCGCCAAGCCCCTGGGGCGCAAGGTCTTGTCAGAGGCCACCGAACGGATCGAAGACGCCCTGACCTCCGGCGTCGCGGAGCTCCGCGGCGAGGAGGCCCCCGACCACATCTGGGACCGTGCCCTGCGGCAGCGTGTCCCGCGCAGGCAGGTGCAGCCTGATGAGTGAGAAGCCTATGCAGAGGAATGAGGACCCCGTGCAGAAGATCGCCGTGCTCGGAGCCGGAAGCTGGGGGACCACCTTCGCCAAAGTGATGGCGGACGCCGTGACCACCGGCTCAGAACCCGTCGAGATCTCGCTGTGGGCCCGCCGCGCCGAGGTCGCCGAGGAGATCACCGCCCGGCACACCAACAGCACCTATCTGGGGGAGATCGTCCTGCCGGAGGTCATCACGGCCACCAGCAGCCTCACCGACGCGGTTCAGGGCGCCGACGTCGTCGTGCTCGCCGTGCCCGCCCAGCATCTGCGCTCCCATCTGACCCAGCTGGCAGAGGTTCTCGCGCCGCATGCTGTGCTGGTCTCGCTGATCAAAGGCCTGGAACGCGGGACCGATATGCGCATGTCCCAGGTCATCACCGAGGAGCTCGGCCTGGACCCCTCGCGCATCGCAGTGGTCTCGGGGCCGAATCTGGCCATGGAGATCGCCCGCGAAGAGCCCACCGCCTCCGTGGTGGCCTGCGAGGACGAGCAGACCGCCGAACGCATCGCCGAGCTCTGCAACAACTCCTACTTCCGTCCCTACACCAACACCGACGTGGTGGGCGTGGAGATCGCCGGCATCGTGAAGAACGTCATCGCCCTGGCTGTGGGAATCTGCGACGGGCAGAACCTCGGGGACAACTCCAAAGCCTCTGTGATCACCCGTGGGCTGGCGGAGACCACCCGCCTGGCCACTGTGCTCGGCGGCCGCCTGGAGACCTTCTCCGGGCTTGCCGGTCTCGGCGATCTGGTGGCCACCTGTGCCTCCCCGCTGTCCCGCAACCGCTCGGCCGGACGCCTGCTCGGCGAAGGGCTGAGCACCGAGCAGGTCACTGAGCGTCTGACCCAGACCGCTGAGGGCATGAAGTCGGGTTCCGCCGTGCTGGATCTGGCACGCCGCAACGGAGTGGATATGCCCATCTCTGAGGCCGTGGTGGCCGTGCTCAACGGCGCTCTCGACGTGGACACCATCGCCTCCCTGCTGCTCGCCCGCGATCTCAAAGCCGAAGGAAAGTGATCGACATGGCCGCGACGGATCAGACCGAGCAGGGGCGCAGGCCCCGAGTGCTGGTGCTCTTCGGGGGCCAGTCCTCCGAGCACGCGGTCAGCTGCGTCACCGCCGCCGGTGTGCTCAACGCCATCGACGCCGAACGCTTCGACGTGGTGCCGGTGGGGATCACAGCGGCCGGACAGTGGGTGCGCCCCGCCCAGGACCCACGGACCTTCTCCTTCGCCGGGGAGGGGCTGCCGCGCGTGGAGCCTGCTGAGGCCACAGTCCAGCTGTTCTCCGGTGCGGCCGGTTCCACCGAACGCTCCGCGCAGCTGCTGGAGATCGGCGCCGACGGCTCGGCCTCCTCCCTGGGGGAGGTCGATGTGGTCCTGCCGCTGCTGCACGGACCCTTCGGCGAAGACGGCACCCTGCAGGGGAAGCTCGAGCTGGCCGGTCTGCCCTACGTGGGAGCGGGAGTGCTCGCCTCCGCGATGGGGATGGATAAGCACTTCATGAAGGTCGCCTTCGAAGCCGCAGGCCTGAAGGTGGGACCCTACGAGACGATCACGGCCCGGCAGTGGGCCGATGACCCCGCCGCAGCTGTGGAGCGGGTCCAGGGTCTTCAGCTGCCGGTGTTCGTCAAACCGGCGCGGGCCGGCTCGTCGGTGGGGATCACCCGGATCCAGGACTGGTCCCAGCTGGACCAGGCCGTGGCTGAGGCGCAGAAGCACGACCCCAAAGTGGTCGTGGAGCAGGGCCTGGTCGGCCGCGAGATCGAATGCGGTGTGCTCGGCGGCCGAGGGAACGCCCGGGCTCGGGCCTCGATGTGCGGTGAGATCGTGGTTCACGACGGCTCGCAGACCCACCAGTTCTACGACTTCACCGCCAAGTACACCGATGCCTCAGCCGCTGACCTGTCCTGCCCGGCGGATCTGCCGGAGGAGATCAGCCAGGAGATCCGCCGCCAGGCGGTCATCGCCTTCGAGGCGTTGGACGCCGAAGGGATCTCACGGGCCGACTTCTTCTACACCGAAGAGGGTGAGGTGGTGATCAATGAGGTCAACACGATGCCCGGCTTCACCCCGATCAGCATGTACCCGCAGATGTGGAAGGCCACGGGGATCGATTATCCGGAACTGATCTCGGAACTGATCACGCTGGCTCTCGAGCGTCCCTCCGGTCTGCGCTGAGGATCAGTCGGCGACACTCCTGCTCAATCGGCGACCTCGACCTCGTCGTCGGTCTCGGCGATCTCCTGCTCCACGGCGGTGCAGGTCCGGTCCTGCTCGACGTTCTCGACGGCGGCTCCGACGGCCATCATGGCGCTGGAGGAGGCGACGCGCTCCACATCGAGGACCACTTCGACGGCGGGGTCGCGGCCGTAGCTGGTCAGCCGCCAGTTCTCGTCCTCCTCCACGGAGAGCCAGTCCACGCCGTCGGCGCTGACGCAGTGTTCCGTGCTCGGCCCCGGAGGCCGGACCCCGCAGCGCAGCACGGCGGCCGCAGGATCCCCCCAGACAGCTGTCGACTGGGAATCGGTCTGGCGGAGGTCATGATCACCGATGGTCTCCGGCAGGGCCAGCATCACGTCAGCACAGGCTGGATCGGCGGCCTCTGGAGCCGCTTCGACAGAGGCGGTGGAGGCGCAGGCGGCAGTGCTGAGCAGGGCGCCGCCCACCAGGACAGCGCTCAGGGAACGCCTCAACGCGTGAGTGTCTGGCAATTGGGTCTCCGGAAAGATGTCTTCATGACTTATTCTTAGAGGCAGTCTACTCGCACAGCAAGACGGGAAAATCAGATGACGCAGGAGATCTTCCACGAGGAGGATGAGGCGCAGCGCCGTCCCAAGTCCCGACGCCGCGGCCGGAAGGCCGTCTTCATCATCATGGCCTCCATGGTCGTGCTCGTCGGAGGTGCGCTCGTCGCGGCCCTGCTGTATCTGAACTCACTGGGCAGCGCCTACGAGGATCAGGTCCAGACCTTCGACCCGGAGGAGACCTTCCCGGAGGAGTCCGAGCGTCCCGCCAAGGATGAGGACGACGACTCCCTGAACATCCTGCTGCTGGGCGCTGACTCCGGCGGCGGCTCAGGCGAGGACGAGGAGCTGCCCACGGTCCCCGGCGGTGCCCGCTCCGACACCATGATGCTGGTGCACGTCCCCGGTGACCGCGAGAGCATGCAGGTCATGTCCATCATGCGTGACACCTGGGTGCCGATCCCCGGCCACGGCGAGGCCAAGATCAACGCGGCTCTGACCCTCGGTGGGATCCCGCTGACCGTCCAGACCGTGGAATCCCTGATCGATGTGCGCATCGACCACGTGGCCTCCATCGACCTGGCCGGGTTCCAGGGCCTGGTCGGCGCGATGGGCGGAGTCACGGTGGACTCCCCGGAAGCCTTCGAGAGCCGGGCAGGGTACAGCTTCTCCGCAGGTGAGCAGCACCTGGACGGGGAGCAGGCCATGGCGTTCGTGCGTGAGCGCCGTGCCTTCGGCGACGGCGACTACACCCGCGTGCGCAATCAGCAGGTCTTCATCCGTGGAGTCCTCGACGGCGTCCTCTCCCCGTCCACGCTGACCAACCCGGGCCGGGTCCACGAGATGGTCGAGACCTTCTCTCCCTACATGGTCGTGGACCATGAGCTGGACTCCGGTACGGTGGGATCCCTGGGATGGGAGCTGCGCTCCGTCGGCGAGGGCGGCATCGACATGTTCACCATGCCCAACCTCGGCCTCGGCACCTCTGCCGACGGCCAGTCCATCGTGATCCATGATGCCGAGGCTGCCGCCGAGATCGGCGAAGCCCTCCGCAACGACGAATTCCAGGAGTACGTGCAGAGCCGTTGATGAGTGAGCAGCAGCAGAAGGGCAGGATCAGAGGTCACGCCGCCATCCACCGGTGGTTCGTCCTCGCGGAGCAGGCTCTTCGCGCCCATGGGGAGAGTCTGAATCGGCTCAATGTGTTCCCGGTGGCTGACTCCGACACCGGCGCCAACATGCTCGCCACCATGACGGCGGCGCGGCAGGCGATCGAGCAGAGCTCCGAGGACGACCTCGGGGCGCTGCTGGCCACGGCCGGCACTGAGGCCATGGCTGAGGCGCGCGGCAATTCGGGCACTCTGCTGGCCGTGCTGCTCACCGGCTTCGCCGAACCCCTCCACGGCCACGAACGACTCACCATCGATGTGCTGGACCAGGCACTGGAGCACGGCAGCGTCCGCGCCTGGTCGGCCCTGAGCGATCCGGTCGCCGGGACGATGCTCTCCGTCCTCGACGCAGTGCGGTCCTGCGCCCACCAGCAGGTCGTGGCCGCCGAGGAGCCGGAGAGCCGTGCTGCGCTCATCGAGTCGTTGGAATCCATGCTCGCCGTCGCCCGGAACGCGGTGGTGGCTACGGAGACGGAGCTGGAGGCCCTGACTCGGGCCGGCGTCGTCGACTCCGGAGGCACCGGCCTGCTGATCGTCTTCGATGCGCTGCGGGCTGCGATGACCGGGACAGAGCCGGACTCTGACCTGCTGAAGGGGCTGCACGGCCTCGACGGGGAACGTGCCGCCCAGCCCTGCGGCTCCTCGGGCCAGCACGAGGACTACGTGGAGATCATGTGCACCGTCCGTCTGGACCCCTTGGGGGCCGCCTCGCTGCGGCATCAGCTCGACGAGGTGGGGGAATCGGTGATCATCACCCCGGTCGACGCCGAAGCCGATGACCGGGGCATGTACCGGTGGCGCATCCATGTCCACGCGGCCACGGAGGAGGAGGCCTCCCGGGCCATCCATGCCGCCGGCGAGGTGACCACCTACACCGCAGCGCCGCTGTGCAGCACCGAAGCGGAGCACTGATCGTGGGCTCCGACGTCCGCCCGGACACCTCCCTGGAGCGTCTGCTCGGGGGCAAGGCCGCCGCCAAGCTGGAGAAGGCGTTCGGGCTCAGCACCGCGGGGGAGCTGCTGGAGCACTACCCGCGCCGCTACATCGAATACGGTCAGCTCTCCTCGTTCATCGATCTGCGCGAGGACGAGCACGTCACCTTCATCGCCCAGGTGCTGAGCTCCTCGGAGCGGCGCATGCAGCGCCGGCGGGGCATCCTGGTGGAGGTGATCGTCGAGGACATCGTCGGCGGCCGGCTGAAGATGGCCTTCTTCCAGGGGTGGAACGCCCGTCGCGAGCTCACACCGGGGGTCCGCGCCATGTTCCACGGCAAAGTCGGCAGCTACGCAGGCGAGCTGACGCTGAACAACCCCGAGTTCACCGTGCTGGCCGAAGAGGAGGACGACGCCGCGGCTCGGTTCGGCGAAGGCAGCGCGCCGGTTCCGCTCTACCCGGCGAAGGCCGGGCTGACGAGCTGGGAGATCCACCGCTGCGTCCAGATCCTGCTCGACCTCACCGAGGTCGACGATTGGCCGGACCCCCTGCCCGAGTCCGTCCGCACGGCCGAATCCCTGCCCACGCTGGCCGAGGCCTACCGCATGGTCCACCGCCCCGAGCACCTCGAAGAGCCCGAGCGAGGGCTGGAGCGGCTGAGGTTCCAAGAGGCCTTCATGCTCCAGGCCCTGCTGTCCCGACGCCGACAGCACCTCCGTCAGGCTCCCGCTCGGTCCCGACCGGCCTCCCAGCAGGGGCTGCGTGCGTCCTTCGACGCACAGCTTCCCTTCGCGATGACTCCTGGTCAGCAGCGCTGCGGGGAGCTGATCGCGGAGGACCTGGCCGGTGCAGAGCCGATGAACCGTCTGCTCCAGGGCGAAGTCGGCTCCGGCAAGACGCTGGTCGCACTGCGGGCCATGCTCCATATGGCCGATGCCGGGGGGCAAGCGGCGCTCATCGCGCCGACCGAAGTGTTGGCGGCCCAGCACGAACGATCGCTGCGGCGTATGCTCGGTCCGCTGTGCGAGGGGCAGCGGCCGCAGCTGAGACTCACGCTGCTGACCGGATCGATGAGCACCGCCGAGCGGAAGAAGGCTCTGCTGGACATCGCCTCCGGCGCCACGGATCTGGTGGTCGGAACCCACGCCGTGCTGGGCGAGCAGGTCCACTTCGCCGACCTCGGCCTGGTGGTCATCGATGAACAGCATCGCTTCGGGGTCGAACAGCGCAACGCCCTGCGCACGCGGTACGAGTCCACTCCTCATATGCTGGTCATGTCCGCCACACCCATCCCTCGGTCGGTGGCGATGACCGCCTTCGGCGACCTGGAGCTCACCGTGCTGGAGGGCCTGCCCGGGGGTCGTCAGCCCATCGAGACCCATCTGGCGCAGATGACGCTGGGCCCCCGTGTGATCGGGCGGGTGTGGGAACGCATCGCCGAGGAGATCGCTCAGGGGCACCAGGTCTATGTGGTCTGTCCCAAGATCACCCAGAAGGACTCTGCCGGAGCCGAGGACCAGATGGACCGGGCCGGCGTCGATGCCGCCGCTGACGCCTCAGTGGAGCTGATGGGCGAGCGTCTGGCGGAGCATCCGCTGCTCAAGGACGTCCGGCAGGCGACCGTGCACGGCCGCATGGACGCGGCGACCACCGAGCAGACCATGCGAGCCTTCGAACGTGGTGAGATCGACCTGCTGATCAGCACCACGGTCATCGAGGTCGGGGTGGACGTGCCCAATGCCACGGTGATGGCCATCCTCGACGCCGACGCCTTCGGCATCTCCACCCTCCACCAGCTGCGCGGCCGGGTGGGCCGGGGCTCCGCGCAGGGGCTGTGCCTGCTGGTGACGCGGCTGCCCGAGGGTCATCCCTCTCTGGAGCGGCTGCGTGAGGTGGCCTCCCACAGCGACGGGATGCAGCTGGCCAAGCTGGACCTTCAGCGGCGCCGCGAAGGCGACATCCTGGGAGCCTCGCAGGCGGGACGGGCTTCGTCGCTGAAGCTGCTGCGGGTCAGCCGCCATGAGGAGGAGATCGCCCGAGCGGCGGAGCACATCCGGCGGCTCACCGAACAGGACCCGGACTGGCAGGACCACCCTGCCCTGCGTGAGACGGTGGACGCCTGGCTCAGTGAGAATGAGCGGGCCGAAGAGTTCATCCAGCACGGCTAGGGCCACAGAAGCGGAGGAGGACTGATGTCCAGGATCATCGCCGGAACGCATAAGGGCCGCCGGCTGCACGCAGTGCCCACAGACGCCACGCGGCCGACCAGTGACCGGGTCAAAGAGTCGCTGTTCTCGCGGCTGGCGGGCTATGACGCGCTGATCGATGCGGTGGTCGTGGATCTCTTCGCCGGGTCCGGGGCTCTGGGCTTCGAGGCGCTGAGCCGCGGAGCGGCCTCTGTTGAGCTGGTGGACAAGGCGGAGGCGGCTCATCGGACGCTGAGCCGCAACGCGGCGCTCTTCGGTTCGGCAGCCACAGTCCATAAGGCCGATGCTCTGCGTCACCTCAAGGCCCGGCAGGGCCCGCCCGTCGAGCTGCTCTTCCTGGATCCTCCGTATCAGCTGACGGAGCAGGTCCTGGCCGATGTTTTGGCCGCAGCGCTGCCGCAGCTGCATGAGGCGGCCACCGTCGTCGTCGAACGCGATGAGCACAGCCCGGAGCCCACCTGGCCCGAAGGCCTGGTCCGGTTCCAGGACAAGAAGTACGGCAGCACCCACATCTGGCTGGCAGAACCGGCCTAGAGCCGTACGGCTCAGAGCAGCGCAGGCAGGCGGGAGACCATCCGGTCGATGCCCTCCTCCAGAGTGCTCAGGCGCTTGCAGAAGGCGAAGCGCACCAGCTTCTGCAGCGGATCGCCCTCTGCGGGGTCTCGATGCTCGGCGCGGTGCCGGATGGTCAGCGAGGAGACCGGGATGGCGGCCACCCCCACCTCTTCGGCCAGCAGGCGGCAGAAGGCGACGTCGTCGAGTGCGGTGATCTCGGAGATGTCAGCCAGCAGGAAATACCCCGACGCCGCCCGGTTGGGGCGCAGCCCTGCGCTCTGCAGGCCGCTGTGCAGCAGATCCCGGGCTGCGGAGAGCGAGGCGGCGTTCTCGGCGAAGAATCCTCGGTCATCCTGCAGGCCCTGGGCCACGGCCCACTGGAAGGCCGGGCCCGAGGAGAAGGTCAGGAACTGCTTGACCCCGCGGATGCGGTTCACCAGCTCGGCCGAGCCGCAGAGCCATCCGACCTTCCATCCGGTGACGGAGAAGGACTTTCCGGCTGAGCCGATGGCTACGGCCACCTCGGCGGCGCCCGGGACAGAGAGCACCGAACGGTGCGGCTGGGGTGCCGCCTCGCCCTCGGGGCCGGTCAGCACCAGCTGCTCGTAGACCTCGTCGCACATGATGACCAGGTCGTGGCGTCGAGCGATCTCCACCGCCCTGCGGAGCTCCTGCTCGGTGAAGACGGTGCCGGTGGGGTTGTGGGGAGTGTTCAGCAGCAGCATCGAGGTCTGCTCGGTCACCGCGGCCTCCAGGGCGTCCATATCCGGGCGGAACTCGGGCCCGCGCAGCGGCACGCCCACCAGCTCCGCGCCGGCCAGGGCGGCCATCGCCCCGTAGGAGTCGTAATGAGGCTCGAAGGTCAGCACCTGGCTGCCCGGGGAGGCGAAGGCCAGGATGCTGGCGGCGATGGCCTCCGTGGCTCCCGTGGTGATCATGACTTCAGATGACGGATCCAGGCTGACTCCGCCCCGTCGCAGGTGGTCCTCGGCCACAGCCTCGCGCAGCACCGGCAGGCCCAGGCCTGGGGCGTACTGGTTGGACGGTCCCGACGTCGGATCGGTAAGCGCCTGTGCCGCGGCCTGGCGCAGCCACTCCGGCCCCTCCTGGTCCGGGAAGCCCTGCCCCAGATTGACCGCCTCGTGGGCGAGGGCGGCCGCGGTGGTGCGCTCGTAGATGGTGGGGAGCACCGTGTCGGCGTCGTGGTCGAAGGTGTTGGCCCCGGCGGCGGAACGAGCCCAGGGGGAGGGCAGCGACAGCGGATCGGCGGCGGGCCGTGCGGCGGGGGCAGGGGTCATGTGGTCCTGCGGAGACTTCGGGAGCATGGCGTTCATAGTAGTGTCGGACTCATGCAGTCCGCAGTCTGTCCCGGATCCTTCGACCCGCTGCACAACGGCCATGTCGAGATCATCGCCCGTGCCACCAACCTCTTCGACGAGGTGGTCGTGGCCGTCTCTGCGAATATGCACAAGACGCCGCTGTTCAGCCTCGACGAGCGGATCGAGATGACCCGCGAGACCTTCTCCTATGTCCGCGGCGTCACCGTCAAACCGCTGGGCGAGGGCCTGCTGACCGATTTCTGCCGGGCGGAGGGGATCCATGCTGTGGTCAAGGGCCTGCGCGACTGCAGGGACCTGGCCTATGAGAGCCCGATGGCCACGATGAACCGTCATCTCTCCGGGCTGGAGACCGTCTATCTGCCGGCCGACGGGCATTACACCCATCTGTCCTCCACACTGATCAAAGAGGTCCATTCGCTGGGTGGAGACATCTCGGACTTCGTGCCGCGGGCGGTGTGCCGCCGCCTCACCGACCGTGGCGTCAGCGGCTGAAACATCAAGTGGGCTAAGGTGACCTCATGAGTTCGACGACTTCCATCCGCAAAGCTGTCATCCCTGCGGCCGGTCTCGGCACGCGCTTCCTGCCTGCCACCAAGGCCATGCCCAAAGAGATGCTCCCGGTGGTGGACGAGCCCGCCATCCAGTATGTGGTGGCCGAGGCGGCAGGCGCCGGTCTCGATGACATTCTGATGATCACCGGCAGCAACAAGAAGGCGATGGAGGATCACTTCGACTCTGCTCCGGCGCTGGAGGCCACGCTGCGGGCCAAGGGGGACGAGAAGAAGCTCGCCGCCGTGAACAAGGCCACGGAGCTGGGCGAGATCCACTATGTCCGCCAGGGTGAGGCCAAAGGCCTGGGCCACGCTGTGCTCTGCGGCCGGCAGCACGTCGGCGATGAGCCCTTCGCCGTGCTCCTGGGCGATGACCTCATCGATGCGCGCGACGAGCTGCTGACCACCATGCTGGAGACCCAGCAGCGGCTGGGCGGCTCCGTCATCGCCGTCATGGAGGTCCCGGAGGAGAACATCTCCGCCTACGGCGTGATCGACGCGCGGGGCCGGGACAAGGCTGAGGACCGCTTCACCGAGTCCGGCGCGGAGGTCGTCCCGGTCGGAGGTATGGTGGAGAAGCCCGAGCCGGCTGATGCGCCGTCGAACCTGGCCGTGATCGGCCGCTACGTCCTGCACCCGGCGATCTTCGATCAGTTGGAGCAGACTCCTCCCGGCAAGGGCGATGAGATCCAGCTGACCGACGCGCTGGAGGCTATGGCCTCCAAGCCGGTCGAGCAGGGCGGCGGAGTGCACGCGGTCATCTTCCGCGGTCGCCGCTATGACACCGGCGATAAGCTCTCCTACATCAAGGCTGTGGTGACCCTGGCCGTGGACCGTGAAGACCTCGGCACAGATCTGCGCGGCTGGCTCAAGGAGTTCGCGGCGGATCTCTGATAGACTGTTATGTCGGTCTTGATGTCTGCCGTCTATCAAGAAGATTCACCAGAAGTTTCACCGCGACGTTCCAAGGGGGAGTGATGGCCATGACCGAGCTCTCCGTGGATGTGAAAGAGCTGAAGGGCAAGCCCGGCACTCAGCAGCATCTGAACAGGACGGCCGCGGTCCCCGCGGATTTCGCGGCGGTGCTGGTCGGCTTCCCGGAAGGCAGCGATCTCGACCTCGACCTGCGGCTTGAATCTGTGCATGAGGGCGTGCTGCTGACCGGCACCGCCTCGGCGCAGGTGGCCGGACAGTGCGGGCGCTGCCTCGATGAGATCGGCTATCCGCTCACTGTGGACGTCATGCAGCTGTTCGTCTATCCGGATCGGGCTCAGTCCGATGCGGAGGAGGCCGACAGTGAGGATGAGCGGGTCATCGGTGAGGATCTCATCATCGACCTGGAGCCGGTGCTGCGGGACCTGATGGTCTCGGCGCTGCCGTTCCAACCGGTCTGCCGAGAGGACTGCCCGGGACTCTGCTCCCAGTGCGGATTCCGCATGGAGGAGGACCCGGAGCATGCTCATGAGCAGCTCGACCCCCGCTGGGCCGCTCTGGCGGACCTAGACTTGAACACTGACCAAGACAACTGACCACCATCGAGAGAGAAGAGAGACGCTGTGGCTGTTCCGAAGCGGAAGAAGTCCCGTGCCAACACCCGTCACCGCCGTTCCCAGTGGAAGGCTGAGGCCCCTAAGCTGGTGAAGACTGTGGAGAACGGCCGTGTGGTCTACAGCAAGCCCCACCAGGCCAAGCTGGTGACCGATTCGGCCGGCTCCGCCCTGTTCTACGAGTACAAGGGTCGCAAAGTCGCCGACGCCTGAGTCCCCTCGTATGAACGTGGAGGGACACGAAGAGCTGACGAAGAGTCTCGGGGTGCATATTGCCCCCGAGACTCTTCGTCTTGCCCTGACGCATCGCTCGTACTCCTACGAGAACGACGGCATCCCCACCAACGAGCGCCTGGAGTTTCTGGGCGACTCCGTGCTGGGATTCTCCGTCACCGATTACCTCTACCGGAGCTACCCGGACCTTCCCGAGGGCGACCTCGCCAAGCTGCGCTCTGCGCTGGTGAGCACCCGGTCCCTGGCGCGGATCGCCCGCAGCCTGGACATCGGCCCGCACATCAGCTTGGGCACCGGAGAGCGCCGAACCAAAGGCCAGCAGAAGGACTCCATCCTCGCCGACACCATGGAGGCGCTCATCGGAGCGGCCTATCTCTCCACCTCGCTTGAGACGGCCCGGAAGCTCGTGCTGCGCCTGGTCACCCCGCTGCTCTCCGACAAGGAGGCGATGACTGCGGGCAAGGACTGGAAGACCACCATCCAGGAGATCGCCTCGGAGCGGGAGCTCGGCGACATCCGCTACGTGATCGAGGATTTCGGCCCCGACCACGACAAGTCCTACACGGCCACGCTCACGATGGGCGGAACCTCCTACGCCTCCGGATCCGGCCCCTCCAAGAAGGAGGCCGAGCGGGAAGCTGCCCGCGCCACAGTGGAGGAGCTGGTCGGACTCTCCGGCAGCGACGACATCCTCACCCTGGTCCTGGACCGGGCACCCGGCACACCCGCCTGAGCGGAGGAGGCCCATGCCAGAGCTTCCTGAAGTCGAAGTGGTGCGCCGCGGCGTCGAGACCTGGGCTGCCGGACGCAGCGTGCGCCGCGCTGAGGTGCACGACCCCCGCAGTCTGCGCCGCCACATCGAGGGGCCCGATCACTTCGTCGAGAGCCTGGCAGGTGCCCAGCTCGGCACCCCGCAGCGGCGCGGCAAGTTCCTCTGGATCCCGCTGAACGTCGTTGAGGCTGGCGGATCTGACCCTGGCGGATCCGCACCCGGCGTGCCGGCGGGCGCCGCGCTGCTCATCCACCTGGGGATGAGCGGCCAGGTGCTCATCGAGGACAGCGAGGCTCCCCGGCAGAAGCATCTGAAGATCACGCTGAGCCTCAGCGGGGCCGAACCGGCACAGCTGCGTTTTGTGGATCAGCGCATCTTCGGCGGGATGCAGATCTCCCCGCTGATTCCCGCTTCCCACCCCAGCGGGACAGTACCTGAGGCTGCGGCCCACATCGCCCCTGACCCGCTGGAGCCCGCCGTGACTGCGGAGACGCTGTTCAGGGCGCTGCGCCGGCGGCGTTCGGGGCTGAAGCGCGCCCTGCTGGATCAGCAGCTGCTCTCCGGAGTGGGCAACATCTATGCCGATGAGGCGCTCTGGCTGGCCGGACTGCACTTCGCCCGCCGAACCGAGACCATCACCCGGGCCGAGACGGCACGGCTGCTCACCGCAGTCAGGGAGGTGATGGAGGCCGCATTGGCTGCCGGCGGGACCAGCTTCGATGCGCTCTATGTCAATGTCAACGGCGCCTCAGGCTATTTCGACCGGTCCCTGCAGTGCTACGGCCGGCAGGGGCAGCCCTGCAGGCGCTGCGCCGATGCCGGTGTGGAGACGCTCATCCGCCGGACCCCCTTCATGGGTCGCTCGTCCTCCTGGTGCCCGCGCTGCCAGCCCCGCCCACGGCAGGGACGCTGGTGACCCTTCACTAACTGTCAAGATTCCTCGGCTAGCATGAATGGGTGCATGACGAGCATCCTTCCCGGCCACCGCACCGGCCCCGCCGCGCGCGGCCCGGTGCCCAGCCGGACGCGCCTGACAGCTCCGCCCCGCTCCCGGAGGGGCAGGCGCCCGAGCAGAAGAGGCGTCGCCGCCGTCGCGTCGCGGCGTGGACGCTGAGCGCAGTGGCCGTCCTGGTGGTGGCCGCAGTCGCCGTCGTCGGGATCTATCTGTATCAGCTGCGCAGCGCTTTCGACGATCAGCGCAATGTGCTGGAACTGCAGATGGAGGACGACACCGCCCATCGGACCAGCGACGGCACCATCAACATCCTGCTGCTGGGCAGCGACAGCCGCGGTGACGATGAGGCCTCCTATCGCGAGCAGATCGGCGACATCGAGGGCCAACGCTCCGACACGATGATGCTGGCCCATATCCCCGCCGACCGTTCCGGGGTCTACATCATGTCCCTGGTGCGCGACCTCTGGGTCGATGTCCCGGGTGAAGGGGAGGGCCGGATCAACACCGCGCTGGGCTTCGGCGGCGAAGAGCTCGTGGTGGACACCGTCGAGGAGCTGCTGAACACCCATATCGACCACGTGGCCACGATCGACTTCACCGGCTTCAGCGATCTGACCACCGCGCTGGGCGGGGTCTACGTCGACAACCCGCGATCCTTCTCCGCAGGCCAGCACAACCCGGCCTTCTTCCCCGAAGGAGACATCCGGCTCGAGGGGGCCGACGCGCTGCGCTTCGTCCGCGAACGCAAGTCATTCCCCACCGGTGACTACATCCGCGTGGAGAATCAGCAGCTGGTGGTCAAAGCCATCGTCGACCGTTTCCTCTCCGCCGACACGCTGACGAGCCCTCAGCGGGTGATGGACGTGGTCAACGGCATCGTGCCCTATCTCAGCATGGATGAGGGCCTCGACGCCGACACTGTGGCCGGTTACGCGCTGGAGATGTCGGATGTGCGCTCTGAGGACATCCACATGTTCACCATCCCCACCGGTGAACAGGCCACCACCGCCGGCGGTGCCCAGGTGATCCTTCAGGACGAGTCCATGATGGAGCTGCTGCGGCGCTCCCTGCGCAACGACAACATGGACGGCCTCATGGAGTACCTCGAGGTGCAGGAGGAGTCCGGCGAGGACCAGCCCGCCCAGCAGGACCAGCCCGCCCAGCAGGAGGAGACCCCCACCGGTGAGGTCGCGGCTGAGTGATGTCTCAGGCGAAACCTCGGCTGCAGCTGCTCATCCATTCCTATTGGCCTGAGAGCACTCCGCCGCAGCGCCGCTGGCAGCGACTGACGGAGTCGCTGATCGCCGACGGCTGGGAGGTGGACGTGATCACCCCCGCAGCCAATGCGCGCCATACCCCGGTCGAACAGATGTCCGTGGGGGCCTTCACGATGAAGCCCCAGCGGGGCCCGGCGGGGGAGGCCGTCCGCCGCACCCCGTACCTTCTGCTGCGCAATTCGCGGGTGGGCCGCTTCCTCTCCGACGCCGTGTCCTCGATGATGATGGTCCCACGGGCCGTCGCAGCGCCGCGGCCGGACGTCGTCCTGGCCACCGTGCCGGCGCTTCCGGTCATCTGCGCCGGCTGGCTGGCCGCCCGACTGCGCCGGGCCCCCTTGGTCGTGGATATGCGCGATGCCTGGCCCGAGCTGGCCCGTGAGGCGGAAGTCCGGGCAGGGCCGGCCGGCCGCCTCATGGAGGCGGCGGTCACCAGCGTCCAGCGCCGCGCCGAGCTGGTCGTCACCGTCACCGCCGGCTTCGCTGAGCGCCTGCGCGGCCGCGGGGTGGATCGCGTCGAGACCATCAGCAACGGCGTCACGCTGGAGCAGATCCCGCAGCTGGAGCACCGGCGACGCCGTGCCGGTGAGCTCCGCGTGGCTTATCTGGGTAATCATGGTGAGAGCCAGGCCTTGGAGACGGTCATCCGTGCGGTCAGGCGCATCGTCGAGCGCGGCGAGGTGGAAGTCACCCTGCGCCTGGTGGGCTCCGGAACCCAGAAGGATCAGCTGAAAGCTCTCGCAGAGGGATGCCCAGCGGTGGAGTTCCACGACGCCGTCCACGGCGAGCAGGTCTGGGAGCACTACCGATGGGCGGACACCGCATTGGTGAGTCTGCGCACCGACTGGGCCTCCTTCGCCTGGACCGTGCCGTCGAAGACCTTCGAGCTGATGGGGCTGGGCAAGCACATCACCGCCACCGTCACCGGCGAGGCCGCCGAGATCCTCTCCCACGCGGAGAACGTCTCTGTGGTGGACAGCAGCGTCGAGGCGCTGTCCGAGACCTTCACCGAGCTGGCCCGCGACCCGGAGTCGACCCCTGTCTGCCGGACCGGGCGGCGCTGGGTCGCCGAGCATGCCGACCTGCCGCGGCTGGGCGAGCGGTACTCCGCACTGCTGAGGACGTTCCTGCGCCCATGAGCACACCGACCTACGAGCACAGCTGGATCTGCGTGTGCACCTACCGCCGCAACGATCTGCTCGCGGATCTGCTGACCTCGGTGCGTGCCGCCGGGCGCGATGATCAGGCTCCCCAGGTGATCGTGGTGGACAACTCCCCGGAGGGCCAGGCCGCGGAGGTCGTCGGGAGGCTCTACCCCGAGGCTCGCTATGTCCACGAGTCGGAGCCGGGCATCGCCGCCGCGCGCAACGCCGCCGTGGAGGCTGTTCCGCAGGACGCTCAGGCGGTGATCTTCGTCGACGACGACGAGAGGGTCCGCCCCGGGTGGCTCGACGCTCTGCTGGAGTGCGCCCGGCGCAGCGGAGCGGACACCGTCTCCGGGCCCGTGGCATCGATCGTCCCGGCTGAGGAGGCCGAGCGGATCGAGCGCACCGGTTTCATCCGGCGCAGCGATTTCCCCACCGGGCCGTGGGCCTACCGTCCAGCCACCAACAACGTGCTGGTCCGCGCCGAATGGTTCACCCGCCGCGGCTTCCGCTTCGACACCGCCTTCAACTTCACCGGCGGCGAGGATTCGGACCTCTTCGAGCGGATGCAGTCCGCCGGGGCGGTCTCCTGGTGGTGCGCCGAGGCGCAGGTGGAGGAGGACGTCCCCGCTGAGCGGCTCACCGAGGAGTGGATGCGGCAGCGGGGAGTCCGTGCCGGCCATGTCCGTGCTCTGAAGCTGACCCGACGTGGGCACGGCCGGCTGCGCGTGGCCGCAGAAGGCACAGCACGGCTGACCTACGGCATCCTCGCCTACGGCGCGCGCAGACTGCGGCGCCGACCGGTGCGCTATGCGGATGCAGCCTATCTCCGCGAGGGCCGCGGCATGCTCCAGGCGGCCGCCGGCTCCCGCTACGAGGAGTATCGGCGCTCGGTGAGCTGACGCCGGGCGGCTTCGGCCGCAGCTTCGCGCTGCGGGATCTGCAGCTGGTCATAGACCTCGTCGATCACGGCGATGTCAGCGGTGACGGCCTCCAGCTCCTCGCGCAGCCCCTGGTCCGAGGGTTTCACCGTGTGGCGGTAGATGACCGCTGCGGCTCGTCCCGCACGGCTCTGCCTGAGCTGCTGCAGGCTCCGACGCGCTCGGCCCGCCAGCTGCTGCTGGGCTGAGGGCCGGCGGGCGGCAGAGCCCGCGATCTCTTTTTCGAAGGGGTCCTTCGGCGGAGCCTCCCAGTGCTGACCATGGGGGAGCAGGTAGATCCGCCGCCGCTGGGCCAGCTCCCGCAGCGCCTGCGGGTTCAGAGCAGTCAGATCATCCAGCCCGGGCAGCCACCAGGCGCTGAGCTCCACGGCGAATCCGGGCACCTGCGCGCAGCCATGGACGTGCCGGTGCACCAGGTGGTCGGTCTTCTCAGCGGTGCCGGGCACCGTCGCCGTGGCAGGTGCGGACTGGTAGCGGAATGCGGCCAGGTGATCGGCCGCGTAGTGGGGCGGATAGTGATGCTCTGCGCTGACCGGCAGCAGGATGTCGACCTGAGCAGAGTCCAGCTGCTCCCACGTGGTCAGGGTGAGCTGAGCGCCGTCGGGAAGCTGCTGGGCCTCCATGGCGGAGGTGAGCTCGGCAGTGATCTCCTCGGTCACCGCCACCACCCGTTCCTGGGGCAGAGAGACCTCGAGGCCGGTGCGGCGGGCGGCGGCGGCCAGAAGGTCGGCTCCGTGGTGGCGCAGGAAGACCTCACGGATGCCGGTGGACTGCACCGCACGCAGCTCCTCCAGGTCGAGACGCTCCAAGCGCCGCCTGACGTCCTCGGCGGAACGGGCCGTATGCACCTGCGGGTACCGAGCGTCGACTCCGCGGCTGTAGGTGGAGAGCACCATGGTTCCGGAGGCCTGCAGCTCCAGGACACGGTTGGCGAACATCGTCATGGAGTCGGTCACCGAATTGAAGTTCACCGCCACATCGGTGACGCGCTGCAGCTGCATCAGCTCGTCATGAGCCATGGACTCGCTGCGGTGGGGCCAATACTCGAAGGGCACCAGCTGGTTGGGGGTGGGCAGTCCGGTCACCGGGTTCTTCGCGCCCCAATAGCGGTCCACCAGGGCGAAGGGGCGTCCGGCGGCCAGCACGCCGTCTAGGATCCACCGGGCATAGCGGGCCCGCTGCGGGTATTTCTTCCCCATCCATGAGCCGGCGAAGAAGATCAGGTCCTGGGGAGCCACCGGATGCTCAGCGGGACCGGGACGCGGACGCCGAGAGCCCAGTGGGGTGTGCAGCTGCGGGTTCACCGCGAAGGGCAGCACAGAGATGCTGCGCGCCTGCGGACAGTCCTGGGCATAGCGCGGCAGCATCTCCTCGGCGGTGGTGGCGATGTGCTCACAGGCCTGGGCGACGTCGAGGAACTCTCGGTAGTCCGGCGGATCCTCCTTGCCGTAGAACAGCGTGGGTGTTCCCTCCCGGCGGAAGGCAGGCAGGATCTCCTCGATGAGCATGCGGCGGTTCGCGGCGGCTTCGGGGGCGGTGACGTCCCAGGAGGCGCCGTCATGGCCGCGCCAGGTGGCGGCCACCAGCAGCAGATCCACCTGGCCGAGATGCTCCCGCCAGCTGCTCGGGGTGATCGGGACTAGCTGGGCCAAGCCGGTGAAGGTGTCGTAGAGAAAGCGATCGCAGATGATGCCGATGCGCAGCTGCAGCCTCGGACGGGAGATCCCGGGCTCGCCGGTGGGCAGTTCGGCGGCGGCGTTCAGAGTCTGTTCGATCAGCTGGTGCGGCCGGGCCGCGGCGAGGGCGGCAGTGCTGTGCTCCTGCTCCGGCCGGGGGTCCTCCGCCCGCGAGGCGAGATCGGCGGCACGGCGTTCGTGCGCTCGGCGCAGCGGCTCCCAGCGCTCCGGGAAGCGGGTGGTCTCCTGCAGTCGCTGTGCGGCGCCGCGGTGGGCCTGGGCGGCCTCGTCCAGGCGCTGGAGGTACTCCTGCCGAGCGTGGTCCTGTGAATGCACGTACCGACTCTAACGGCTTCTGCCCGCCGGATTTGGCATAGCCGTGCAGGCTGGGGCTAAGATATGTGGAGCGTTCACAGCGCGACGCCGGACCGCAGGAGGGCCGGCAGAGCGGGGATGTAGCTTAATGGTAAAGCTTCGGTCTTCCAAACCGACGACGCGGGTTCGATTCCCGTCATCCCCTCCGATGGAAAAGCCCAGGGTCTACTTCGTGGTCCAACCGACAGTTGCCCACTACCGTGAGCCCCTGCTGAAGAATCTGCTGAAGTCCCGCAGGATCTCCTATGACCTGGTCGGACGGTTCAAGAACTCAGAAGGCGCTGCGGCCGACCGCATCCAGCCTGCCTCTGAGGATGTCCTGAGTCATGTCACTCCGATGACCTTCCGTACCTTCGGGCCCCTGTGGTGGGAGGACGGCCAGGTCCGCGATGTCTTCACCGGCGGCCATGATGCCTATGTGCTGGCCGGACGCATCTACACCCTCTCCGCCTGGGCGGCGCTTGTGGTCGGCAAGCTGCGGCGCCGTCGGGTCATCTTCTGGGGCCACGGCTGGAAGCGCCCGGAGAGCGGCGCCAAGCGTCGGCTGCGCCTGGCCTTTTACGCCCTGGCTGACGGCCTGCTCGTCTACGGCGACCGAGCCAAGGAGCTCGGGGTCTCCTATGGCGTCCCGGAGCAGAAGATCAAGGTCGTCTACAACAGCATCTACCCGGAGTCGCTGACCGGCCAGGCCGCGGAGGAAGGCCACGCCGCGGACCAGCGCCGGGCTGAGCAGGGCCCCGACGCCGGCCGCCCCACGATCATCTACAGCTCCCGCCTCACAGCACGTCACCGACTGGACACTCTGGCCGAGGCGCTTCATGCCTTCCCGGAGGAGGCGCCTCGCCCGCGCGTGGTGGTGGTCGGCGATGGGGCTGAGCGTCCCCGGCTGGAGGAGAAGTTCGCCGCCCTGGGCGTCGAGGCCGAGTTCCTGGGTGCGGTCTATGACTACGAGCGGCTCAGCGAGCTCTATGCCCGCGCCGATGTGGCCGTCTCCATCGGTGGGGCCGGACTGAACGTCACTCAGGCGCTGAGCTTCGGCGTACCCGTGGTGGCCGAAGACGGGCACCCGGACTCCAGCCCCGAGATCGAAGCGGTGATCGAGGGACAGACCGGCCGGTACTACGCCACCGGAAGCGCGGACTCCCTGCAGCGGGTGCTCAGCGAGGTCCTGGCGGACCCGGAGCAGCTGCACCGCCTCGGCGAGCAGGGTCTTGCCGTGGTGCGCGACCGCTACACCGCGGAGAAGCACGCGGCCGCCATCGACCAGGCTCTGACGGAGCTGCTGCAGGACTGAGGCTCAGCGCGGCCGCAGGATCATATTGGTCATCCGCGCGGTGGAGAGGCGGCGTCCGGCGTCGTCGCGCATCACGATCTCGTGGCTGGTCATCTGCCGCCCCAGGTTCAGCGGCGTGCAGGTGGCGGTCACCGTTCCCTCGCTGACCGAGCGGTGGTGGGTGGCGCTGAGCTCGGTGCCCACTGTCGGATGGACCTCACCGAGGTTCTGGTAGACGTGCAGCAGCGCGGCCACTGAGCCCAACGACTCGGCAAGCACGAAATGGGCGCCCCCGTGGAGGATCCCCACGTTCTGCTCATTGCCGGCCACCGGCATCGTGGCCACCATGCGCTCCGCGGACATCTCCACCATCCGGATGCCCAGCCTGCGGTTCAGCGGTGCCACGCCGTGCGGGCCCAGCAGGTGATGGAACTCCTCCGGGATGCCGCTCTCCTCGAGCAGCGCGCGGCGCTCCGCGTCAGTGGGGAAGGGTGTCGGTCCGGCGGGGGCGGTGGTCTCAGGGGCAGTGATCTCGGGGGTGGAATCGCTCATAGGGGCCACTCTATCGATAGGCTTGTCCTGTGAACCCGAGCCCTGTGAACCCCGCGAGCGAGTCCCCCAAGAAGCTGTTGGTGGTCGATGGCCACTCCATGGCCTTCCGTGCCTTCTACGCCCTGCCCCCGGAGAGCTTCATCACCGATTCCGGGCAGTACACCAATGCCGTGCACGGCTTCACCAATATGCTGCTCAAACTCATCCGCGAGGAGCAGCCCACCCATGTGGCGCTGGCCTTCGACCTGGACACTCCGACCTTCCGCCACCAGTCCTATGACGAGTACAAGGGCGGACGGGACAAGACCCCGGAGGAGTTCCGCGGCCAGATCGACCTGATCAAGCAGGTGGCTGAGGCGCTGCGGATCCCTGCGGTGACCGTGGAAGGCTATGAGGCCGACGACATCGTGGCCACCTACGTCACCCAGGCGGAGGAGGCCGGCTGGCAGACGCTGATCGTCTCTGGGGACCGCGACGCCCTGCAGCTGGTCACCGAGAACACCCACCTGGACTACCCGACCTCCGGAGTCTCCAAATCGGTCCGCCTGGACCCCGCCGGGGTGGAGGCCAAGTATCTGGTGCCTCCGCAGCGCTACCGCGATCTGGCGGCACTGGTCGGCGAGAGTGCGGACAACCTGCCCGGAGTGCCCAAGGTCGGCCCGAAGACGGCGGCCAAGTGGATCACCGAATACGGCTCCGCGGCCGAGATCATCGCCCACGCCGAGGACATCCGGGGCAAAGTGGGCGAGAACCTGCGCGCCGCCCTGGCCGACGTCGAGCGCAACTTGGAGCTCAACTGGTTGGTCCGCGACCTCGACCTGCCGGTCCAGCTCGAAGACTGCCTGCTCACCTCTCCGGACCGTGAAGCGGTGGAGCCGCTCTTCGATGCTCTGCAGTTCAACCAGATCCGTGAGCGGCTCTTCGAAGTCTTCGCCAGTCGCTTCCCGGAGGCCGACCTCTCCGCTGAGCCCACCGAGGCCCTGCCGGAGGTGCGGGTGGCCGCCTCAGCTGCGGAGCTGAACACGTTCCTCAGCGAGCATGAGGAGGCCCCGCTGGCGCTGAGCCTGTGCCTGGACCGCTCGGGGGAGTCGCGATCCACCAAGGCCCAGCGCGATGAGGCGGCGCGGACCGCTGAGGCGCTGGCCGTGGTCCTGGTCCCCGCGCCGCATCAGCACGAGGGTGAACCGTCCCGGGAGCCGGTGACCGCGCTCGCCGTTCCGCTGAGTTCTGCCGATGAGGAGCTGGAATCGGCCCTCGCCGACTGGCTGCTCGCTGCGGAGAAGCCCAAGCTGCTCCATGACGTCAAGGACGCGGGCAAGCGCCTGGCGTGGCGCGGCCTGCCGCTGCGCGGCGCGGTGGAGGACACGCTGATCTCCGGCTACCTCGTTCAGCCTGACCGGCGGAACTTCGCCTTCGACGATCTGGTCGCCCAGCACCTGAGCAGCTCGACCGAACCCTCGGACTACATCGGCGGGGAGCGGTTCGCAGGATCCGGGGAGGAGCCGGTCCAAGGCTCGCTCTTCGACGCCGCCCAGGAGCCTGTCCCCGGCGTCACCGAGGAAGACCTGGCCCGGGCGGGGGTGCGCGGCATGCTGCTGCACAGCCTCTCCTCCCGCCTGCACGCCGAGCTGGTGGACCGCAAGGCCGAGCAGCTGTTCTACGAGATGGAGATCCCGCTGGCGGAGATCCTGCTGCAGATGGAGCTCACCGGTATCGCGGTCAGCACCGAGATGCTCCAGGAGCTCGACGCAGAGTTCGCCCGGAGCATCGAGGCCTCGGCCCAGGCGGCCTATGACGTGGTCGGCCATGAAGTGAAGCTTGGCTCGCCCAAGCAGCTGCAGACCGTGCTCTTCGAGGAGCTGGAGCTGCCCACGGCGGGGGTGCGGAAGAACAAGACCGGCTACTCCACCGACGTGGAGACTCTGCAGGACCTGCTGACCAAGACCTCCCCGGAGACCCCGGGCAACCAGTTCCTGGTCAACCTGATGGCACACCGGGATGCCACCAAGCTGCGCCAGACCGTCACCGGGCTCATCGAATCGGTCCAGGGCGGTCGCATCCACACCACCTACGCCCAGACGGTGGCCGCCACCGGCCGGCTCTCCTCCCTGCATCCCAATCTGCAGAACATCCCGGTGCGCACTGCGGCGGGCCGGCTGATCCGGGACGCCTTCGTGGTCGGCGATGGGTATGAGAGCCTGCTGACCGCCGACTATTCGCAGATCGAGATGCGCATCATGGCCCATCTCTCCGGGGACGAGGCGCTGATCGACGCGTTCAAGGCCGGCGAGGACCTGCACAACTTCGTGGGCGCCCGGGTCTTCGGTGTGGGCACTGAGGAGGTCAGCGCCGAGCAGCGCTCCAAAGTCAAGGCCATGAGCTACGGCCTGGCCTACGGCCTCTCCAGCTTCGGACTGTCCAAGCAGCTGGGCATCGGTGTGGACGAGGCCCGGAACCTGATGAATGAGTACTTCGAACGCTTCGGATCCGTGCGCGACTACCTGCGCGAAGTGGTCACCCAGGCCAAGAAGGACGGCTTCACCTCCACCATCTACGGGCGGCGCCGCTATCTGCCGGATCTGACCAGCGAGAACAGGCAGCTGCGTCAGATGGCCGAGCGGGCCGCACTCAACGCCCCGATCCAGGGTTCGGCCGCCGACATCATCAAACGCGCGATGATCGACGTGGATGCCGCACTGACCGAGCGGCAGCTGCAGTCCCGCATGCTGCTGCAGGTCCACGATGAGCTCATCTTCGAGGTCGCCCCCGGAGAGCGCGAGACGCTGGAGGCTCTGGTGCTGGAGAAGATGGGTGCCGCCGCTGATCTCTCTGTGCCGCTGGAGGTCCACGTGGGCGTCGGCTCGAGCTGGCACCAGGCGGCTCACTGATGACTGCCCAGCCGCCTCTCGTGACCCCTCTGGCCGAGGGGCTGAGCGCTCGCACCTTCCCGGCCTCGCTGAATGAGGACGGCACGCCCGACGCCGCCAGCGCAGCCTTCACCCGCAGCGTCGAGCACGGCTTCTACCAGCCCTGGCAGAGCGAAGAGCAGCTCGGCCGCCGTGTGCCCACCTCGGTGGAGGACGGTCAGCAGCTCACCGGCGTCTACGTGGACCCCGGCTCCGCCGCGCTCGAGCCCTGGGGCGAAGCCTTCGAGTCCTACGGCTTCGGTGCGGAGCACCCGGTGGGGACCTTCATCGACTACGACAAGACCCTCAACGCCGGGGGAGCGGAGCCTGTCCCGGCGCGGCTGATCACCGGGGTGACCGTGAACCCCAGCTTCCGGCGTCGTGGGATCCTCAAACACATGATGACCTCCCGGCTGGCCGCCGCAGCGGAGGACGGCGCTGCCGTGGCCGCCCTGACCGCCACCGAAGGCGGCATCTATGGGCGGTTCGGCTTCGCACCGGCCACCCGCGAACAGGAGATCCACCTCAACGTCACCGCCGCTGGAGAAGGTTTCGCGCTGCGCCAGGCTCCCAGCGGACGGGTACTGTCGGCGGACCCCTCCAGCCTGCAAGGGCCCCTGCAGGAGATCTTTGCGCAGTTCCATGTCCGCAGCCGCGGTTCCGTCGGGCGCCAATCCGTCTATCGGAAGGACGGGACTGCGCGCTGGGACCCGGAGGACATCACCCGCTGGAACAGGGCGCTGCGGACTGTGGTCCATGTGACCGAGGAAGGTGAGCTCGGCGGATTCGCAGCCTTCACCCATGAGGGTCGGGGCGCTGAGCCCTACACTCTGCGGGTCCGCGATCTGGTCGCGGTGGACGCCGTCTCTCGGGCTGAGCTGATCCGACATCTGGCTCAGATGGACCTGGTCCAGCGGATCATCATGCCGCAGGCCCCGGTCCAGGACGCCTTCGTCCCCATGCTGGTCAATCCACGGGCCGCCGCGGTGAAGTCGGTGGGCGATCACCTCTGGATCCGCGTGCTGGACCCGGTGGCCGCACTGCAGGGCCGGGGGTGGGGCGCCGATGGCGACGTCACGCTGAGCCTGACGGATCCTCTCGGGATCAGCTCGGGGACCTTCGCTCTGAGCGTCCGCGCAGGTGCGGCGCAGGTCAGCCGTGCTGACCGGGGGAGCGCGGAGCAGGCTCAACATGTCACCATGGACGTGGAGACTCTCGGGGCGCTCTATCTGGGGGACGTTTCTGTGCTGACCATGCGCGATGCCGGACGGGTCGCCGCCGTCGGTGAGGTGGCCTGGGACGCACTGGCCGCCACCGTGGACCTGCCTGGGGCCCCGTACTGCGCCACGCACTTCTGAGCTGCTCTGCGAGTGGACGGCCGTTCTGTGAGTAGACTGTCGTTCTGCGAGTGGACTGTCTTCCCGGTGAGCTGTGTCCCGAAGCACTGCTCCCGGCCCGTCATGGCAGTTGAACCGGATTGGGCGGGGAGTATAGACTGGCCTGGCGCGTTCTGCGCACAGAGTCGATTCCAGACTGTTTGACTCCAAACTGTTTGACCGTCCATCGCTCAGTGCGTGACCTGATGCTCCCCAGCCTTGTGCTCATGCTCTTGTGCTGACGCTTCAGGGCCGTGCACTGACCAACAAGCTAACAATCCATATCGGAGCCCCTACTACATGACCACCACTACCACCGCCCCGCAGGTCGCCATCAACGACATCGGCACCTCCGAAGAGTTTCTCGCCGCCGTCGACGAGACCATGAAGTACTTCAACGACGGCGACCTCGTTGAGGGCACGATCGTCAAGGTCGACCGCGACGAGGTTCTCCTCGACATCGGGTACAAGACCGAAGGCGTCATCCCGTCGCGCGAGCTGTCCATCAAGCACGATGTTGATCCGGACGAGGTCGTCGCCGTCGGTGATCAGGTGGAGGCTCTGGTCCTCACCAAGGAGGACAAGGAAGGCCGCCTCATCCTCTCCAAGAAGCGCGCTCAGTACGAGCGTGCCTGGGGCGACATCGAGCGCATCAAGGACGAGGACGGCGTCGTCTCCGGCACCGTCATCGAGGTCGTCAAGGGCGGCCTCATCCTCGACATCGGGCTGCGCGGCTTCCTGCCCGCCTCCCTGGTCGAGATGCGCCGCGTCCGCGACCTGGCTCCCTACATCGGCCAGGAGATCGAGGCCAAGATCATCGAGCTGGACAAGAACCGCAACAACGTGGTCCTGTCCCGCCGCGCATGGCTGGAGCAGACCCAGTCCGAGGTCCGCTCCTCCTTCCTCAACAAGCTGGAGCGCGGCCAGGTCCGCACCGGCACCGTCTCCTCGATCGTCAACTTCGGCGCCTTCGTGGATCTGGGCGGCGTCGACGGCCTGGTGCACGTCTCCGAGCTGTCCTGGAAGCACATCGACCACCCGAACGAGGTCGTCGAGGTGGGCCAGGAGGTCACCGTCGAGGTCCTCGAGGTGGACATGGACCGCGAGCGTGTCTCCCTGTCCCTGAAGGCCACCCAGGAAGACCCGTGGCAGACCTTCGCCCGCACCCACGCACTGGGCCAGATCGTGCCCGGCAAGGTCACCAAGCTGGTGCCCTTCGGTGCGTTCGTGCGCGTCGAGGACGGCATCGAGGGCCTGGTGCACATCTCCGAGCTGGCCATCCGCCACGTGGACCTGGCTGAGCAGGTCGTCTCCGTCAACGACGAGGTCTTCGTCAAGGTCATCGACATCGACCTGGAGCGTCGTCGGATCAGCCTGTCCCTGAAGCAGGCCAACGAGGGCGTGGACCCCGAGGGCGAGGAGTTCGACCCCGCGCTGTACGGCATGGATGCCGAGTACGACGAAGAGGGCAACTACAAGTACCCCGAGGGCTTCGACCCGGAGACCAACGAGTGGATGGAAGGCTTCGAGGAGGCCCGCGCCGCATGGGAGGCTCAGTACGCAGCCGCTCAGGAGCGCTGGGAGGCTCACAAGAAGCAGGTCGCCGCTTCGCTGGCCGCCGACGCCGAGGCAGCGGCCGAGGCCACTGTGGGCGCAAGCAGCTCCAGCACCCGTAAGGCTGAGCCGGCACCGTCCAACTACTCCTCCTCCCAGCAGGCACCTGTTGAGGATGCAGGAACCCTGGCCTCCGACGAGGCCCTGGCAGCTCTCCGCGAGAAGCTGACCGGAAACTGAGCCTGACTCAGATCTGAACACGAAGAAGCCCGCCCCACCGATCAGGTGGGGCGGGCTTCTTCGTGTCTGCGAGGCGCCTCAGCTGCTGCGGCGCACCGAGCGGGTCACCGTGAAGGTGGGGTTCTTGGCCAGCTGCTCGGTGGCCCCGACCCGACGCTCCAGCCAGGGCCGATACTTCAGGTGCGAGTTCCACACGGTGCAGAGCACGCCTCCAGGGCGCAGAACACGGGCAGAGTCGCTGATCAGACGATGCGCCACAGAAGTGTCCACGGCATTGCCCTGGTGGAAGGGCGGATTGAGCAGGATGAGATCCTCGGAGGCATCCGGCAGGCTGCTCAGGGCGTCATCACGCAGGGTGCTCACGCGGTCGGCCACCCCGTTGGCCCGTGCCGTCAGCTCCGTGGAGACCACAGCTGAGGCGGACTGATCCGCCGCCAATACGCTCAGCTGCGGGTGGCGCAGCGCAGTCCAGACGCTGATCGTCCCATTGCCGCACCCCAGATCCACTGCACGCTGCGGGAGTCGCTGATCGCTGCCGTGCTGGTCGCTGACTGCGGGGAAGTCCGGCTGCTGTGCGAGCACCTCCAGGAGGAACCGGGTGCCGTGATCCAACTTGGTTCCACCATAGGCGGCCCCCAGACTGACCAGCTCGATCGGGGCCTCCAGGCCGGCCTCACGGCGGGCGCGACGGGGGAACGGGGCGGGCAGTCCGCGCCGCGGCGACCGCGCGGTGAGGACACGGGCCTTGGAGCGGCCCCGTCCGGGCACCACGTCGTCGAAGTGCCGCTGCAGCACGGCGTTCATCGAGCGACTCATGTGCTTATCGCGTCCGCCGGCGAGCAGCACGACATCAGCGGCGGCGTATTCTGCGATCATCCACGCCCAGTCCTCGAGGGCGTCCTGAGAGCGCGGCAGCGGGAGCACGACCATCCGCGCGCCGCGGAACAGCTCGGCGTCGATCTGGCCGGGGGCCGGGGCTGCCACCCCCAGTGCCCGTGCATTGGCTTCCAACGCCTTCTCTGCGATGACACCGTCGCTCGCAGTGCGGACCTGCCCCGGGGCGAAGGCCGAGAGAGCCAGGGTCAGAGCACCCCATCGGTCATCGAGCACGACCAGGTCCTCCGTACTGTGCCCTGCAGCGAACCAGGCCGCGGCGGTATCGAGCAGCAGCAGATCCGCGGCGTCGCACCCGGGGGCCTCCCGTCGGCGAGGCCAGGCTCTGACCTGGGAGAAGTCGATGATCTCGGTCAGGTCTGAGTGCGTGACATCAGGAGTCCGCCCGGGCGGGATATGGGAAGGCATCCACCACAGTCTAGAAGGGCCGCGGTCGCAGCCACCACGTCGATGTGTTGGCTCGCGGAAATATGTGCATGAGATTCAGTGTGATCTGCGGTAAGTATGGTGTCAGAACGCGAAATTGGGAAAGATCGACCGAAACCAGAGCTGAGCCAGTACGAAAGGCCCCTGATGTTACAGAAAGTCCATGATCTGTTCAGGCTGCGGACCAATCCGCTGCTCTTCTTCACGTCGTCGGGGATCATGCTCCTCTTCGTAGTCGCCACTCTGTTCATCCCGGAGGCGATGGGGGCCTTCTGGGCCGACGTCGCAGGCTTCGTCTTCGACTACTTCGGCTGGTTCTTCGTCTTCGGCGTCTCGGTGTTCCTGATCTTCCTGATCTACATCGGCATGAGCAGGTTCGGCCGGCTGAAACTGGGGGCCGATGACGAGAAGCCCCAGCACTCGGACATCGCCTGGTTCGGCATGCTCTTCGCCGCCGGAATCGGGACCATCCTGATGTTCTGGGCCGTGGCCGAGCCTGCCAACCATTTCGCCGCGCCCCCGCGCGCTGAGGACCTGGGCATCGAGCCGCGCAGCCAGGAGGCCGCCCAGGAAGCCATCGGGTTCACCCTCTACCACTTCGGTCTGCACACCTGGACGATCTTCGCGCTGCCCGGCCTGGCCTTCGCCTACTTCATCTATAAGAGGAACCTGCCCCCGCGCGTCTCCTCGCTGTTCCAGCCGATCCTCGGTGACAAGATCCACGGCGGCATCGGCAAGGCCATCGACATCTTCTCCATCGTCGGCACGATCTTCGGCATCGGCATGTCCATCGGACTGGGCACACTGCAGATCCACTCGGGCCTGGCCGCGCGCTTCGGCGTCCCGGAGGAGGATTGGGCGATCTGGGTGATCGTCGCGACGGTGACCGTGGTGGCCACCATCTCGGCGGTGGCCGGCATCGACAAGGGGATCAAGCGGCTCTCGAACTTCAACATCGGTGTGGCCATCGCGCTGCTGCTGTTCATCCTGCTGACCGGCCCCACGATCTTCCTGCTGCGCGGCATGGTGGAGTCGGCCAGCATCTATGCCGGGATCCTGCCCGAGGTGATGTTCTGGAACGACACCTTCGCCGACACCGGATGGCAGCAGAGCTGGACCATCTTCTACTGGGCCTGGACCATCTCCTGGGCGCCCTTCGTGGGCATCTTCATCGCCCGCATCTCCCGAGGCCGCAGCGTGCGACAGTTCGTGGCCGGGGTGCTGGGGCTGCCCACTCTGTTCACCATCATCTGGTTCGGCATCTGGGCCGCCGGCACCTTCGACATCGAGTTCAACGGCGGAGGCGGCCTCGTGGACACTGTCCTGGACGAGGGCGCCGAAGCAGCCATGTTCGCCTTCCTGGAGCACTTCCCGCTGGCCGATGTGACCAGCGCCGTGGCCATCATGCTGGTCGGCATCTTCTTCATCACCTCCCTGGACTCCGCCTCCCTGGTGCTGGATGACATGTGCAACGGCTACGACGGCGACGGCCGCCCCAAGGGCACCACAGCACCCCACCAGCGCGCGGTGTGGACCGTCTACATCGGCATCGTCGCCACCGTGCTGCTGACCTTCACGCCCGGCGAGGAGGGCGGTGTGGCCGTGCTGCGCGACGTGGCACTGTTCTTCGGTCTGCCGTTCATGATCCTGGCGTTCTTCATGATGTACAGCCTCCAGCGGGCCATGAAGGAGGACGCTGGTGAGATCGGCTTCCTGCGCAGCCGTCGCTGGCTGAAGACCCTGCCGCCGGAGGAGTACGAACGCCGCATGGAGGAGAACGACCCCACGCTGGCCAACATCGTGGTGGCTCCGGACTACGCTGAAGGGACGCAGCCGGAGAATGCGCCGGAGGTCGAACACGCCGAGCAGCCGGAGATCGTGGAGGAATACCGCATCCGCACCGGCGAGACCCCCACGGTGGATCCGGTCACCGGCGAACCTGTGGAGGCACCGTGGGAGGAGCCCCGGAGCTGATCATCTGTGGGCCTGTCCGCGAAACGGCCGGTATGTTCTCCTTCCTTAGTTCGCGAAGCGCGCCACGCTGGCGCGTGTCGCGAAACCCTTCGCTCACACAAGGGATCTGGGAGAACACACCGGCCGTTTCGCTGCGTTCCGAGGTCGAGCCTCAGCGCGGGGTCCTATGGTGGTGAGTATGAGTGATTGTCTGAGCGTGGGGCTGACCGGGGGGATCGCCTCGGGGAAGTCGGCGGTGTCGCAGCGGATGGCCGAGCTCGGGGCGGTGGTCATCGACGCCGACCTGCTGGCTCGGCAGGTGATGGAGCCCGGCACCGAGGGTCTCGCCGAGGCCGTGGAGGCCTTCGGTGAGGGGATCCTGCGTGCTGATGGGTCCTTGGACCGGCCGGTGCTGGGACGGATCGTCTTCGGCGATGAGGCGGCGCGTGAGCGGCTGAACTCCATCGTGCATCCGCGGGTGCGCGCGGCGTCTGCCCGGCTGCGCGAGCAGGCCGCGCCGGGTGCTGTGGTGGTCGAGGACATCCCGCTGCTGGTGGAGACCGGCCAGCAGGAACGCTTCGACGTCGTCGTGGTGGTCCAGGCTCCGGAGCAGGAGCGGATCCGGCGGATCGTGGAAGACCGTGGCGCCACGGAGCAGGAGGCGCGGTCGAGGATCGACGCCCAGGGCACGGACGCCCAGCGTGAGGCCGCCGCCGACGTGGTGCTGGACAACAGCGGGACTCTGCAGCAGCTGCAGACCCAGGTGGATGAGCTCATGGAGAAACTCACAGCGCGGGCCGCAGCACGGGCGTAAGCTGGTCCCGTGAGCTTGGCACCGAAGATCTCCCGGACCGTCGCCCCCTTCGAAGTCGTCAGCCCGTATCAGCCCTCCGGCGACCAGCCCAAGGCGATCGAGGAACTCGCCGAACGGATCGAAGGCGGCGAGAAGGACGTCGTGCTGATGGGAGCCACCGGCACGGGCAAGTCGGCGACGGCGGCCTGGCTGGTCGAGCGCATTCAGCGCCCCACGCTCATCATGGTGCAGAACAAGACGCTGGCCGCTCAGCTGGCCAACGAGTTCCGCGAGCTGCTGCCGAACAACGCTGTGGAGTACTTCGTCTCCTACTACGACTATTACCAGCCTGAGGCTTACGTGCCGCAGACCGACACCTTCATCGAGAAGGACTCCTCGGTCAACGAAGAGGTCGAGCGGCTGCGTCACTCAGCCACCAACGCTCTGCTGACCCGGCGGGACGTGGTCGTGGTCGCCACCGTCTCCTGCATCTACGGCCTGGGAACCCCGGAGGAGTACATCGAGCAGATGGTCCCGATCCGCCGGGGCCAGCAGATCGATCGGGACCAGCTGCTGCGTCGGTTCGTGACCATGCAGTACGTGCGCAATGACACCGACTTCCATCGCGGCACCTTCCGGGTGCGCGGGGACACGGTGGAGATCATCCCCATGTATGAGGAGCTCGCCATCCGCATCGAGTTCTTCGGCGATGAGATCGAAGCGATCCACACCCTTCATCCGCTGACCGGCACCGTGGTGCGCGAAGAGGAGGAGATGTACATCTTCCCGGCCAGCCACTATGTGGCCGGTGATGATCGGATGGCTCAGGCCATCACTCGGATCGAGGACGAGCTGCGGATCCGACTCGAGGAGCTGGAGTCCAAGGACAAGCTGCTGGAGGCCCAGCGGCTGCGCATGCGCACCACCTACGACCTCGAGATGATGCAGCAGATGGGCTTCTGCAACGGCATCGAGAACTACTCACGGCATATCGACGGCCGGGGACCGGGCTCGGCTCCGCACTGTCTGCTGGACTACTTCCCGGACGACTTCCTGCTGATCGTCGACGAGTCCCATGTGACCATCCCGCAGATCGGCGGCATGTACGAGGGCGACATGTCCCGCAAACGTACTCTGGTCGAGCACGGCTTCCGCCTGCCCAGCGCGATGGACAACCGTCCGCTGAAGTGGGACGAGTTTTTGGAGCGGATCGGCCAGACCGTCTATCTCTCCGCCACACCGGGCAACTACGAGCTCTCCCAGTCCGATGGGGTGGTCGAACAGATCATCCGTCCCACCGGCCTGGTCGACCCGGAGATCGTGGTCAAACCGACCAAGGGCCAGATCGATGACCTGCTCGGCGAGATCCGCAGCCGATCGGCCCAGGACGAGCGCGTCTTGGTCACCACGCTGACCAAGCGCATGGCGGAGGACCTCACCGAGTATCTGCTCGAACACGGGGTCAAGGTCGAGTACCTGCATTCCGATGTGGACACTCTCCGGCGTGTGGAGGTGCTGCGCGAGCTGCGTAAGGGAACCTACGACGTCGTCGTCGGGATCAACCTGCTGCGCGAGGGCTTGGACCTGCCCGAGGTCTCGCTGGTGGCCATCCTGGATGCCGATAAGGAAGGCTTCCTGCGCTCGACCACCTCACTGATCCAGACCATCGGCCGTGCCGCCCGCAACGTCCAGGGTCAGGTGCATATGTACGCCGACCGGATCACCGATTCCATGCGCTACGCCATCGATGAGACCGAGCGACGCCGGCAGATCCAGATGGCCTACAACCAGGAGCACGGGATCGATCCGGCCCCGCTGCAGAAGAAGATCGCTGACATCACCGATCAGTTGGCCCGCGAGGACGCCGATACGGCGGATCTGCTGCAGGGGATGGGTGGGTTGGCCACCGGATTCCAGTACGGAAAGGGTCAGCGCGGCTGGACGGGGTTCCAGAAGGACGGTGACCAGGCTGAGCAGGAGACCGCCGCCTCCACCACACCGGCCAAGGACCTGGCCGACCTCATCGAGCAGATGACCCAGCAGATGCACAACGCCGCCGAAGAGCTGAACTTCGAGCTGGCCGCACGCCTGCGCGATGAGATCGGGGACCTGAAGAAGGAGCTGCGCCAGATGAAGGCCGCGGAGTAGCCGCCATGCCCCAGGCGGCGCGCCTCCTCGAGCTCTCCGACGTCGAGGAGCTCACCGAACTGCTGCGTGTGAACCGGAACTTCCTCGCGCCCTGGTCGCCTGCCTGGGATGACGAGTTCTTCACTGGGGAACGACAGCGGGAACTGGCCCAGGACGCCCTGGGGCTGCACCAGGCGGGTTCCATGGTGCCGTGGGTGATCTGTGACGAGCGCGGCCGGATCGCCGGGCGGCTGAACCTGAACGGCATCGTGCGCGGTGCGCTTCAGTCCGCGGCTGTGGGCTACTGGGTGGGGGAGCAGTTCAACGGCCAGGGACTGGCCGGCTGTGCCGTCGCTGAGGCGGTGGTCTATAGCCGGGATGTGCTGGGCCTGCACCGGCTGCAGGCAGAGACTCTGGTGCACAACATCGCCTCCCAGCGGGTGCTGGAGACGAACGGTTTCTCCCGCTACGGGATGGCCCCGGAGTACCTGAAGATCGACGGAGCCTGGCAGGACACCTGATGTATCAGCGCATCCTCTTCTGACCCGCTGGCGCTTCTGAGAAACAGGAGTATCCTGGAGCAACGCGGGGGAGTATCCCTTCTGCGCTGTGGACGTCATCACGTGGGGCACCGATGCTTCGCCGGACACAGCGGGTCTGTACCGGCAGGAGCCTGCCGAGCCGGACGGAGAGACTCGCGACGATGCCGCACACCGTCGCGAAAGGTCCATATCCATGGAGATCACTCCACTCCTCTGGGGCGTCACCCTCACTCTCATCATCGGGCTGCTGCTCTTCGACTACGTCTTCCACGTGCGCAAGGCCCATACCCCCACTATTCGTGAGGCGGCCGTCTGGTCCTCGGTCTATATCGGGATCGCTCTGGTCTTCGGTCTGATCTTCTTCGCCGCCGGCGACCATCAGCACGCGGTGGAGTACTACGCCGGCTACCTGACCGAGAAGGCGCTGAGCGTGGACAACCTCTTCGTCTTCCTGGTCATCATGGCCTCCTTCAAGGTGCCCCGCGAGTACCAGCAGAAGGTTCTGCTCTTCGGGATCACCTTCGCTCTCATCTCGCGCACTGCCTTCATCTTCTTGGGCGCAGCGATCATCGAACGCTGGTCCGATGTCTTCTACCTCTTCGGGCTGGCGCTGCTGCTGGTGGCCGGCCAGCAGCTGCGCGGCGAGCTGACCGGGGACAAAGACGGCAAGGACGAGGCCGACAACATCATGATCCGGCTGGCCACCCGTGTCCTGCCCAGTTCGGAGGAGTACGACGGCGACCGGCTCGTCACACGCGTGGACGGCAGGCGGCTCATGACACCGATGCTGCTGGTGATGGTGGCCATCGGCGCCACCGATCTGCTCTTCGCCTTCGACTCCATCCCGGCGATCTTCGGCCTGACCCAGGAGCCCTACATCGTCTTCACCGCCACGGCCTTCTCCCTGATGGGTCTGCGGCAGCTGTACTTCCTGATTGACGGGCTGCTGGATCGCCTGGTCTACCTGTCCTTCGGCCTGGCGGCCATCCTCGGCTTCATCGGCGTCAAGCTCATCCTCCATGCCCTGCACGAGAACAACCTGCCGTTCGTCAACGAGGGCCAGAACGTCCCGATCCAGGAGATACCTACGCTGGTCTCACTGGCGGTCATCGTGGTGATCCTCGCGGTGACCGTTGCGGTCTCACTGCTCAGCCCCAAGGGACGTGCGCTGCGGGCCCTGCAGAACGCCGAGCGCTATGCCTATCGCTACACGATGCTGGCTGAGGACGCCCCGGAGGAGCAGCGTCAGGCGGCTGCGGAGCGCATGGACCGGTGGACCTCAGCGGCGGAGCGGGTCTCTGAGAAGCACCGTGATGACCTGTTGGATCATAAGGACAGGTACTCGGCGATCATCCGCGAGGCTTATGAGGCCCGGTCCGCCGCAGAAGCTCGGAGAAGATCCGGGCACCGTCCTCACTGATCCCGTCATGGTGGAACTCGTCGGTCTCCCAGACCTGCAGGTTCGCCACGGTGTCAGCTGTCTCCAGGCTGAGCTCGCGCGCCACGAAGACATCATCGGTGTAGACCGCAGCCGCGGCGGGCACTGTGTTGCGCCTCAGCTGCTCCACGTCATAGAGCCGCCCCCAATCCTCGACGCCGGCCAGGCACTCCGCGGCCTCGGCCAGCGGTGCCAGGGCCGGATCCGAGACGACATGCTCGCGCAGGATCATCTCACCCAGCAGCAGGGGAGACTCCGCCTCAGGCGAGAACTCCGGGAACTGCTGCCGGACCCGCTCAGCGGCCCATCCGGTGTCCCCACGCCCACCGGTCAGCTCAGCGGGCTGGCCATAGATCGACTCATGGACCACGGCATAGAGCGGATTGGTCGCACAGGAGATCTGCGCTGCGACGCCGGCCAGGAAGGTGTCGCTGAGCTCAGTGCAGTCAGGGTCGATGAAGGCTTCCTCCAGCAGGTAGTGCAGAGCATCGATCCGTGTATTGCCGCCCAGGAGCATCCCCAGCAGCTGCAGCCGCGGGACGGTGAGTTCGCTGCCGTCGGGGAGTCGGACCGGATCGCCCTCGGCGGCGCTGCGGCGCAGGTGCTCGACCACTGCGTCCAGACGCCGGCGGTCCTCTGGAAAACGCCGGAAGTACTCCGCGTTGCGGGCGGCCATCTTCGCATAGGTGTGCTCATAGACCCGGTCGGCATGGCCGGTCAGCGGTGCCAGTCCGCCGGACAGCAGCGCACGGTCCAGCGAGTGCGGGAAGAAGGAGAGGTAGGTCAGCGTGCAGAACCCGCCGAAGCTCTGCCCCAGGACGCTCCAGGAGCTCAGCCCGAGGTGCTCACGGAAGGCCTCGGCGTCGCGGATGATGCTCTCAGCCCGGAAGTGACGCAGATAGGCGGCCTGATCCTGGGGATCCTTCCGACCCAGGCTCTGCCGGTTCAGCGGTGTGGACAGACCTGTGCCGCGCTGGTCGAGCATGAGGATGCGGAAGTCCTTCGCCGCCTCCTGCATCCACCCCGAGAGCCGGGTCGGACGGCTGCCCTTGCCGCCCGGTCCACCCTGGAGGAAGAGCAGCCAGGGGAGCGCGGCCGTCTGCTCGGGCGTGTGCTCCGCGCCGCGGAACTCCCGGGCGTAGACGCTGATGCGCTCGCCGTCGGGATCCTCCCAGTCCAGGGGGACCTCGATCCGGTGATCGGTGACGGCGGTCCCGTCCAGCAGGGTGCGGCTCTCCGCGTGCCCGGCGATGTTCATGCGGCTCCTCTCAGCTCACCCACACGGTCCATGATCACCGCGGGAGCGCCGGACTCGTCGGAGGCGGTCAGATCGATCCAGGCGTGGATGCCCCAATCGTGATTGCCCTCGGCATCATCGAGGACCTGGACGGCATACCACCATGACCTCTGCGGATCCGGAGTCTCCGTCGGGTTCTGCTGGATGCGTATCAGTCCGGGCCCACGGGAGGACGCATCGGTGAAGACGTCGTCGTAGATCTCGAAGAAGGCATCCATCGCCTCGCCCCACCGGTCCGCATCCCAGCCGTGCTCGCCGTCGAGCTCCTCCAGTCGGCGCTCCTTCTCCTCCGCGAAGAGCTCGGCGCGCAGGAACATCGCATTGCGCACCATCACGGTGAAGGCGCGGCTGTTGGCGGTGACCCGATCGGGCTGATCCATCTGGACGATGTCCTGCTCCTTGGCGACCAGCTCTGCGAGCTTCTGCGGGTCATCGCCGGCGCTGAGCCGCTCCCACTCCTCCAGCAGAGAGTTGTCGGTCTGGCGCACCACTTCGCCCAGCCATTCGACCAGATCCTCGAGCTCATCGGTGGTCTTGGACTCAGGAACCGTCTGACGCAGCGCCTTATACGCATCCGAGAGGTAGCGCAGCAGCACGCCTTCCGAACGGGCGATCCCGTAATGGTTGACCATGTCGGTGAAGCCGAAGGCACGCTCGAGCATATCCCGGACCACCGACTTCGGCTTCAGCTCCTGATCGGCCACCCACGGCGCCCCTGAGCGGTAGACCTCGAACTGCTGATTGAGCAGATCCGCCAGGGGCTGCGGATGCGTGAGCTCATCGAGGATGCGCATCCGCTCCACATAGTCCACGCCCTCTGCCTTGAGCTCGCCGAGCCGCTCCGACTTCAGCTTCTTCACCTGGGCGCCGGTGATCTGGTGCGGAGTCTCCAGGATGGACTCGATCACGCTGATCACATCCAGTGCGTAGGAGGCCGTGCCGGGCGCGCCCGGGGTGTCCTCCGGATCCAGCAGATCCAAGGCGGCCATGGCGAAGGGGGCCAGCGGCTGATTCAGCGCGAAGTCGTCCTGCAGGTCCAGGGTCAGGTCCACGGTCCGGCCGTCGTCGTCGGGCTCGTCCAGGCGCTCCAGCACTCCTGCGGTCAGCAGCTCGCGCAGGATCTGAAGACCGCGCCGCTGCAGCTGAGCCTTGCGCACCGGCGTCTCATCCGAGGCCAGGATCATCCGGCGCATCGCGGCGATGGGATCCTCCGGACGCTCCAACAGGTGCAGGACCACGGCGTAGCTGATCTGCATGCGCGAGACCATCGGCTCGGGCTGCGCCTCGATCAGCCGTTCGAAGCTCTTCTCGCTCCAGGAGACGAAGCCCTCCGGAGGTCGCTTCTTCGGCGAAGACTTCACGGCCTGCGCGACCTTCTTCTCGTCCCCGCCGTGCTTGGCCCGGGCCTTGGCGAGCATCGCCTCGTTCTCGATCACATGCTCAGGGGCCGGGACCACCACAGTTCCGGAGGTGTCATAGCCGGCGCGTCCGGCACGGCCGGCGATCTGATGGAATTCGCGGGCGTTGAGCTGCCGGGTGCGCTCGCCGTCGAATTTGCTCAGCGCGGTCAGCAGCACAGTACGGATGGGAACGTTGATCCCGACGCCGAGGGTGTCGGTGCCGCAGATGACCTTCAGCAGGCCCTCCTGGGCCAGCTGCTCGACCAGCCGCCGATACTTCGGCAGCATGCCGGCGTGGTGGACTCCGATCCCGGAGCGCAGAAGCCGGTTCAGCGTCTTGCCGAAGCCCTTGGCGAAGCGGAAGGTCTCCAGGCGCTTCCGGATGCGCTCCTTGTCCTCTTTGGAGAGGACGTTGAGCGAAGCCAATCCGGCGGCACGCTCAGCGGCTTCGCGCTGGGAGAAGTGGACCACGTAGACCGGAGCCTGACGCGTGGAGACCAGCTCCTCCAGCTTGGCCTGCAGAGGCGTGGTGGAGTACTCGAAGTGCAGCGGAACGGGACGCTCCGCACTGGTCACGGTGACCACGTCGCGGCCGGTGCGTTCGGCGATCCGCTGTTCGAAGCGGCTGGTGTCGCCCAAGGTCGCCGACATGAGTAGGAACTGCGCCTGCGGCATCTCGATCAGCGGCACCTGCCAGGCCCACCCGCGCTGAGGTTCGGCATAGAAGTGGAACTCGTCCATGATGACCGGTCCCACATCGGCCTCGGCGCCGTCCCGCAGCGCCTCGTTGGCCAGGATCTCGGCGGTGCAGCAGATGATGGGGGCCTCGGCGTTGACCGACGAGTCGCCGGTGACCATGCCGACCTTCTCGGCGCCGAAGATCTCCACCAGCGAGAAGAACTTCTCAGAGACCAGCGCCTTGATCGGAGCGGTGTAGACGCTGCGCTGACCACGCTCGAGGGCCAGGAAGTGGGCGGCGGCGGCCACCATCGACTTTCCTGATCCGGTGGGGGTGGCCATGATGACGTGATGGCCTTCGGCCAGCTCCAGGACAGCGTCCTCTTGGGCCGGGTAGAGGGTGATGCCGCGGGATTCGACCCAGGAGTGGAACTTCTCGAGGGTCACCAGCCGCGCTCCCGCCACTCGGCGAGCTTGGGTCGCTCTGCGCCGAGAGTGGTGGGGTCGCCGTGGCCGGGATGGACGATGGTGTCGTCGTCGTAGACGGAGAAGATGCGTTCCTCCACATCGTCGATCAGCTGCCCGAAGTCCGCCTCGGAGAAGGTCTTGCCCACGCCGCCCGGGAACAGGGAGTCGCCGGTGAACAGATGGGTGGGGTCGTCCTCGACCGGGTAGACGAAGGCCACGGAGCCCGGAGTGTGGCCGCGCAGGTGGATCACGTCGAGGCTGATGCCGTCATAGCTGACGACGTCTCCGTGCTGCAGCCGGGTGGAGATCTCCACGTCCTTGTCCTCTTCGATGGCCTCGGCATCGGGTTCGCCGGCGGCCAGCGCGACGCCGGGCTGAGCGAGCTCGGCGAGGGCGCGGATGTGGTCCCAGTGCTGGTGCGTGGTGAGCACCGCGTGCAGGCCGGGGGAGCAGGGGGTGTCGGCGCCGGCCTCAGCCATCATCGATCGGATGGCCGCGGCGTCGTCGGCCGCATCGATGAGTACCTGAACCCCTGACTTCTTTGCGGTGAGCAGGTACACGTTGTTGCTCATCTCGGAGACTGAGATGCGCCGCACTGTGACGGCGGGGAGATCGTGAATCAGGGAACTGTCCGTGGCCATGACCGCCAGTCTATGGTCTGGCGCAGAAGCTGGGCCACCTTCGAAGGTCCGTGAGCAGACCAGGACGCTGTCCTCCGGCAGGCCGCCCATCGATCGAATGTTTGTTCGAAGCCGTCAGTGCGCTTAGACTTGTGCGCGTGTCTGAGACTAGAGCTGAAGCGACCCAGATCGTGGTGCAGGGTGCTCGCGAGCATAACCTGAAGGACGTCGCGGTGGAGCTGCCGCGCAACTCCTTCATCGTCTTCACCGGACTCTCCGGATCAGGGAAGTCCTCGCTCGCCTTCGACACCATCTTCGCCGAGGGGCAGCGCCGCTATGTCGAGTCCCTCTCTGCCTACGCCCGGCAGTTCCTCGGGCGTGTGGACAAGCCGGACATCGACTTCATCGAGGGTCTCTCTCCGGCAGTCTCCATCGATCAGAAGTCGACCTCGCGCAACCCCCGCTCCACCGTGGGCACGGTCACGGAGATCCACGACTACCTGCGTCTGCTGTGGGCGCGCATCGGCGTGCCGCACTGCCCGGTCTGCGGGGAGAAGATCGACCGGCAGACACCGCAGCAGATCGTGGACCAGGTGCTCTCCTTTCCGGAGAAGACCCGCTTCCAGGTGCTGGCGCCGGTGGTCCGCGGCCGCAAAGGCGAGTTCAAGGACCTGTTCCGCGACCTGGCCGGCCAAGGGTTCGCCCGCGCGGTCGTCGACGGCGAGGTCATCCAGCTCAACGAGCCGCCCACGTTGGAGAAGCAGTACAAGCACACCATCGATGTGGTCATCGATCGCCTGGTCATCCGCGAGGGGATGCGGCAGCGTCTGACCGATTCGGTGGAGACCGCGCTGAAGCTGGCCGAGGGTCGTGTGGTCGTGGATCTGGTGGATCTGGACCAGGACGGGACGCCGTCGGATCTGGAGAGGGTCCCTGAGGGGCTCACCGGACCCAAGCTCCGGTCCTTCTCCGAGAACCTCGCCTGCCCGAATGAGCATCCGCTGGAGATCGACGAGATCGAGCCCCGGTCCTTCTCCTTCAACTCTCCCTTCGGCGCCTGCCAGACCTGCTCCGGCATCGGGTCGCGCCTGGAGGTGGACCCGGACCTGGTGGTGCCTGACGATTCGCTGTCCCTCGAGGACGGCGCCATCGCACCGTGGGCCATGGGTAAGGGCACGAAGGAGTACTGGCTGCGCATCATGGGTGGGCTGGCCGCTGAGCTGGACTTCTCCCTGCGCACACCATGGAAGGACCTGTCCAAGAAGGTCCAGAAGGCGCTGCTGCACGGGCGCAACTACAAGGTCACCGTCCAGTACCGGAACCGGTGGGGCCGCGAACGCCGCTACTCCACGGGCTTCGAGGGAGTCATCGGCTACATCGCCCGTAAGCACGAAGAGGTCGAGTCGGACAACGCGCGCGACCGCTACGAGCAGTACATGCGCGAGATCCCCTGCCCCGACTGCGACGGTCAGCGGCTGAACTCCGCCTCCCTCTCGGTGCTCGTGGAGGGACGCTCCATCGCCGATATCGCCCGTCTGCCCCTGGACGAGACGGCGGAGTTCTTCCGCGCGATGACCCTCTCGGCCCGGGACGCTCAGATCGCCGACCAGGTGCTGAAGGAGATCCACGCCCGCCTGGACTTCCTGCTCGACGTCGGGCTGGGCTATCTCAACCTGGAGCGCGCCGCCGGCACACTCTCCGGCGGCGAGGCCCAGCGCATCCGGCTGGCGACCCAGATCGGCTCCGGCCTGGTGGGGGTGCTCTATGTGCTCGATGAGCCCTCCATCGGCCTGCACCAGCGGGACAACACACGGCTGATCCAGACGCTGACCCGGCTGCGTGATCTCGGAAACACACTCATCGTGGTCGAACACGATGAGGACACCATCGCCGAGGCCGACTGGATCGTGGACATCGGCCCCGGGGCGGGGGAGCGCGGGGGTGAGATCGTCCATTCCGGCTCCGTGCAGGGCCTGCGGGACAATCAGAAGTCCATCACCGGTGACTACCTCTCCGGACGCCGGAGCATCGCCGTGCCTGCTGAGCGACGTCCCCTGGACCCTGAGCGCAGCCTGCGGATCGTCGAAGCCTATGAGAACAACCTGCAGAACGTCTCTGCGGACATCCCGCTGGGAGTCTTCCTCGCGGTCACCGGCGTCTCCGGGTCCGGCAAGTCCACCCTGATCAACGAGATCCTCTACAAGTCGTTGGCCAATCGGCTCAACAACGCCAAGCAGGTCCCGGGCCGCCACCGGCGCATCGACGGGGTGGATCACCTGGACAAGATCATCCATGTGGACCAGAGCCCCATCGGTCGGACCCCGCGGTCCAACCCAGCCACCTACACCGGGGTCTTCGACCACATCCGCAAGCTCTTCGCCGAGACGCAGGAGGCCAAGACCCGCGGATACCAGCCCGGCCGCTTCTCCTTCAACATCAAGGGCGGCCGCTGCGAGTCCTGCTCGGGCGACGGCACGCTGAAGATCGAGATGAACTTCCTCCCGGACGTCTACGTGCCCTGCGAGGTCTGCCAGGGAGCCCGCTACAACCGGGAGACCCTCGAGGTCCTCTACAAGGGCAAGTCCATCGCCGAGGTCCTGGACATGCCGATCGAGGAGGCCGCAGAGTTCTTCTCCGCCTTCGCTCCCATCGCTCGGCATCTGAACACCTTGGTCGACGTCGGGCTGGGCTATGTCCGTCTGGGCCAGGCGGCCACTACGCTCTCCGGGGGAGAGGCTCAGCGCGTGAAGCTGGCCACCGAGCTGCAGAAGCGATCCAACGGCCGCTCCATCTACGTGTTGGACGAGCCCACCACCGGGCTGCACTTCGAGGACATCCGCAAGCTGCTCAACGTCCTCCAGGGTCTGGTGGACAAGGGCAACACTGTGGTGACCATCGAGCACAATCTGGACGTCATCAAATCTGCCGACTGGCTCATCGACCTGGGTCCGGAAGGCGGCACCGGAGGTGGTCGCATCCTGGTGGAGGGAACACCCGAACATGTGGCCCGCACGGCGGAGGAGACCGGTTCCCATACCGGTGCCTTCCTCAAGCCGTTGTTATGATTCCGTGGTGAGTTCAGCAGAGGAAGCATCCGGTGAGACGCCTGTGGTCACCCACAGCGCCATCCGTAAGACCTTCGCGGGAGTCGTGCGGGTCTCCTGCCGGCCGGTCATCACCGGACTCGACCACGTGCCCGCCGACGGCGGGTTCATCGTGGCGTCGAACCACCTCTCCTTCCTGGACTCCGTGCTCATCCAGGCTCTCTCGCCGCGGCCGGTGAGCTTCTTCGCCAAGGCTGAGTACTTCACCCAGCCCGGCCTGAAGGGCCGGGCCATGAAGATCTTCTTCGAGTCGGTGGGATCGGTGCCTGTGGAGCGTGACCGCAAAGCCGCCTCTGTGGAAGCTCTGCACGGGCTCGGGCGCATCGCCTCTCGGGGTCACGGCGTCGGGATCTACCCGGAGGGGACCCGCAGCCGTGACGGGAAGCTCTACCGGGGCAAGACCGGGGTGGGCTGGCTGGCCGTGGCCACCGGGCTTCCCGTGGTCCCGGTCGGGCTGAAGGGGACTGAGCATCTGCAGGCCGCGGACTCCTCGGCCATCCGCCCGCACCGGTTCGAGATGCGTGTGGGCGAGCCGCTCCGGTTCGAGAAGCTGGGGGAGAAGCATCCTCTGCCCGCCCGCCGGCAGGCCACTGCGCAGATCATGGACGCCATTGCCGAGCTCTCCGGGCAGGAGCGGGTGGACCGTTACAACAGCCCGCCGGCCGGTGGGAGCGAGGCCGGCGACTGAACTGATGGCTGATCCCGCCTCCTACCGTCCCCAGCCGGGAGAGATTCCTACCTCTCCCGGGGTGTACCGCTTCCTGGATCCCCACGGCCGCGTGATCTATGTGGGCAAGGCCAAGAACCTGCGGTCCCGGCTGAACTCCTACTTCGCACGGGTGGCTTCGCTGCCCCCGAAGACCCACGCCATGGTCCACGCCGCCTCGCGGGTGGAATGGACCGTCGTGGGCTCTGAGCTCGAGGCGATCCAGCTGGAGTACACCTGGATCAAGCAGCACACGCCGCGGTTCAACATCATGTACCGGGATGACAAGTCCTATCCCTACCTCGCGGTCACGATGAATGAGAAATTCCCGCGGGTCCAGGTCATGCGTGGAGACAAGAAGCCCGGAGTCCGCTACTTCGGGCCCTTCCACCCGGCCAAGGCCATCCGCGAGACGGTGGACACCATGCTGCGGGTCTTCCCGGTGCGCAGCTGCTCGGCCGGGGTCTTCCGCCGCGCCCAGGCCTCCGGGCGTCCCTGCCTGCTGGGCTACATCGACAAATGCTCGGCACCGTGCGTGGGCAACATCTCCGAGGAGGACCACCGTGCACTGGCCGAGGAATTCGTGGAGGTCATGGCAGGCCGCCCGGGTCCGCATATGCGCCGGATCGAACAGCAGATGAAGGGCGCGGTCTCTGAGCTGCGCTATGAGGATGCAGCCCGGTACCGCGATGATCTGGAAGCGCTGCGCCGCGTCTTCGAGCGCAACGCAGTGGTGCTCTCCGAGGACACCGACGCCGACATCTTCGCCTTCGCCGAGGATGAGCTGGAGGCTGCCGCTCAGGTCTTCCACGTCCGTCAGGGACGCATCCGCGGCCAGCGCGGCTGGGTGGTGGAGAAGGTGGAGGAGACCGACGCCGGTGCAATGGTCGAGCAGCTGCTCCTGCAGGTATACGGAGCGATCCCGGACACTGAGCGGATCCCCCGCGAGGTCCTGGTGCCTGAGCTGCCGGAGAACGCCGAGGAGATCAGCACCTGGCTGCGCCAGCTGCGCGGGGCACGGGTGGATCTGCGCGTGCCTCAGCGCGGCGACAAGGCTTCTCTGCTGGGCACGGTCAATGAGAATGCTGACCAGGCTCTGGCTCTGCACAAGGCGCGGCGCAGCTCTGACATCACCACCCGCTCGGCGGCCCTGCGGGAGCTGCAGGAGTCCCTCGGGGCCCCGGAGCCCCTGCTGCGCATCGAATGCTTCGACATCTCGCACACCGGAGGCACCAACGTCGTGGCCTCCATGGTGGTGCTCGAGGACGGGCTGCCCAAGAAGAAGGACTACCGCCGCTTCTCCATCGGGGGTGAGGCTGCCCGGGATGACACCTCAGCCATGCACGATGTCATCACGCGGCGCTTCTCCCGCTATCTGAAGGAGCAGGCTGAGTCCGGCGACCCCGCCCAGCTCTCCGGAGAGGTGGATCCTGAGGCGGAGGAGGAGCGCGGCCGCTTCGCCTATCCGCCGTCGTTGGTGGTGGTCGACGGCGGGCAGCCGCAGGTCAACGCGGCCGCCGCCGCGCTGGAAGAGCTGGGCATCACCGATATGCCGGTGGTCGGGCTGGCCAAGCGGCTCGAGGAGATCTGGCTTCCCGACGACGACTTTCCGCTCGTGCTGCCGCGCAGCTCCGAGGCGCTGTACATGCTCCAGCGGATCCGCGACGAAGCCCACCGCTTCGCCATCGCGTATCACCGCTCCAAGCGTTCTCAGCAGATGACCTCCTCGGCCCTGGACGATGTGCCCGGGCTGGGGCCCAGTCGGCGTGCTGCCGTCGTCGAACACTTCGGCTCGGTGGCCAAGCTGCGCGAGGCCACTGCTGAGCAGGTGGCGGAGGTGCCCGGCATCGGTGCGGCGACGGCGCAGAAGATTCTCGACCACCTGCAGCAGGAATAGATAAGGTCTCCCTATGAGTAATGGTGATGCCCTGACCCCGGTGAAGCCTCCGGAGAACGAACTTCTGATCCTCACCGGGATGTCCGGGGCGGGGCGCACCACCGCAGCTCACGCGCTGGAAGACATGGGCTGGTACGTGGTGGAGGGGCTCCCGCCGGAGCTGATCACCACCATGATGGACATCATCGCCCGGCACCCCGGTTCGGTGGAGAAGCTCGCCGTCGTCCTCGATGTGCGCAGCCGCGGCCTGTTCAGCAACATTCAGGACGCCTTGGCCCAGGTGAAGGCCTCCGGCATCCACTACCGCATGCTCTTCCTGGACGCCTCCGACGAGCTGCTGGTCCGGCGCTTCGAACAGGGCCGCCGGCCTCATCCGCTGCAGGGCTCCGGGCGCATCCTGGACGGGATCACAGCAGAACGCGATCTGCTCCAGGAGATCAAAGCCGGAGCCGAAGTGGTCGTGGACACCACCTCGCTCAACGTCCACGGCCTGGCCCACGCGATGAATGAGCTCTTCGCCGCCGACGGCCCCGTCCAGCTGCGGCTGAACGTCATGAGCTTCGGCTTCAAGTACGGTGTGCCCGCCGATGCGAACTTCGTGGCCGACGTCCGCTTCATCCCCAACCCGCACTGGGTTCCTGAGCTGCGTCCGCTGACCGGCCAGGACGATGAGGTCCGGGACTATGTGCTGGAGAACCAGGGTGCCGGCGAATTCGTGGACCGCTACGTCGAAGCTCTGCTGCCGGTGCTGGAGGGCTACCGCCGGGAGAACAAGCACTACGCCACCCTTGCGGTGGGGTGCACCGGAGGCAAGCACCGCTCGGTGGCGATCTCGGAGGAGCTCGCCCGCCGTCTGGACCAGCTGCCTCACGTCACGGTCAATACGGTGCACCGGGACCTCGGACGGGAGTGAGGCGTGAAGAAATCCGTCTTCCGGGTCGCGGCCCTCGGCGGAGGCCATGGCCTCTCCGCCACGCTTGCGGCGCTGCGCATCATCGCTGCCGAACATCTGACCGCCATCGTCACGGTGGCCGACGACGGCGGCTCCTCCGGCCGGATCCGCCAGGACATGGACGTGCTGCCACCGGGCGATCTCCGGATGGCGCTGGCCGCGCTCTGCGATGACACCGAATGGGGCCGGACCTGGGCCCAGGTCATGCAGCACCGCTTCCGCTCCCGGGACGGGGTCACCGGAAGTCTGGACGATCACGCGATGGGCAACCTGCTGATCGTGGCCCTCTGGGAGCTGATCGGGGACCCCGTGGACGGGCTGCGCTGGGCGGGTGCGCTCCTCGGAGCCCGCGGCCAGGTGCTGCCCATGTCGCGCCAGCCGCTGACCATGTCGGGTCTGGTCCACCCTCCGGTCCACGAGCGTACCGAGCCGGGGGAGGAGGATGGCGCTCCGGTGCGCATCGGATCCCAGGTGGAACTCGCCAAGGCGGGGCGGATGGGTCGGCTCTCCGATGTGGAGATCCACCCGGCCCAGGCGCAGGCCTGTGTGGAGGCGGTCAGCGCCATCGAACTCAGCGACTGGGTGGTCTTCGGTCCGGGGTCCTGGTACACCTCTGTGCTGCCGCATCTGCTGCTGGAGGATATGCGGACTGCGCTGTATGAGACCGAGGCCAAGCGATGTATCGTGATGAACCTCATCGCGGAGACCGACGAGACGGCAGGCATGTCTCCGGCGGACCATCTCCGTGTGCTGCACCACTACGCCCCACAGATCCGGATCGACCGGGTCTTGGCCGACCCGGAGTCGGTGAAGCAGTCTGAGAGGGAGGAGTTCCAAGAGGTCGCCGCACAGATCGGAGCCCAGGTCGTCTATCAGGAGGTCCGCTCGACGGATCGTCCCGACGTCCATGACCCGCTGCGCCTGGCGATGGCGCTCCATGAGGTGTTCAACAGCTGACCAGGCTCTGCAGCAGCTGGGAGAACCCTGGAACAGGGCATTGAGACTCCCATCGGGGAATCCAGTAGCATAGCGGGGCTGACACAACCGGAAGACTCAGGGGATCGATCACATGGCGCTGACCGAATCGGTCAAGGAAGAGCTCTCCCGCCAAGAGGCGGAGACCACCTCCGAGCGGAAGGCAGAGGTCTCCTCGATGCTCCGCTTCGCCGGCGGGCTGCACATCATCTCCGGGCGCATCGTCATCGAGGCCGAACTCGACCACGCCGCCTCGGCGCGCCGCCTGCGTGCCGCCGTCGCAGAGGTCTATGGCCACGACAGCGAGATCATCGTGGTCTCGGGCAACGGACTGAAGAAGGGCTCCCGCTATGTGGTCCGTGTCGTGCGCGAGGGCGAGACCCTGGCGCGTCAGACGGGCCTGTTGGATGCCCGCGGCCGCCCCGTGCGGGGGCTTCCCTCCGTCATCGTCAACGGGTCGGTGGCTGACGCCGTCGCCGTCTGGCGGGGAGCATTCCTGGCCCATGGTTCGCTCACCGAGCCCGGCCGCTCCTCCTCGCTGGAGGTGACCTGCCCCGGTCCCGAGGCCGCACTGGCCCTGGTCGGCTCCGCCCGGCGCCTGGGCATCACGGCCAAGGCGCGCGAAGTGCGCAGCGTGGACCGGGTGGTCATCCGGGACGGAGACTCCATCGCCCAGCTGTTGACCCGCATGGGTGCTCACCAGACGCTGCTGGTCTGGGAGGAGCGTCGGATGCGCAAGGAGGTCCGCGCCACCGCCAACCGTCTGGCCAACTTCGACGACGCCAACCTCCGCCGTTCGGCCCAGGCCGCTGTCGCAGCAGGTGCGCGGGTGGAGCGGGCTCTGGAGATCCTCGGCGAGGACGTCCCGGATCACCTGAAGTACGCCGGAGAGCTGCGCCTGGCCCATAAGCAGGCTTCGCTGGATGAGCTGGGCCGACTGGCTGAGCCGCCGATGACCAAGGACGCCATCGCCGGCCGGATCCGCAGACTGCTGGCCATGGCGGATAAGAAGGCTTCTGATCTGGAGATTCCGGGCACGGAGGCCAATGTCACCCCCGACATGCTGGAGAACTGAGTCTCTGGCCGGAGGCTCTCGGCACAGGTGACTTCATCCCTGGGTGAACACTGGGTTCATAGTCCGTAGCGGTCTTTATGCCATCTGCCTCTGGGCATAGGATGAGGTGCGGAACTCATCTCACAAGGAGGAAGATCATGGCTGAGTACACCCTTCCGGAACTCGACTACGACTATGGCGCTCTGGAGCCCCACATCTCGGGCCGCATCATGGAGCTGCACCACTCCAAGCACCACAACACCTACGTGGGCGGCGCCAACACCGCGCTGGAGAAGCTGGCCGAGGCCCGCGAGAAGGAGGACTACGCCTCCACTCCGCTGCTGCTGAAGAACCTGCAGTTCAACCTGGGTGGTCACACCAACCACTCCATCTTCTGGAAGAACCTGACCCCCAACGGTCAGGGCCGTCCCGAAGGTGAGCTTGCCGCAGCCATCGACGAGTACTTCGGCTCCTTCGAGAAGTTCCAGGCGCAGTTCACCCAGGCCGCGCTGACCATCCAGGGCTCCGGCTGGGCGATCCTCGCCTACGAGCCCATCGGCGGCAACCTGGTGATCGAGCAGTTCTACGACCAGCAGAACGGTGTGCCGGTGGCCACCACCCCGCTGCTGATGCTGGACATGTGGGAGCACGCCTTCTACCTGGACTACCAGAACGTGAAGCCGGACTACGTCAAGGCCTTCTGGAACATCGTCAACTGGGACGACGTGGCCTCCCGCTTCGACTCGGCCCGCTCCGGCGCGGGCAAGCTGGTCACGCCTTGATCGACGTGACAGAATAGTGTGCGATAAATAAAAACTGCGTTCTACAGGCAACCTGAGAACAACGATGTTGTTGGGGGTCAGTGGGCACGGCACAAGCCGTCCTGCTGATCCCCAACGCATGTCTTGAGGCAAAACGAAAGGGAACATATGGCGACAAAGATCGCGATCAACGGTTTCGGGCGCATCGGCCGCAACGTCCTGCGTGTGCTGGAAGACCAGAACTCCGAGCTGGAGCTGGTGGCCATCAACGACCTCACCGACCCGAAGGCTCTGGTGACCCTGACCAAGTACGACTCCGTGCTGGGCCGTTTCCCTCAGGACGTCTCGCTGGACGGTGAGCACCTGGTGGTCGGAGACAAGAAGATCCGGCTGCTCTCGGACCGCGACCCGGCCAACCTGCCCTGGGGCGAGCTGGATGTGGACATCGTCATCGAGTCCACCGGTTTCTTCACCACCAAGGAGGCCGCAGGCAAGCACCTCGAGGCCGGTGCCAAGAAGGTCATCGTCTCCGCTCCGGCCAAGGGCGTGGACGGCACCTTCGTGCTGGGTATCAACGAGGAGACCTACGACGCCGAGAACCACACGGTCATCTCCAACGCCTCCTGCACCACCAACTGCCTGGCGCCGCTGGCCAAGGTCCTCAACGACGAGTTCGGCATCGTCGAGGGCCTGATGACCACCATCCACGCCTACACCGGTGACCAGCGCCTGCACGACGCACCGCACAGCGATGCACGCCGTGCCCGCGCAGCAGGCGTGAACATGGTGCCCACCTCCACCGGTGCCGCAGCGGCCATCGGGCTGGTCCTGCCGGAGATCGACGGCAAGCTGGACGGATTCGCCGTGCGCGTGCCCACCATCACCGGATCCGGCACGGACCTGACGGTGACCGTCGAGAAGGACGGGGTCACCGCAGAAGACGTCAACGCAGCCTTCAAGAAGGCGGCCGAGGGTTCGCTGAAGGGCGTCCTGTCCTACAACGAGGACCCGATCGTCTCCACCGACATCGTCGGCGACCCGCACGCCAGCATCTTCGACGCACCGCTGACCAAGGTCATCGGCAACACCGTCAAGGTCTTCTCCTGGTACGACAACGAGTACGGCTACTCCTCCCGTCTGGTGGAGATGGCCTCCTACGTCGGCGGCAAGCTCTGAGCGAGTCGGCCACAGCGCCTGTGACGGCGTGACACAGCGGGGTGTCCCGGGCTGCGGTCCGGGGCACCTCTTCTGTCTCTTGTGATTGGTAATGTGTAGGAAAGCGAGCCGGGGTCCCGGCTCAGCGCGAAGCGATGTGAAGGGAAGCTCGCGAACGATGACTGCCAGCAATACGCTCGATGCCCTGATCGAGGCCGGGATCTCCGGCCGTACAGTTCTGGTCCGCTCGGACCTCAACGTCCCGCTCGCGGAGGAGGACGGCACCCGAATCGTCACCGACGACGGCCGCATCCGTGCCTCTCTGCCGGTGTTGGAGAAGCTGGCCGCCGCCGGCGCCAAGGTCATCGTCACCGCTCACCTCGGTCGGCCCAAGGGCGAGCCCACCCCGGAGTTCTCCCTGGCCCCGGTGGCCGCCCGCATGGATGAGCTGACCGATGTCTCCATCCGTCGGGCCGAGGACCTGGTGGGCGAGTCTGCCGCCTCCGGCGCGGAATCCCTCGCCGAGGGCGAGATCCTGCTGCTGGAGAACGTGCGCTTCGACCCCCGTGAGACCTCCAAGGACGATGCCGAGCGCCAGGAGCTGGCCTCCGAACTGGCCGCGCTGGTCGGCGAGGGCGGTGCCTACGTCAACGACGCCTTCGGGGCCGTGCACCGCAAGCACGCCTCGGTCTACGACATCGCCGCGCAGCTTCCGGCCTATCAGGGTGACCTGGTGGCCACGGAGCTGAAGGTCCTGCAGCGGCTCACCGAGTCCCCTGAGCGCCCCTACACTGTGGTCCTCGGCGGATCCAAGGTCTCCGATAAGCTCGCCGTGATCGAGAATCTGATCCCCAAGGCTGATGCCCTGCTGATCGGCGGCGGCATGGTCTTCACCTTCGCCAAGGCGATGGGCTACGAGATCGGAAAGTCCCTGGTGGAGGAGGACAAGCTCCACACGGCGAAGGGCTTCGTGAAGCTGGCCGAGGAGAGCGGCTGCCGGCTGATCCTCCCCACCGACATCGTCATGGCCGCCTCCTTCGCCCCCGACGCCGAGCATGAGGTGCTGCCGGTGGGTGAGCTGGAGACCGGCAAGCACGGTGCCGAGGCGCTGGGTCTGGACATCGGTCCGGAGACTGCGCGGACCTTCGCCGAACAGATCAGGGCCTCCAAGACGATCTTCTGGAACGGCCCCATGGGCGTCTTCGAGATGGAGGCCTTCGCCGGAGGCACTGTCGCGATCGCTCAGGCGCTCACCGAGACCGAGGGCTTCACCGTGGTCGGCGGCGGCGACTCCGCAGCGGCGGTGCGCACCCTCGGCTTCGACGAGGAGGCCTTCGGCCACATCTCCACCGGCGGCGGTGCCAGCCTGGAGTACCTCGAGGGCAAGGACCTGCCCGGCATCGACGCCCTCACTGCCTGAACACTACGGAAGGACATCCTGATATGACCACCCAGAAGGACGGGACGTTCGTCCGTCGCCCGCTGATCGCCGGCAACTGGAAGATGAACATGGACCACATGCAGGCCATCGCCCTGGTCCAGAAGCTGGCATGGACCCTGGACGACGCGGGCCACGACTATGACCGCGTGCAGGTCTCGGTGTTCCCTCCGTTCACCGATCTGCGCGGAGTCCAGACCCTGGTCGCCGGGGACAAGCTCAGGATCGACTACGGCGCCCAGGACCTCTCGGACCAGGACTCCGGCGCCTACACCGGCGACATCTCCGGCCAGTTCCTGAACAAGCTGGGCTGCGGCCAGGTGCTCATCGGCCATTCGGAGCGCCGCGAGATCCACGCAGAGACCGACGAGCTGCTCAACTCCAAGATCCGTGCGGCGCTGCGTCATGGACTGGCTCCCATGCTCTGCGTGGGCGAGGGCCTGGAGATCCGCGAGTCCGGTCAGCACATCGAGCACACGCTGGCCCAGCTGGCTGAGGCCCTGAAGGGCCTCTCCGCAGAGGAGCTCTCCGAGCTGATCGTGGCCTATGAGCCCGTCTGGGCCATCGGCACGGGCAAGGTCGCCGGCCCGGAGGACGCTCAGGAGATGTCGGCGGCCATCCGCGCCAAGCTCGCTGAGCTCTACTCCCAGGAGTTCGCCGAGAGCATCCGGATCCTCTACGGCGGCTCCGTCAAGGCCAAGAACGTGGCCTCCATCCTCCAGGGCCCCGATGTCGACGGCGCCCTGGTGGGCGGCGCAAGCCTGGAGGCCGAAGAGTTCGCCAACATCGTCTCCTTCGAGAAGCATCTCGTCACGGAGTGAGTCCGACCGGCGCCGGGATGACGCCTCGCTCTGCGCGAGGCGTTATCCTGGTACCCGGTTCTTCTCCCGCTAGTCGTCACGAAAGGTCGCTGTGACCGCACTGTCCATCGCACTCCAGGTCACCCTGGCCCTGATCAGCCTGATGCTGATCCTGCTGATCCTCCTGCACAAGGGCCGCGGCGGCGGCATGTCTGACATGTTCGGCGGCGGCGTGACCTCGTCACTGGGATCCTCGGGCGTCGCCGAGCGGAACCTCAACCGGCTCACCATCACCCTGGGGATCCTCTGGGGCCTGATCGTGGTCGCGCTGGGACTGCTCATCCAAGTCTCCGCCTGAGACCTCCTCACCCGATCCGGCGGGGTAGAACACCCCGCCGATCACCTCTGCCCGCACCCGATCACCAGGGGCGGGGCGCCAACCCACCGTCTCGCCGCGCAGCCGTCGACCCGCCCAGCTGACCTCCACCTCGTGGACGTGCCGGCCGTACAGGCTCGAGACCACGTCTGCCTCAGCCCCTCGGGCCTCGTCACCCTCGGCAGGGGAGAGGAGCACATGGTGCGGGGCCACAGCCAGCTCTCCGACGCATGCGCCCGCGGCCTCTGTCTCGCTGTCCCGCTGCGGACGGGAGATCCTCTGCCGCGGCACCTCCAGCCCCAGCTGCTCGCAGCGGAACCCTTCGGAGTGCAGCTCGCCACCGAGCAGCGCGGCGTCCTGCAGGAACTGGGCCACGAAGCCTGAGGCCGGCCGCTCCATCACCTCCTCCGGGCCTCCGATCTGTTGGACGCGTCCATGATCCAGGACCACGATCCGATCGGCGACCGCAAGCGCCTCGGCGCGGTCATGGGTCACATGGACGACGGTGAGTCCCAGCCGTTTGGACATGGACTGCAGCTGGGCCCGCAGCGAGGCGCGCAGCGGCTCGTCCAAGGCGGAGAGCGCCTCATCCAACAGCAGCACGCGAGGCTGGTGGATGATGGCACGGGCGAGGGCCACACGCTGCCGCTGCCCGCCGGAGAGCTGATCGGGCCTGCGGCCGCCCATTCCGGCCAGGCCCACCATCTCCAGAGACTCCTCGACCCGAGCACGGCGCTCGGCTCGGCGGACTCCGGCCAGACGGAGCGGATACCCGATGTTCTCCGCCGCTTTCATATGGGGCCAAAGGGCATGCTGTTGGAAGACCATGCCCAGCCCACGTTGTTCCACAGCCGTGCTGTGCCTGGGGGAGGAGAGCACCTGCCCGTCGATGCTGATCGTCCCACCGCTGGGACGCAGGAAGCCGGCCAGGCTGCGCAGCAGAGTCGTCTTGCCGGAGCCGGAGGGGCCCACCAGCGCGATGATCTCTCCGTCGGCTATCTCCAGACTCACCGAGTCCAACGCGCGGTGGCCGTCGTCGAAGACCACGTCGACGGCGTCGAAGCGGACTGAACTCATCCTCGGATTCCTCTCATCGGGTGTGCAGACGGCGGGTGACCAGGCCCATGCCCAGCAGACCGGCCACGGTCACCAGCACGGACAGCGCGGCTGCGGAGCCGTAGGAGCCGGCCTGCTGCAGGTTGAAGATCGCCACACCGAGGGTCTGGGCGTTGGGAGCCAACAGCAATGCAGAGATGGTCAGCTCGCGCACCGCGGTCAGCAGCACGAGCAGAGCCCCGGCAGCGGCAGCGGGCAGAGCCAGCCGGACCGAGACATCGCTGAAGGCGCGCAGCGCTGAGGCACCGCTGACGCGTGCAGCCTCCTCCAATGCGGCGGACGTGGAGCGCAGCGGGGCCTCGATCGCCTGGACCACCAGGGCCAGGAAAGACATGACATAGGCCCACAGGATCAGCCAAGGGCTGTTGTAGAGGCCCAGATGGGGAGCCAGAAGCAGCCAGCCCACAGCGCCGATCAGACCGGGCACTGCCAGCGGGAGCAGGGAGACGCTGCGCAGCAGGCCGCGTCCGGGCAGCGAGGTCCGGGTCATCACTGTGCCGATGGCCAGTCCGGCCACCCCGGTGATCAGTGCGGCACCCAGGGCAAGAGTCACGCTCAGCTGCGCGCCCTCGGAGGCCCAGGGACTCTCCAGCACAGATCTGAAGTTGTCCAGACTCAGGTTCTCCCAGCTCAGCTCCACTCCCGGCGCAGGCAGCAGAGCCTGGATCAGCAGGGCGCTGAGCGGCAGCGCGGTGATCCCCAGGACAGCCGCCCAGGTGATCCCACCCAGCGCCCAGGGCCGCTTCAGCGTCAGCGGCGCGGGTCGGGAGCTCGAGGGCTCCAGGGAGTAGGAGGCCCGGGAGAAGCGCCGGATCAGCAGCATCCCCAGCGCGACGATGATCAGCAGCACGACGCCGACGCAGGCCGCCAGCTCCACGGGGTTCTCCACAGTGCCCGAGCGCACGAAGCGGTAGGCGATCGTCGCCAGCGTCTCGTAACGCTGGGGTCCTCCCACCAGCGCGGGGATGCCGAAGTCGGCCAGATTCGAGACCGTGACCAGGATGAAGGAGGACACCAGGGCAGGGCGGAGCAGCGGCAGGGTGATGTGGACCAGCGCGCGCCGGGACCCGGCACCTGAGGCTCGAGCGGCCTCCTCCAGCTCAGCAGGAATGCGAGCGAGGGCGGCGGTCAGCAGCAGATAGGCGATCGGATAGGAGTGCAGCGCCAGCAGCAGAACCACGCCGTCCCCACCGTAGATGGTCCACACCGGTCCGCCGAAGAGCTCCTCGGCCACGCTGTTGACCATCCCCGAAGGCCCGAACAGGCCGATCCAGCTGATCGCACCGATGAAGGGCGGGATCAGCAGCGGGCTCAGTGCCAGAATGCGCAGGGCGGTGCGGCCGGGCAGCTGTGTGTGCTCGATGGCCAGCACCAGCGCCAGCGCGAGGAGGACCGCCAGAACGCCGGAGAGCGTCGCAGAGCTCAGGCTGTTCCACGCGGCCGTGCCGACCGCCGGCTGGGCGAGCTCTCCGAGGCGCCCGCTGGCCACCCCGTAGAGAGCCACAGTGCCCAGCGGCACCAGGACGACGGCCAGGCAGAAGAGCCACAGCCCGGTATTGATCAGGCCCAGCGCGGGCAGGCTCCGTTCAGCCTCCGATGGTCGAGTCGAAGGCATCCAGCGCCTCGCCCTGGACCTCAGTGATCTCGGAGAGGTCCTCCTCCATGAAGGTGATCTCGTCCAGTGCCGGAGCGCCCTCGGGGCTTCCCGCGTCGTCGCGGACCGGCAGATAGTTCTGCTCCACGGCGTACTCCTGGCCGCGCTGGCTGATCACGTAGTCCACGAACGCCTGGGCGGCTTCGGCCTCCTCGGTGGCTTGGAAGATCCCGATGGGCTGGTAGATATAGGGCACGCCCTCCTCGGGGTAGGAGACCTCGACCGGGGAACCGGCATCGCGCAGGTCGCGCATCATGAAGTCCACGACGATGCCCACCGGCTGGCTGCCGTCGGCCACGGCCTGGCCCACCGGGCCGTTGGACTCCGCGATCACCGGGGCGTTGGCGCCGAGCTCGTCGAACCAGTCCTCGCCCAGGTCGTCCTGGAGATACCAGACTGCCGCATTGAAGGCGGCAGCCCCGGAGACCGCGGGATCGGGCAGTGTGATCTCGCCGTCGTACTCGGGGTCGGTGAGATCCTGCCAGGAGGCCGGGGCGGCGTCGTACTCGGCGGTGTTGTGGGCGATGACAGTCGGGATGATCCGGGTGCCGACGTACTGTCCCTCGGGGTCCTGCCACTGCTCGGGGACGGCGTCGAGCTCCTCGGGCTCGAGCTCCATGAGGAGACCATCCTCCTTGAACCCTTCGAAGGTGGGCGCGTCGGCGGCCAGAAAGACGTCGGCTCCGGGATCCCCGGCGTTGAGATCGGTCTCCAGGCGGGCGGTCAGATCCCCGGTGCCCGCACGGAAGACCTCCACCTCGATATCGGGCTCCACCTCGGCGAAGTCGGCGAGGAGCTCGTCGATCTTCTCCTGAGGCTCGGAGGTGTAGAGCGTGATGGTGGTGGCCTCAGAGCGGTCGTCGCCGGTGCCGCAGGCGCTCAGGAGCAGTCCTGCCAGAACGGTGGTCCCCAGTGCGGCCCGGCGTCGTACAGTCTGTGTCATAGTCCCTCTTCATCCGGCGGAGCGCGTAACACGCAGTGCCGATCAATTCTGCTGACGGCAGGTGAACCGGAGGTGACCGGCGGGCGAGACCGGACTGAGGAGGGGATGAACTCGCTCAGAGCTGAGCGGCGGCGGGCCTGTCCAGATGCCAGATGGTCTCGGCGGTACCGCGGGCGTTCTTGGCGGGGATCTGCTCCACCGCGGTCTCCTCGCGGAAGGCCAGACCGGCAGCCTCGGCCTTGTCCTCGCCGGTGACCACCATCCATACGCGCTCGGCGGTGTGGATGGCATCGAAGGTCAGCGAGACGCGCGGCGGAGGAGGCTTGGGGGAGTCCTCCTCGCCGACGGTGGTGCGTCCGGTGACCTCCAGTGACTCCTTGCCGGGGAAGAGGCTGGCGATATGACCGTCGGGGCCCACTCCCAGCAGGATCACGGCGAACCGCGGCAGCGCCAGCCCACAACGTCCGTCCGCCTCGGCGAAGGCCGCCAGGTGCTCGGCATACATCTCAGCGCCGACCTGCGGGCTGGCGGCATCCTCCGAGCTGGGCATGGGGTGCAGGTTCTCCGTGGGCATGCCGTGCTCGGAGACCAGTGCATCGGTGAGCGCATCGGCGGCCTGCTGGGCGTTGCGCTCACCGTCCTCGGTGGGAAGCAGACGCTCATCGCCCCACCAGAAGTGGACCTTTGTCCAGTCCGGCTTCTCCACACCGGGGGTGCCGGCCAGCTGGCGCAGCTGCTCCAGCACGGCGATGCCGGCCCCTCCGCCGGTCAGCGCGGCATGGGCGACGCCGTAGGTGTGGATCTCATCGACCAGTACGGCCAGCAGCCGCTCGGCCACGGTGCGGACCGCAGTGTCCTTGTCCGGATAGATCTCTGTGCGCGGAGCTGCGGCGGAGGTGTTGACTGCTGGCATGGCTGCACCCTTCATGTCCGAGGTTGTGGGAGGGGGTCGTGCGGGGCGGTCAGGCCGCGGTGCGGCAGACGGTGAGGTCCACGGAGGCCAGACCGCGGACGAGCACCTCACCGAAGACCTCGTCGGCGTCGAGCCGGCGCAGCTCTTCGGCCAGGCAGTCCTCCAGCGTCCGGTGCGGCATCGGAACCTGCTGCACCGGACCGTCGGGCAGGTGCAGAGAGGCGATGTCGCCGACGGGCCGGGACAGGACGATCTCATCGCCGCCGCGGCTGTCATCGCTCAGGTGCAGACGCACGCTGCTGAGCCCGTTGTCGGTGGCGCTGCGGTGCAGCCGCACCGGCACGTCCAGCGACTTCTGCAGCCAGGCGGCCAGCAGCACGGCGCTGGGAAGCTCCGGAGGAGTCTCCACCGTCACCGCGGTGACGGTGCGGGGGTCCATGGAGTCCAGGATGCTGGCCAGCTGGATGCGCCACCTGGTCAGACGGGTCCAGGCCAAGTCGGTGTCGCCGTCGTCGTAGGAGTGGGCCAGCCGTTCCAAGGTGGCCACCGGCGCGGCCGCCATGGCACTGTCGGTGATCCTGCGGTGTGCGATGCGACCGATCGGTGTGGCGCTGACATCCTCAGGGACTTCGTCGGCCCACCAGGCCACGATGGGTGCATCGGGCAGCAGCAGAGCAGAGATCATCGCCTCAGACTGCTCGGCCAGTTCGCCGCCGGCGTTGAGGATGAGGACCTCCGAGGCCCCGGCGTCACCTCCGACGCGGATCTGGGCGTCCAGGCGAGTCTCCTCGGAGGAGCTCCCCGAGGCCAGCACGATGATCCGGCAGGGATGTTCGCGGGAGGCGAGGTTCGCCGCGGCGATGGCCGGCTCGGCATTGTCCCTCGAAGCGAGGATCACCAGGGTCAGCACACGGGTGAGGGCGACCACGCCGCCGTCCTCCCGCAGCTCGGCCAGCTTCTTGGAGACCTTGGAGGTGGTGGTGTCAGGGATGTCGACGATCATTGCGACCTCTTTCTCACGGCCTGCGCCAGGTGCGTCCGTCGCGGGCCAGCAGCTCATGGGCGGAATCCGGGCCCCAGCTGCCTGGGGCGTAGGGCTCCGGCTGGGATTCCAGGGATTCCCAGTGCTCCTCGAAGGGATCAAGGATCTTCCAGGAGAGCTCGACCTCCTCATGACGGGGGAACAGCGGGGGCTCGCCCAGCAGGACATCCAGGATGAGGCGTTCGTAGGCTTCAGGGCTGTCCTCGGTGAAGGCATGTCCATAGCCGAAGTCCATGGTCACATCACGGACCTCCATCTGGGTGCCCGGCACCTTGGAGGCGAAGCGGATGGTGGCGCCCTCATCCGGCTGCACGCGGATGACCACGGCGTTCTGGCCGAACTCGTCGTCCTCGTGGTCCTGGAAGAGCAGGTTGGGAGCGCGCTTGAAGATCACGGCGATCTCAGTCACTCGACGTCCCAGACGCTTGCCGGCCCGCAGGTAGAAGGGGACCCCCGCCCAGCGGCGTGTGTTGATGTCCAGCTTCAGCGCGGCGTAGGTCTCGGTCTTGGACTCCGGGTTGAAGCCCTCCTCGTCGAGGAAGCCGACCACCTTCTCCCCGCCCTGCCAGCCGGAGGTGTACTGGCCCCGGGCTGAGGCGGCGCCCAGGTCCTCCGGCAGCTTCACCGCGGCCAGCACCTTCTCCTTCTCAGCACGCAGATGATCCGCATCGAAGGAGATGGGCTCCTCCATGGCGGTCAGCGCCAGGAGCTGGAGCAGGTGGTTCTGGATGACGTCGCGGGCCGCACCCACACCGTCGTAGTAGCTGGCCCGTCCGCCGATGCCGATGTCCTCGGCCATGGTGATCTGGACATGATCCACATGCTGGTTGTTCCAGAGCGGCTCGAAGAGCTGGTTGGCGAAGCGCAGTGCCAGCAGGTTCTGGACCGTCTCCTTGCCCAGGTAGTGGTCGATCCGGAAGACCGCATCCGGAGGGAACACCTCCTCGACCACGCGGTTGAGCTCCCGGGCGGACTCCAGGTCATGTCCGAAGGGCTTCTCGATGACCACGCGGCTCCAGGGCTGCTGGGCAGAGCCCGACGGCGACTGCACCTGATCGCGTGAGGCCAACCCGTGGGCGGCCAGCTTCTGGCAGACCACTTCGAAGGAGTTCGGCGGGATGGACAGGTAGAAGGCGTGGTTGCCCCGCGTGCCGCGGGAGGTCTCCAGCTCCTTGAGGGTCTCGCCGAGCCGAGCGAAGGCATCATCGTCGTCGAAGCCCTCGCCCTGGACGAAGCGCAGACCGGCAGAGAGCTGGTCCCAGACGCGCTGGTCGAAGGCGGTGCGTGCCGAGGCCTTCACATGGCCGAGGACCTCCTCGGCGAACTGCTCATGGGTCCACTCTCGGCGCCCGAAGCCCACCAGGGAGAAGCTCGGCGGGAGGAGGCCCCGGTTGGCCAGGTCATAGATCGCCGGCAGCAGCTTCTTGCGTGCCAGATCGCCGGTGACGCCGAACATCACCATGGCGCTGGGTCCGGCGATCCGGTTCAGCCGACGATCGCGCGGATCGCGCAGCGGGTTGCCGTTCTTCATATCCGGCTTGTTCCTCCTGCTCAGGAAAGTGAGTCGACGGCGTCGGTGAGCTGCTGCAGGCCCGCGGCGCGGTCCCTCAGGTGAAGCTGGACCACAGGCATGCCGTGGCCTGCCAGGACCTGTGCGTCCCCATCGGCCTGGGCTGAGATCAGCTGGCTCAGGGTGAACGGCCGCTGAGGCACCTCGAGGTCCTCTGCGGCTCCGGCGGTGATCTGCAGGAAGACCCCGACGTGGGGGCCGCCCTTGTGGAACTGTCCGGTGGAGTGCAGGAAGCGCGGTCCCCAGCCGAAGGTGGTGGGCCGGCCGGCCGCAGCGGCCAGCTGCGGCCGGATCTCCTCCAGGGAAGCCTCTGCGATGCGGTCCAGATAGGCCATCACGGCGAGGTAGCCGTCGGAGGGCAGCTGCTCCAGCAGGGAGCCCAGGACCTCTGAGACGGTCTGGCCGGTCACAGACTCTGTTCCGGAGACGCGGATCTCCACGGCCCCGTCGACCACCGGTTCTGCGGTCTCGGGTGCGGGAGAGTCCAGCAGACCGCGGGCAGCCTTCTTGGCGGACTCGACGTCGGGCTGGTCGAAGGGATTGATGCCCAGCAGGGAGCCTGCCACGGCGGTGGCGATCTCCCAGAGCATGAACTGGGCGCCCAGGCTTCCCCCGGTGCGCACCACGTGGGGGCTGACCACGGTGTCGGCGTCGTCGCCGTCCACCGAAGCGCCGTCCTCGGCGTCGACGTCGATGATCTGGGTGATCAGCAGGTCCTCGGCGTCGGTGTGCAGCTCGGGCTCACCGTCGGCGACGATGACCGGCAGCACGCCGGTCCCCTCTTTGCCCGTGGACTCGGCGATCAGCTGCTCGATCCAGGCGCCCAGGCCCACCAGCGGAGAACCGGCATCAGTGATGACCAGCTTGTTGCGCAGCACTCCGTCCGGACGGGAGGACAGGGAGCCACCGATGGCGGATCCCAGCTGCAGGCCAGGGTTGGAGGAGTCGTCCTCGGCCAGCACGGCCATCGTCTCCTCGGCGTCCTCCAGCAGAGCCTCGACGTCGGCACCGGCCAGTCCGGCCGGGACCAGGCCGAACGCGGTCAGGGCGGAGTAGCGCCCGCCCACGCTCGGGTCGGCCTCGAAGATGGCGCGGACTCCGGCCTCGGCGGACTGCTCGGCCAGCGGTGAGCCCGGGTCGGTGACCACCACGGTGCGGGCCTGGGCGTCGATGCCGGCTTCGCTCAGAGCCTGCTGGACGATGCGCCGCTGGGAATCGGTCTCCACGGTGGAGCCGGACTTGGAGGAGACCACCAGCACGGTGCGCTCCAGGGATTCGGAGATCACGGCGGCGACCTGCTGCGGATCGGTGGAGTCCAGGACGGTCAGCTCCACGCCGTCTGTGGCGCAGATGACCTCGGGCGCCAGGGAGGAGCCGCCCATGCCGGCGAGGACCACGCGGTCCACGCCCTCTGCGGCGAGCTCCTCACGCAGTGCGGCGATGCGGGGGAGCAGGGAGCGGGAGTCCTCGAACAGGCTCACCCAGCCCAGACGCTTCGAAGCCTCGTCCTCTGCGGCGGTTCCCCACAGAGTGTGGTCCTGGGCTGCCAGCCGTGAGGCGAACTCGTGATCCACCAGTCCCGGGACGTGATGGTCGGCGGCTTCGCGGGCGGCGCCGCGGAGGCTCAGCGAAAGCGAACTCATGATCTGTGCATCCTTTCGGGTGAAGGGTCAGGCTGTCAGCCCTGACCGGTGCCCCGGCACGCTGCGCGGCGAGCAGGGACGGGGCACCGTACAGAGCGGACAGCCTCAGCTGTCGTTGCGCTTGAGGCCCTCGGTGATGGTTCCGAGCAGGCCTTCCCAGGACTTGTCGAACTTGGACAGTCCGTCAGCCTCCAGGTGATCGACCACCTCGCGGTAGCTGATCCCGGCGGCGGAGATGCCGTCGAGGACCCGGTTGGACTCCACGTAGGTGTCGGTCATGGTGTCGCCGTCGATCTCGCCGTGGTCGGCCAGTGCGTTCAGCGTCTTCTCCGGCATCGTGTTCACCACTCCCGCTGCGGCCAGCTCCGTCACGTAGAGGGTGTCCGAGAGGTTGGGGTCCTTGGTGCCGGTGGAGGCCAGCAGCAGGCGCTGCGGGTGGGCACCGCGATCAGCCAGCAGCTGCCAGCGCTCGGAGCTGAAGGACTCTCCGGCGATCTGGTGGGCCAGGCGGGCGTTGGCGATGGCGGCCTGGCTCCGAAGCTTCTCGGTGCCGGGCTTGCCCTCTTCCGCGGCCAGCTCCAGACGCTTGTCGACTTCGCCGTCCACGCGGGATACGAAGAAGGAAGCCACCGAGTGGATCTTCGACAGATCGCGGCCGGCGGCGTGGGCCTTCTCCAGGCCCAGCATGAAGGCGTTGATGACCGCGCGGTAGCGCTCCAGCGAGAAGATCAGGGTCACGTTGACGCTGATGCCCTCGGCGAGGGTCGCGGCGATGGCCTCGATGCCCTCCACCGTGGCGGGAATCTTGATCATCACGTTCTCACGGCCCACTGCGTCGTAGAGACGCTTGGCCTCAGCGATCGTCGCGTCGGCGTCGCGAGCCATGCGTGGGTCCACCTCGATGGAGACGCGGCCGTCCACGCCGTCGGTGGCGGCGTGGACTCCGGCGAAGACGTCGCAGGCCTCGCGCACATCAGAGGTGGTGATCTCGAAGACCGCCTGCTCGGCGTCGGCGCCCTTGGCCGCCAGCTCTGCGAGCTGCTGCTCATAGGCCTCGCCGTTCTGGAGGGCGGACTCGAAGATCGTGGGGTTGGTGGTCACACCGACCACGTTGTGGGTCTCGATGAGCTGAGCCAGCGAGCCGGAGTTCAGCCGCTCGCGGGACAGATCGTCGAGCCAGATGGAGACGCCCACATCGGAGAGGGCCTGGGTGTTCGGGTTTGCAGTCATGGAGTGTTCTCCTGTTCCGAGATCTGAGTTCTGGCGCGGCCGTGTCTGACCGGAGTCAGGAGGCCGCAGCGATGGACTCCTGAGCCGCGGCGGCCACGGCCTCGGAGGTGATGCCGAACTCCTTGTAGAGGGTCTTGTAGTCGGCCGAGGCGCCGAAGTGGTCGAGACCGACCACACGGCCGGCGTCGCCGACGTAGCGGTACCAGGTCATCGGGTGCCCTGCCTCCACGGCCACGCGTGCCTTCACCGAGGACGGGATGACCTTCTCGCGGTAGTCGGCATCCTGCCCATCGAACCACTCCAGGCAGGGGGCGGAGACCACGCGGGCGGCCACGCCCTCCTCGGCGAGGGATTCGCGGGCCTCGACGGCCAACTCCACCTCGGATCCGGTGGCGATCAGCACGACGTCGGGGGTCACCACGGCGCCGTCCCGGACCGCTTCGGCCAGGACATAGGCGCCCTTGGCCGCACCCTCGACCGAGCCGAACTCGGTGGCGGTGGCCTCTCCGGCTCCGCGGGCGAAGGTGGCGATGCCCTGGCGGGTCAGGGCCAGGCCGGCAGGCCGCTCGGAGCTCTTGAGGACCTCGCGCCAGGCCACAGCCACCTCGTTGGCGTCGCCGGGGCGGACCACGTCCAGGTTCGGGATGGCGCGCAGGCTGGTCAGCTGCTCGACCGGCTGATGGGTCGGACCGTCCTCGCCCAGACCGATGGAGTCGTGGGTCCAGACGAAGATCGATCCCACGCCCATCAGTGCGGCCAGCCGGACGGCGGGGCGCTGATAGTCGGAGAAGATCAGGAAGGTGCCGTTGTAGGTGCGCAGCGGAACGGAGAGCTGGATGCCGTTGGTGATGGCCGCGGCGGCATGCTCGCGGATGCCGAAGTGCAGGTTCCGTCCGTAGGGGTTGCCCTCGAACTTATCGGTGGAGCGATCGCTCGGCACGAAGGACGGGGAGCCGGAGAGGATGGTGTTGTTCGAACCGGCCAGGTCGGCGGAGCCGCCCCAGAGCTCGGGCAGCACCTCGGCGACGGCGTTGAGCACCTTGCCGGAGGCCGCACGGGTGGCGACGGCCTCGCCGGCGGGGAACTCCGGAAGCTCGGACTCCCAGCCCTCGGGCAGCCGGCCCTCGGAGAGGCGGTCGAAGAGTTCGGCGGACTCCGGGTTGGCCTCGCGCCAGGCCTGGAATCCCTTCTCCCACTCCTGACGGGTCTCGAGGCTTCGCTGCTTGATCTCCCGTGCGTGGGCGATGACCTCATCGTCCACGTGGAAGTGCTGCTCGGGGTCGAAGCCCAGTGCCGTCTTCAGGCCCTCGAGCTCCTCGCCGCCGAGCTTGGCGCCGTGGATCCCGCCGGTGTTCTGCTTGGTGGGGGCCGGCCAGCCGATCACAGTCCGCAGCGCGATCAGTGAGGGCTTGGAGGTCTCGGCCTTGGCGGCGTCGAGGGCGCGGGAGAGCTCCTCGACATCCTCGGCGTAGTCGCCGGTCTTCAGCCAGTCCACCCGCTGGACGTGCCAGCCGTAGGCCTCATAGCGGGCCAGGACGTCCTCGGTGAAGGCGATGTCGGTGTCGTCCTCGATGGAGATCTTGTTGTCGTCCCAGATGACGTTGAGGTTGCCCAGCTCCTGGTGCCCGGCCAGCGAGGAGGCCTCAGAGGTGACGCCCTCCTGCAGATCGCCGTCGGAGGCGATGACCCACACGTTGTGGTCGAAGGGAGACTCGCCAGCGGCAGCCTCGGCATCGAGCAGTCCGCGGAAGCGGCGCTGGCCGTAGGCGAAGCCCACGGCCGAGGCCAGGCCCTGGCCCAGCGGGCCGGTGGTGATCTCGACGCCGTCGGTGTGGCCGTACTCGGGGTGGCCCGGGGTCTTGGAGTCCCAGGTGCGCAGGGCCTTGATGTCGTCGAGCTCCAGGCCGTATCCGGAGAAGTAGAGCTGCAGATAGAGGGTCAGTGAGGTGTGACCGGGGGAGAGGATGAAACGGTCGCGGCCGATCCACGTCGGATCCGAGGGGTCATGCTTCATGACCTTCTGGAAGAGCAGGTAGGCGGCCGGGGCCAGCGACATCGCCGTACCGGGGTGGCCGGAGCCGACCTTCTCCACGGCGTCTGCGGCCAGCACGCGCAGCGTGTCGACCGCGCGCTTGTCCAGGTCGGTGAATACGGCTTGATCGGTCACTGAGTTTCCTCCAAATGAATGTGTGACAGTTGACAACGAGGATCGTGCACATCGTTGTACCACGCTGTTCCTCAGCCTACCGCCGATGAGCCTATTTCTCTCCCATGATCAGGAGATTGCCGAAGGCTCACAGCGCTGCGGCCGGGAGCTGAATCCCTCCTCTAGAGACCCAGCGCCAGAGCGACGAGCTCCAGCGAACGATGCCTGATGACCAGGTCCGCCTGTTCGGCCAGTGCGGGCTTGGGACAGAACGCGACGCCGACGCCGGCGGCGGTGACCATGTCGAGGTCGTTGGCGCCGTCGCCGATCGCCACGACCTGGTGGGGCTGCAGGCCGTGCTCAGCGCAGCGGGCCAGCAGGTATTCCTTCTTCGCCGCGCGGTCGACCACCGCGCCCTCCACCGTCCCGGCCAGCGCGCCCTGATCGATGCTGAGATCGTTGGCGTGGAAGCCGGCCAGGCCCAATCGGCCGGCCAGCGGCTCGAGGACCTGGAGGAAGCCTCCGGAGACGGCGTAGGCGGGCCATGCTTTGGCGGCGAAGGCGCCGATCAGCGCGTGGGCGCCCTGTGTGGGGGTGACGGCGTCCACGGCGGCATCGATGACCGAGCTGGGCAGTCCCTCCAGCGTGGCCACCCGGGCATGGAGGGACTGGGTGAAGTCCAGCTCGCCGCGCATGGCGCGTTCGGTGACCGCGGCGACTTCGGCCTCGCGGCCGGCGTGGCGGGCCAGAAGCTCGATGACCTCCTGGTCGATCAGCGTGGAGTCGACGTCCATCAGCAGCGCCGCGCCGGAGTCGGGGGCCGGTCGGTGCTGGACGGGCAGGACGGTGGAGGTGACGTGCTCGGGGCCACCGTTGGTCTCGGCGAGGATCCCGACTGCGTCCTCGAACAGGGCCTCGATGAGCTGGGAGCCGAAGGAGTCGTCGGCGTCATCCAACGTCACGGACCACCGCACCGCCTGGGCGGTGCCGTCGGCGCCGTCGGTCTCGCGCAGGGCGACCTCGCGCAGCTCCACACTGTGGACGGCGCCTCGGCGTTCGAACTCCTTGGTCAGCGAACGCATCAGCGCAGCGTCGAGGTGTTCGGCCGCCAGCATCGCGACCGTCCCGGCGGGCAGATCAGGAGAGTGGGTCATCACCGGACCACCCTATAGCCTCAGCGGCCGGTGGGTTCGGCATGAGCGGCATCGACTCTTCGATAGTGTTATCCGCATGAGTTCAGTGCTCGATATCCGACATGCCACCGTGCGCCGTGGCCGCAAGCTTCTGCTCGATGACGTCTCCTGGACCGTGGGCGCCGATGAGCGCTGGGTGGTAATGGGTCCCAACGGGGCCGGAAAGAGCACCCTGATGCAGCTGGCGGCGGCTCAGATGTTCCCCACCTCCGGCAGCGTCTCCGTGTTGGAGGAGACGCTCGGCGCGGTGGACGTCTTCGAGCTGCGTCCGAGGATCGGCTTCTGCTCCAATGCGGTGGCCAACACCATTCCACCGCGTGAGACGGCGCTCAATGCGGTGGTCACCGCGGCCTACGGAGTCACCGGACGCTGGCGCGAGGACTACGAGAGGCTCGACGAGCGCCGCGCCTTCGACCTGCTCAACACGTGGGGAGTGGGCACGGTCTTCGATCGCCCCTTCTCCACCCTCTCGGAGGGGGAGCGCAAGCGTGTGCAGATCGCTCGTGCGCTGATGACCGACCCGGAGCTGCTGCTCTTCGACGAACCCGGTGCCGGACTGGACCTGGCCGGCCGTGAGTCCCTGGTGGCTTCGATGGCTGAGCTGGTCGCGTGGGAGGATGCGCCGACCTCCGTGCTGGTGACCCATCACTTGGAGGAGATCCCTCAAGGCTTCACCCATGTGCTGCTCCTGCGTGACGGGCAGGTCGTCAGCGCTGGGCCGATGGGCGAGACGCTGACCGCTGAGAACCTCTCGAGAACCTTTGACATGCCGCTGGACCTGGTGGAACGTTCGGGCCGCTACAGCGCTTTTATGAAACAGTAGTTTCATGGACGCTCTTCTCGATTTCAGTCTGAACGGCCTCGGCCTGGGGGCGCTGCTTCTGGTGCTGCTGGCCGGCATCTGGGCCGGTGCGATCAACACGGTGGTCGGCTCCGGGACGCTGGTGACCTTCCCGGTGCTGGTGGCGATGGGTGTGCCTCCCGTCTCGGCCACCGTCTCCAACGCCATGGGTCTGATCGCCGGAAACTTCACCGGGGCCTGGGGCTATCGGCGGGAGATCCGGCAGGTCAGGAGCATTCTGGCCAAGCTGATCCCGGCGTCGCTGGTGGGCGGCGTCATCGGCGCCACGCTGCTGATCACGCTGCCGGAGGAGGTCTTCGGCCGTGCCGCTCCGGTCCTGATCATCATCTCGCTGGCCTTCGTCATCCTGCAGCCCCGGCTCTCCCGCTGGGTGAAGGCCCGCGCGGCCCGCCGTGAGCAGCCGATGGATGCCGAAGAGGGCGAGGAACGCGATGTCTCAGAGGAGAGGAAGTCGCCCTCGATGCCGGCAGTGGGCCTGGTGCTAACCCTGCTGGTCTTCCTCGCCGGGATCTACGGCGGCTACTTCGTGGCCGCCCAGGGGATCCTGCTCATGGCCATCCTCGGCATCTTCCTGGCGGCGAACATCCAACAGGCCAACGGCGTGAAGAACCTGTTGGTGGCCGTGGTGAACCTGACCGCTGCGATCAGCTACGTCATCGTCGACTTCCTGATCCGAGAGCCCGACGACCGCGTGATCCTCTGGGGAGTGGTGCTGATCATCGCAGTGGGCTCCACCGTGGGTGGGCTGATCGGTGCCTGGGTCGGGCGCCGTCTGTCACCGGTGGTGCTGCGCACTGTCATCGTGACGCTGGGCCTGGTGGCGCTGGCCGTCATGCTCAACAACCTCTTCGGCTGGGTCTGACCGGTCTGATACAGTAGATCGCTGGCACATCTGTGCCTGAAACTTCCATCTCCTACAGCTTCTGGCGGCTTCGCCTCAGACCGAGTCTGCTCAGCGAAGACCAGCGGCACAAGAAAAGGACACCATCATGAAGAAGGACGCCCACCCGCAGTACCAGCCGGTCATCTTCAACGACCTCTCCTCCGGCGAGAAGGTCCTGACCCGCTCCACCGCTTCCTCCGACAAGACTATGGAGTGGGAGGACGGCAACACCTACCCGGTCATCGACGTCGAGATCTCCGCTGCTTCGCACCCGTTCTACACCGGTAAGCAGCGCATCATGGACTCCGCAGGCCGCGTGGACAAGTTCAACAAGCGCTTCAAGGGCTTCGGCAAGAAGTCCTGATCTCGATTAGAGATCGCGGCTGTCCTCGTGCTAAGCTCTCTTGGTCGCGCTGATCAGCAGAGACGCGGACAGCCCACCTGCGCGGGTGGCGGAATAGGTAGACGCGCTAGCTTGAGGTGCTAGTCCTCGTATAAGAGGGTAGGGGTTCAAGTCCCCTTCCGCGCACTGGCCCAGAACGGGAGAAATCCCGCTCTGACAAGGCCGAATGTACTGCAAGGCCCCGATCCGAGTTGCTACGGATCGGGGCCTTGCTTTGTCTCCACATGGGAGCGTGTCACAAAAACGTGTCACAACCTGCGGCCTGCAATGGTTGCTATTCACTGCACGCCCGGCGTTGTGACCGGTTTATCCCACGGCGGCTACTCCGAGGGCCTGGGCTGCGCGCTGAATCCCGGTTGCACCGGACTCGGGCAGGTAGGTGGACAGGTGGACCTCCGCAGTGTGGCCCAGCAGCGCGGCTGCGTCTGCCGGTGGCGCTCCGAGGGAGTGGAGCCAGAAGGCCAGCGAGTGGCGCACGGAGTGAAGCCGGATACGACGGTGCCCGCCGGAGTCGCACAGTTTCCAGAACCATGCCGAGTAGGTAGCCGGGCGCAGTCCGCGCCCGAGTTCATCCACCACCACAAGCCCGGTGTCATGCCAGGCCCCGCCCGCTGCAGGGGGTGGCGACGGGGCTGCTCGATGATCACCTGAAGCACTGTGTGCTCGATGCCGCCAAGCTTAGCGACGAGGCCGCCCACGAGAAGATTCAGGAGGCCACTGCCGCGGTCAACCGGCTGATCCGATCGTGACTGTGTGAGTCGGCCTCGCGGGTTAGCCTACCGGCACTTCCTGCCGAGCAGGGCTCTCGCGCCGCGCACCCCGGTGCGCTCGGAGCGCGCGGAGCGCCGACAGAATGGCCACAAGGTCAACAATCTCTTGCAGCAGCGCTCCCATCACCGCCGGCAAATAGCCGGATGCGGCGACGAGCATCAAACCGACTGAGATGATGATGCCCATCCAGATCGACTGCAGGGCGATCTGCACCGTGCGCCGCGAGACATAGGCCACATCTGCCACTCGCGCGATGTCGTTCGAGGTGATCACCGCCGCTGCTGACTCGCTCGCGACCGTTGCACCCCTGCCCGCCATCGCAACACCGACGTCGGCGGCCGCCAGCACCGGGGCATCATTGATCCCATCGCCGACCATGAGTACGGGTCTCGGCCGCATCGCCTGCACAATCCGCACCTTGGTCTGGGGAGTGGTCTCAGCGTGCACCGTCTGAATGTCGACCGCGTGTGCGACAGACTCCGCGGTCGACGTGATATCACCGGTCACCATCGCGATCTCGGCTACGCCTGCTCGGCGAAGACGGGACACCGTCTCTGCAGACTGCTCACGAATCGGGTCGGACAAGATGATCACTCCGGCGAGCTCGTCACCGACCGATACGTAGACGGCCGTCTCCCCAGCTGAGAGTACGGGTCGATCGATCGGCCCGGTCACCTCTTCGATAAATGAGGGCTTGCCCACTCGCACCGAGGTGCCGTCTGCCAGGGAGGCGAGGACACCGTTTGTTGCCACCTCGTCGGCCGTCACCACTTCGGGAAGCTCAAGTTGCTGTGTGCGTGCCGATGCCACGATCGGATCGGCGAACACGTGCACGGAGTACTGCTCGGCGGCGGCCGCGAGCTGCAGCGTCTCGTCTACGGTGCGAGCAGCAGGGTGAATCTCGACGACGTCGGCTTTGCCTTCGGTCAAGGTGCCGGTCTTGTCGAATGCGACTGCACGGACCCGGGCGAGCACCTCTAACACGCCACCGTCTTTGATGATGACGTTGAGCTTTGCCGCGGAACTCATCCCGCCCATGAACGCGACCGGGGTGGCGATGAGCAGCGGGCACGGCGTCGCCACGACGAGCACCTCGGCAAACCGCACCGGGTCCTCGCTGAGAAACCACGCGAAGCCCGCAATCAGCAATGACACAATGGTGAACGGCACCGCATAACGGTCGGCGAGTCGCACCATCGGTGCCCGGGAGTCCACGGCCTCCTCGACCAACCGTACGATCGAGGCGTAGTTCGAATCGGCTGCCACCTTCTGCGCGCGCATCGTGAAGCTCGTCGTGCTGTTGACCGTTCCAGAAAGCAGTGGGTCGCCCGCGTGGTAGTTCACCGGGATCGGTTCACCGGTCACGGATGATTCATCAATCGTCGCGTGATTCGATAGGAGCACCCCGTCGACGGGGAGGATCTCTGAGGAGCGCACCAGCAGTTCGTCGCCGACTTTCACCTCTTCGATCGCGATGCGTTCGACCTCACCTGTTACCGGGTGAATTCGACCCGCGAATGCTGGGGCTCGGCTCAACAGTTGGTCGAGTTCTCGGCTCGCGCGGCGAGCGGCGAGGTCTTCGAGTGCTTCCCCTCCGGTGAGCATCAACGCGATGATGAGCCCCGCGACATATTCCTGTACGGCGAGTGTCGCGATCATGGCGATGACCGCAAGAATGTCGAGCCCCCAATGCCCGCGCATCAGATCTTTGAACATGTCGATCGCGGTGATCACGATCACGATACCGAGCACCAAGTATGCGGTGACCCCGAGAGCCATCTCTGCGCCGGTCAGCCAGAGCATAACCCCGGTCGCCAAACCGACGAGCACGAACATCATGAGCTTGCGGTTGCGAAGAAATTCCCCCGTCGATGACATTGCGTGTGACGCTTCCGAGGTACGTGGGGCGATGGTCTGGGCTGGCACGGTGCTGTTCTCAGTCTCTCTTCGAGAGGGTTGAGAGTGCGGTGAGCGCGGTCACATCAGTGATCGTGATCCGCCCCTGTTCCTGTTGTGAGATCACCCCGGTGTCGGTGAGTTTGCGAAGTTGCCGACTGAGGGACTCTGGTGTCGTGGACAGGAGCGAAGCGATGTCCTTCTTTGCGAGCGGCAGCGTCACGTCGATGGCTCCTCGCGGCCCTGGCGTCGCAGGGAGCGAGAGCAGGTAATCGGCGAGACGAGAGCTCACGTTTCCGAAGATGACAGAAGCCAGCCGCCCCTCAGTATCATCCAAGCGCTGACTCACTCCTTGCAGCATGCGCAGCCCGATGCTCGGATGCTTCTCGACGAGACGCCCGAGATCGGCATGACGGAACACGCACAGTTCGGTATGCACGAGCGCTTCTGCTGCGTGATCGGGTCTCGTGCCGGTGAGAAACGCGGATTCTCCGATGAAGTCGCCCGGACCGAGGACCCGGATCACCTGCTCGTGCCCAGCCGCACTTGTACGAGCGATCTTCACCTGACCGGTGTGCACCACCATCAACTGCGACATATCCGAGCCTGCTGTATACGCCTGCTCGACAGCGTCTAATCGGACGGTACGTGCAAATCCCGCAACTTCCACTTGCTGCGCATGTGTGAGCCCTTGAAACAGCGGTACACGGGCCACGCAGAGATCATTTGCTGGATCAGCATCCACATCGGTTGAAACAGCCAACGGCATCCTTCCCTTCCCTTCTAGTATGGCGACTCGTGGCACAACACACGCGCTTCAGCTGAAGCCAGGGGTGGCGCGTGCAGTGATGTACGCGTGTGGCGTCCGCGGGTTCGAGCGCTGCCCGATCACCTCGAACCCGGCGTAGGTGAGGGCTTCGACCATTTTGTTCATCGGCCACCGGTATGCGGCGGCGATCGGATGGTCGAATGCCTCCCGCCGCGGCCCCGCGAAAAAGGACATCAGCAGCGATCCGCCGTCACCCAGCCGAGTGCGCAGTGTTGCGAGCGCGTGTAGGAGCTCTTCTGAGCTCATGTGAATGGTCGAATACCAGGCGAGGATCCCGCCCCAGCGGGTCTCGCAACGGGCGAGATCTTCGATGGAATCGTGATGGAACACAACCGCGGGATGTCTGGCTCGGGCAATCGTGATGAGGCGATCCGATGGCTCGAGCCCTTCCACCGTGTGTCCGAGGCGTGCGAGGCGACCGGTCCAACGCCCGGTACCCGCGCCGACATCAAGAATGGGGCCATCGACTGCCGCGGCCCACGGCTCGATGACCGCACGGTCAGGGTCATCCGGTGAGATCTCGGCGCCGAGAATGCCCTCGATATCAACCTCAGGCGACCCGTATGCATCGGCCACCCGGTTTATTGAGGCCACAGGATCAGACGTCCGTGCTGCTGTGAATACGGCGTCCGTCGGTGCCTCAGGCCGCTGGGTCATGGTTCGATGATCACTTTGCCGGCAGTGTGCCCAGCCTCCACCATGGCGACGGCCTCCGCAGCCCGATCGAGACTGTACCGGTCCGTCACCTGCGGGTCGACGAGACCGTACTGGGCGACGCCGGTGACCTTCTCGAGCCCTTCACGCGTGCGCACCACCGCTACGCCACCGAGTTGCTGCACGGTGGTCGGGTCTGCGGTACTGATGATGACGCTCGGGTCTTTGGCGACGACCGCGAGATCACGAAGCGCCTGCCCACCGACCAGGTCGATGAGCACATCAACACCCTCCGGCGCGATGGCACGCACCCGGTCAGCCGCACCCTCGCCGGAGGCAACGAACGTCGCACCGGTCGACTCCACCAGTTCCTGCTTCGTTGCACTGGCCACACCGATGACCGTGAACTTGTGCACATTGCCGATCTGCGCCGCCATCAGCCCGACCCCACCTCCGGCGCCAAGAATCAGCATCGTCTGACCAGGTTCCAGCTCGATCTGATGCGTCACGTCATACGCAGTCGCCCCTGCGACAGGCAGTGCTGCAGCGTCAGCAAAGGAAAGCTCTTCGGGCTTCTGGACGGTTTGTGCCGCATCCAACACCGTGTGCTTCGCGAACGTTCCCTGTCCTTTGGCCGCGAGGCCGAGCACCATGTCACCGACAGCGAAGTTCTCGACCTCTGCGCCTACGGCGGTGACGACACCGGAGGCCTCTCGGCCCATCGGTGCGGGAAGCGGCCAGTGGGAGCCCATCTGCCCCGCACGGATCTTCCAGTCAGCAGGGTTCACCCCGGCCGCTTTCACTTCGATCGCGAGCTCTCCAGGCCCAGGCGCCGGAGCGGGGCGTTCAACGAGTTCCTGCGTCTCGGGGCCGCCATAGGCGGCGAAGACCAGCGCTTTCGACATTATTGACTTCTCCTCATTCTCCAGGTGAGTGACACTTACGTGGTTGCCTGTGGCGGAGCGTCTTCACCCGAAGCCTCTGCCGCATCAGCGAGTTCCTTCGTGGCATACTCCGCGTCAATTGCGTGCTCCGGAGGTGAATAGACGGTGTAGAGCACCAAAGGCTCAGCGCCAGTGTTGCGGAAGTTGTGGCGAGTACCGGCCGGGACAGCGCACAGGTCGCCAGCATCAACGGTGTGCGTCTCGCCGTCAAGGTCGGCCTCTCCGCTGCCCGATACAAAACTCAGCAACTGGTCGGTGGTGTCATGCACCTCGTCGCCGATCTCCCCGCCCACCGGAATCGTCATCGCAACGAGTTGGGAATGCTTTCCCGTCCAGAGCACCTGACGAAAATACGTGTTTGCTTTCGCGACCTCGTCGATGATGAAGTGCGTCGCCTTCTCGCCGACGCTGAACTGGTTCTCACTCATGTGCGCGGTCCTTTCTTAAGATGGAAGTTCGGATGAACTCTGGGCCGTGGCTGGTTCGACCGGGCGGCCTGCTTCATGTGCGGCTCGGGCGCGTTCACTCCTCGACAACGCAGTGGCTCCTTGGGTGTTGCGCAGCAGGCGCATCGCGTTGAGGATTACGATGAGCACCGATCCCTCGTGCACGAGCATGCCGATAGCCATCGTGACACCCCCTGCGAAGACCCCGACGAGCAGCACGACAACGGTGATGAGCGCGATCCAGATGTTCTGGCGCATGACGTTCACGGTGCGTTTGGCGAGGCTGATTGCTTCGGGCAGTTTCAAGAGGTTGTCGCCCATCAGGGCAATGTCTGCCGTCTCCACGGCCACCGCTGAGCCCGCTGCACCCATGGCAACACCAATGTCGGCGGTCGCGAGGGCCGGGGCGTCGTTCACGCCGTCGCCCACCATCGCGACCGTGTGCCCCTCGCGCTGCAACCGCGCGACAGCGTCGAGCTTGTCCTCGGGTAGCAACGAAGCATGGATCTCATCGATACCGACCGCCTCACCGATGGCTTCGGCGACAAGGCGCGTATCTCCGGTGAGCATCACCACCTTCTGCACCCCGCTAGCGTGCAAGCGCCTGATCATCTCCGGGGCATCCTCGCGGATCGTATCTGCGACACCGATTACGCCAAGCACGCTCTCATCGACCGCGACAATCATGGGGGTCTTGCCTGCCGCTGCCAGTTTGTTCGCAGCCACAGCCGCCCCCGCGTCGTTCACGATCCCGTACTGTTCGAGCAGCGGCACGTTACCGATGAGTACCCGCTTGCCGTGAGCGTCGGCCACGATCCCCTTGCCCACGACCGGTGTGACCGATCCCGGAAGGCCCTCGGGGGCCACTCCTTCTTCTCGTGCGGTGTCGAGGATCGGGCGGGCAAGTGGGTGCTCGGACCCTGCTTCTGCGGCGGCTGCCCAGCGAAGCACCTCGCGCCGATCCGCTTCAGGATTGAGCACAACGATGTCGGTGAGTACCGGGCGGCCCTCGGTGAGAGTCCCCGTCTTATCGACTGCGACGGCCGAGATCTTGGCCGAGGTTTCGAGGTACTCGCCGCCCTTGATGAGAATCCCGTTGCGGGCCGAGCGGCCGATTCCCGCTACGATCGCCACGGGAATCGAGATGACGAGCGCGCCCGGGCAACCGATCACGAGCAACGTGAGGCCGAGCACTACGTCACCAGAGATGAGGCCCGCCGCAAGCGCGAGTACCATCACCGCGGGCGTGTACCACTTCGAGAATCGGTCGATGAATGCCTGCGTTTTCGCTTTCGCATCCTGCGCTTCTTCGACACGGCGAATGATGCGCGCGAGCGTCGTGTCGGCTCCGATGCCGGTCGCCATGACCTGTAGGAAACCGCCCCGCGAGATCGTGCCCGCAAACACGTGATCTGACTTCGTCTTTTCGACAGGGATCGACTCACCCGTGATCGATGCCTCGTCGATCGCTCCGGTGCCTGACACGACCTGCCCGTCGACGGGAACTTTCGCTCCGTTCTTTACGAGCACGATCTCGCCCATGCGCACCTGATGTGCGGCGATCTCGACCTGCTCACCGTCGCGCATCACGACTGCAACGTCGGGGGCCACCGCGACCAACTCAGCGAGCGCTGCACGGGTCTTGTTCATCGTGCCGGCTTCGAGTGCGTGACCGATCGCGAAGAGGAACGTCACGGCGGCAGCTTCCCAGAAGTTGCCGATGAGTGTCGCGCCGATCGCTGCAATCGATACGAGCAGGTCGATACTGATGAACTTTACGAGCAGTGCCCGGACGGCCTTCACGACGATTCCGTACCCCGCGACAATTGCTGCGGCGAGCATGAACGCGTTCGCAAGGGTAAACACATGACCAGAACCGTGGGCGTGTTCGCCAGCGTCGATCCACCATTGCGGGCCGACCGTGACGTTCCAGCTGCCGCCGAAGAGCTTTTCGACGCCGAACGACACGAGAATGAGGAGGCCCGAGACAACGGGAATGAACCAGTTGCCATACCGCCACTTACGGAACGCGTTCACGAATGTGCCGCCTTTCGAATTGGTGAACTTCGTGCGTTAGGAGCTGTTTGGCTAGAACGCGGAGGCCTTCGACTTATAGCCGGCCTTATCGACAGCAGCAATGAGATCGTCGACGGAACTTCTTGTCTCATCGTGGTCGATCTCAACGCGACCCGAGGCGAAGTGCACCGTCACGTTCTCGACGCCATCGAGCTTGCCGACCTGCTTCTCGATCTTGGTCACGCACGACGGGCACGAGAAACCCTCGGCGCGCAGCAGAGTGTGGGTGGTGTCAGTAGCGTTCGCCATGATGAGTCCTTTCGCTTCACCCCGAAACGGGGATCGACCAGGAGGTTCCTGGCCTTCACGACCCAGACTATTGTGTTGACAGAGCCTCAGCCTTGACCTAGATCAAGTCGTGCTCGGAGCTCTTCTCTGTGGCTCACCAGCTACTTGGGTGCTGTGAGTCGCTTCTTGGTTGATCTGCTGGGCGCCATGAAGGTCTACAAGGCCGAACTGATCCGTCAGCAAGGCCCTGGCGGACGGTCGAGCAGGTCGAGCTTGCGACCCTCGAATACGTGTGGTGGTGGAAGCATGAGCGGCTCCACGGGGAACTCGATAGGGTCTGCTGAAGGTTCGGTTGACTTCAAGACTGCTTAGAAAGCAGGAAGGATGGAAGTCATGCCGAAAGTCGTCTACACCGAGGAGTTTCGCCGGACCGCCGTGGAGCTGGTTGCTGGCGGGATGAGCCAGAAGCAGGTCTGCGCGGATATGGGCTGCTCGAAATCTGCGCTGCAGTCCTGGGTCCGGGCCGCGAAGCTCGAAGAGCACGGGATCGAGCCGGCTAAGGATGCTGAGGAGTCTCGGGAACAGGCGAAGATGCTGCGCCGGATCCGTGAGCTGGAGCAGGAGAACAAGGTCCTGCGCGAAGCTGCGGCGTATCTCTCCCAGGCGAATTTGAAGCTGGGTGGGGCCTCCCCAAAATGATGTTCCCGCTGGTCCGTGACCTTGCCGCCGCCGGGGTGCCGGTGGCGGTGACCTGCCGGGTTCTGGGTTTCACCAAGCAAGCGTTCTACAAATGGGCAGCAGCCCCGATTTCTCAGCGGGATTGGGAGGATGCCCACCTGCTCAACGCCGCAATCGATGTTCATGCTGATGACCCGGAGCTCGGGCACCGGTTCATCGCCGATGAGCTCGCCGCCGCCGGGTACCGGGCCTCTGAGCGGCGGGCGTGGCGGCTGTGCTCACAGCAGCAGATCTTCTCCGCCACTCAGCGCAAGGGCCGGAAGAATCACAAGAAGCCAGGCCCGCCAGTCTGTGATGACCTGCTGGCCCGGGATTTCACCGCCACCAGGTCGAATCAGAAATGGCTGGTGGACATCACCGAGCACCGTACCGGTGAGGGCAAGCTCTACCTATGTGCGATCAAGGATGTCTTCAGCAACCGGATCGTAGGCTATGCGATCGATTCCAGGATGAAATCACGGCTGGCTGTGGCCGCCCTGCATGATGCGGTTTCCCGCCGCGGAGGACCCTCAGAAGTGGCCGGATGCATTGTCCATTCGGATAGAGGGTCGCAATTTCGTTCACGGAAATTCCAGCGGGCGCTGAAGGGATACAAGCTGGCTGGGTCCATGGGACGGGTCGGGGCTGCTGGGGATAACGCGGCGATGGAGAGCTTCTTCTCGACGTTGCAGAAGAACGTGCTCAACAGGCAGTCCTGGGCCACCAGGGATCAGTTGCGAGCCCGGATCATTCACTGGATCGAAGCGACCTATCATCGCCGCCGCCGACAGCGGAGGCTGGGTAAGCTGACTCCGGTCGAATACGAGACCGTTCACAAGGATGCCGTCGCCCTGGCGGCATAAGCCCGACGGTCAACCGAACCTTCAGCAGACCCCATGTCCGGGGCAGGGATGGTGAGGGCATCGGCAGTGACGGCGGTGTTGATCGTTGCCCACCCAAGCTGGTAGCGGGCGCAGGTTCGCCAGATCGGCATCCCCTCATCCAGCACTGCTTCGACGGCGGCTGCCTTCAACCGGGCGGTGCACCGGGCACGGAAAGGAAGCTGGTCGGTGACCTGGGTGAAGGTCCGCCGAGCACAGGCGGCCTCGGCGCAGAGGAACCGGGGTTTGATGATCACCAGTTCGATGTCTTTGCCGCCGACGCCGAGGTCTTTGACCTTCTGGCGGGTGCGCTGATGCACCCGAGTCGAGACCACCCCGCAGTCAGGGCAGGCCGCCTCGACGCTGTTGGCAACGGCGCTGACCCGCCGGCCGCCCAGCGGCAGATCACAGGCTGCGAGCACCTGGTAACCGTCCAGGTTGAACACCACCGAGGTCGGATCCCGAACTGCGTCAATGACGCTGCTGGCAGTGGGCAGGGACAGGTGTGGGCCCGTAGGCTGGAACATGGCTCGCGTCCTTCGGTAGACGATGTGATTCTTCGCAGAACCCATCATCCAACAAGGGCGCGAGCCCCTTGACTCACGACACCTCCACGCTCAACCGCGAATGGCCGATTTACCACCGTGGGGTGAAATCCGGGAAGTGGACCGACCCCGCCGAGCAGCCGATTAACTGAATGCTCCCGCGCCGGGATCGGCATGGTTGGAGCCAGCGCGGTTGTTCCTCCGTGCCCCCCACATAAGGGCTAGGGCGTAGCTCGTGCACGCCCCGGCGGCCAGTCCGCCAGCATATCCCCAGGCCGTGAGCGGGTCCTCTCGGTCGGCCAACCACGCGATGCCGGCAGAGGCACAGATGACCGGCAGGAGGAAGAAGTCAATCGGACGCCGAAATGCGTACGTCATCGCCAGGAAATGCAGCAGCACCGAGCTGAGAAGAAGCGCTCCGAGCAGCCACCACGCATCCCACACGAATCCGGCGATCAGACCGGCGGCTACCGCGAGGAACTCCAACCCGGAGGTCAATCCCACAAAGGCCAGGCCCTGTTTGGTGGGGGCTCTGCCTCTAACACCGAGACGAGCCAGAAGTACTGCCGAGCTGCCCATCACCGTGAAGAAAAGCCCAACGCAGAGTGCAAGGTGTCCCAGGCCCGGTGACCAGATCAGGGGAAGCAGATACAGCACTGAAAAAACGGTCAACAAGCCGATGACGCTGCGTGGTGATTGATTCATAGTGGGTGATCCATAGCTCTTCGATCCGGGGACGGGGCGGCGACGGGTCAGGAAAATGGGTGAGGCAGAAGCAGGGGCTCCCGGGCCTCGCCGGTGAACCGCTGGGATAGCTCAGCAAGCCGGGGAGAGGATAGCACCCGCTGATTCCCCCATCCGAAATCGATCGGAAGGAGATCAGGGGCAATCACCATCACTGTCTCCAGGCCCAGGCTGCGTTCGATCTCCGAGGTCTGAACATACACATAGACTTCCACCCCGTCTCGATCGAGTACACCAACAAGGTGGTCCAGCAGCGCTCTGGCTGAGGAGAAGGACGAAAATTCGGTGAGGTCCGATGACGCCTCGTTCAAAGGGACAGCGGGAGCGGGGCCGCAGAAATTGTCGTAGCGGGGGTCCTGGCCGGGAACAAACACCAGAGGATGGTCGTCGATGTCGGTGACCTTTTCGGGGTCTGCGGTGACCTCGGCGATCCTCTCCGGGTTCTTCCGGGCGACCTGCACACGCTCGGGCAGATAGGTCCATGCCTCCTCCACGGCCTGGGTGATCGCTCGAGCCGGATCAGGGTGGCAGGCGGCACCCACCGCCCGGATCTCCGGGGCTGAGGCCACCGCCACTGCAGCCGGGACTCCCGTGGGGGAGGGCATCAGGCCGGTTTCGACCTCATAGCCGAGCAGCCGAGCACGGGCCAGGACCGGTACGAGTCCAGGCAACGACTCTGGGGCAATTCTTTGTGCCGGAATCTGACCATGCCAACACGTCAAGAACGCATCACGTTCAAGAAGTTCCAGCAGTCCGAAGAGAGCTGCCTCCGTGGTGGAAGAGCCGGTGGCGCAGCCCGACGAGGTTGACAGTGCCCACCGCCGGTAGCTCATCTGTTCACCGTAGAAGACGTATTCACGAGGGATCCACACTGGCTCATCTGTGCTGAGACTGCGGCCACGTACCCACTCGTGAAGTTCATTCTCGGTATAGCGTGCGCCCCGGTGATGGTAGAAATCCTCGGGGTAGGCCGGAAAATCATTCGGAGTGACGGCCCGGCCAGGCAGGTCCTTCCCAGCGGCGAGAGTCGAGACGCCTGTTGACTGCAGGGCACCGACACAGCGTTCGATCCCCTCGACCAGGGCTGCTGTGCGGCTTCTTTCATAGGAAGTGGTGTGCCCTGACCAGGAGAGTGTGCGAACTTCTGATTTGTTCCAGTTCGGGGTTGACCCAGTGACCGGGGCGACTGTGGTCCAGCCGATCGCGTTGGTGACGGGATGCCCCAGATAGGAAGCAACGGAGTTGACCAGGAGGTGCTCGGGGAGCTCGACCTCCCCGAGGGTGCGCTCACGCAGCCCCGGGGCTGTCCCACCGGTGAGCTGCTCCGGATCGGAGTCCGCATCGGTGTCCGTGGTCTCCCACGGCTCGCTAACTGCCGGGCGGAAGAAACCGCGGCGGCTCTCACCGCTGAGGTCAAGCTCCCAGATGGGCACCTCCCCTCCCTCTTCGGCAGGGGAGAGGTGGTCCGCCATCGCCGCCAGTGCCTCACCCAGAGCGCTCCACGGCTGGACCTCTTCCAGTGTTTCGGCGTAACCGCAGCGGATGAGGCCGTGAATCCGTTCCTCCCGAGTGCGGGACCACTGGGTGCGGGCCTGCTCGGTGTGCTGCTGTGCCCAATGGGGAAGGGTGACATACCCCGAAGGTGCGCGCCAGGTTCGAGGCAGCGGGGACGGTGGCCAGTTTTGGGTCATCTGGTTCGCTTCCTCTACTTATCCCAGCGCATCAGAGAGCGGACCACGAGAAACAGCAGGGCAGAGACTCCGGTGAGGTAGAGGCACCCCAGTGCGGCATCTCCCCAGGTGCCCACATCGACCAGCGGCATAGTGACAGCTTCACGCGTGTGATAAATCGGGGTGTAGGGCGCGATGGTCTGAAGCCAGTCGGGCAGGCCCTCCTCGGGCATCATCGCTCCCCCTGCATACCCCAACGGAATCACGATGAGGACTGCGACCATCGAGACCGCAGCCATCGAGGGGACTAGGATGCCGATGAGCACGCCTAAGAAGAAGAACATCAAATAGCCCAGTACGACCGGGATCAGAGCTGCTGGAGCCGTTATGGCCGGGGTCATTCCCAGCCAGGGAGTGACACCGATGATGACCAGCAGCACGGCTTGGGCGATGGCAAACATCACCCCGACGGCGGCTTGGGAGAGCAGGATGGTCCCAGTGGAGATGGGGAAGGCCCGCAATACCCGAATCATGCCGTTCTCTTTCCACAGGGCAAGATGGGAAGCTCCGGCGAAGATGCCGACGAAGGCTGTGCCGAAGGCGACGACGTTGGAGCTCACCTCGTTGACGGAGTCCCCGCCCGAGGAAGAAGGCATATCACCGAAAGAAAGGACCAGGGCGATGAGCAGCCCGGCAGGTACCAGGAACGTGAAGATGAGCGTCGGGGCGTCTCGCAGATCACAGACCAGCAGCACCTTTGACATAGCGCGGAAGCGTTTCATGCTACATAGTCCTTTCCGGTCAGCTGCAGGTAGACGTCCTCGAGCCGGCCATTGTGTACCTGGGCAGATCCGGTGTCGATGCCCGCGGCCGAGAGTGCGGCGAAGGCAGCGGCCGTATCCGGTGTGCGGACCTCGACGCCGTCGTCGGTGACTCGCACCGAGGTGATGCCCGAGAGGCCCTCGATGGCATCAGCCTGGTGCAGTGCGGCCGGTAGCAGGATGGTGGCTCCCAGATCCGCTTCAGCAATGAGCCGGGAAGGGCTGCCAGTGCGCTGGATCTTGCCGTCGTCGATGATCGAGACTGTGTCGCAGAGCCGCTCGGCCTCATCGAGGTAGTGGGTGGTGTAGACCGTGGTCATGCCTAAGACGTCGGCAGACTGCAGCAGGGCAACCAAGTTCTGCCGGGCTGCTGGGTCCAGGCCCGCGGTGGGCTCATCGAGGAAGACAACATCGGGCCGATGGACCAGTGCGGAGGCGACGGCGAGCCGTTGCCGTTCACCCCCTGAGAGGTTCTCCACTTTGGTCTTCGCCGCGGCTGTGAGATCCAGAGCCTCGACGAGGGTGCCCACCGACGAGCGGGAGGCTCCGAAGATATCGGCTACTGCCTGCAGATGTTCGATAAGCCGGGTCTTGGTGAAGAACGCTGTCTTCTGCGGCTGGATCCCGACCCGTGCCAGGAGTTCGGGGCGCCGTGGGTGGGGGGTCTGTCCGAGGAGGGAAACACGCCCTGAGGTGGGCTGGCGAAAACCCAGAACAGTGTCGAAGAGTGTGGTCTTACCGGCCCCATTGGGGCCGATGACACCGTGGAAACTCCCCTGCTCTACACGCAGGTCGAGTCCCTTCAGTATGTGTTTCTGTTTGATCGTTACGGCGAGATTCTCGACGTCGACCGCCAGTGCTTCTGGCATGCGCTACAGTTATCCTTTCCTGCAGGGGAGACGGCGTGCGGGCCGAAACATCCGGCCCGCACGCCGGTTATTCACAGATCGTCTCACGCGGTGGCGCAGGACGAGGTCGAGGTGCAGCACGAAGTGCAGGACGAGGAGCAGGAGGACGAGCTCGAGGAGGAGCAGGTCGACCCGAAGGCCATCTCCGAGTAGTCCACGTAGTCCTTGACCTCGAAGGTCTCAGTCTCGAAGGAATCGAGCTCTGCTGCCAGGTTAGCGAGATTCGACATGATTAATCCCTTTCGGAGATTACCGAATGACTATTTCTTGAAGTGCTCGTCTTACGCGGTGGCGCAGGACGAGGTCGACGAGCAGCAGGAGGAGCAGGACGAGGAGCAGGAGGACGAGCTCGAGGAGGAGCAGGTCGACCCGAAGGCCATCTCCGAGTAGTCCACGTAGTCCTTGACCTCGAAGGTCTCAGTCTCGAAGGAATCGAGCTCTGCTGCGAGATTAGCGAGATTCGACATGTTCTTTCCTTTCTATTCTGGGTTTGCCCAACCGCGGTCGCGGATTAGGCCAGTACGAGCCATGTAGCCCATACTGCTGCTAGCACCCACGCCAAGAGCGTGAGCACCAGCAAGATCGGGTAGACGCGCACCAACACCCGGGTACGCGTTGGCAAGGCCGCCGGTAGAGGGTTCTTCCCGCTGAGAGTCCGGAAGGCCACCTGTTGGATCTGGTCGGCCCCGGCCCAGGTCTCCAGCAGCCGGCTCCCATCAGTGTTCGGGAAGAAAGCCAGACCCAGAGCCAGTACTACGGTCTCCAGGCAGACCGAGAGTGCGGCTAGTTGATGTAGCCATGACCCAGGTTCGCTGAGCTGCCAAACTGCCACCGGAACCAGCGCCAGAGCGGCGGATACGGCCGGCCCAGCAGCGATGATCTGGGCTTTCTTACCCCGCGGGAGCAACGACAAGCCCGAGAGATGCGAATTGGGCAGCGGGATAATCCCGAACCGGGTGACTCCGAGGAACGGCCGACGTCCGCCGTGCCGGTGGAACGTGCCGGCATGGGCGTTTTCATGCAGCAGGGTGACGACGGTATGCCAGAGGATGGCTAGGGCCGCACTGGCTGCGAGAAGCCCCCAGTGGGGGTCAGTGAAGAGTTCCTCCCAGGCGGCGGCAACGCTGAGGCCAAGTCCCATTGCCCCCAGAACCCCGAGGAGCATCAGTACCGTGAACATCGCAGGATGGCCAAGCCACCCGAGGTGCCGCCAGAGGGTGAAAAGACCACCGGCAGAACCCCGTGCCACGGCGGAGTCCTCCAGAGTCGAAGGAGCCTCTTTCTTGCCAGCGTCCACATGGGACAGGCCCTGATCAGTTGTGAAAGGACGCTCAACGATGCCGTACATAGCGAATTTGTTGAGCAGCTGGAACAGCTTCTGTATGGGCACCTCGACGTCATCGGCGGCCAGGGCTTCCTGGAGTGCGACGACGTCGCGCTCACCGTCCATCGCCTCAAGCAGCATGCGCTCAATGAGGCCTATGGTGATGATGCGTTCTTCGCCGGTCTGGGAGACGTCAGTGACCATGGCGGTGCCGGTCCAGCGTGCCGGGCCGATGACGAGATCCTCAGTCGGACGCGGTGTCCATTGCATAGCAGGTAGGGTAACAGGGGAGTCAGTCATCATCAGTTTCCTGCGGTTGCAGCGCGGCGACGATCTGATAGGCCAGGAAAGCCTCGTCTGCCACCGAAACCATCATCCGGTTGTTGGTCATGTGAATGAAGGAGTGACAAAGGGACCAGGCTGCCTCATGAGGGGTCTTAGCGGCTCGGTAACCATCGGTGTATTCGAAGTACAGCGGCCCGTCCTCATAGGCTGCGTCAATCGCCTCCCGCACCGTGAGGCAGACCTCCGCCCAGTTCTTCAGCACCGGCGGCAGATCCTCGAGCCGTCCGTGCCCCAGTGCGCGCAGCTGCGGGATTACCAGCTGGCTGATGGCCTTGGTCGTTGACGCGTGTTCTCTGCGACCCTCCGGGGTCCCGTAGGCCGGGTTCGTGTCATAACCGTCCACCCAACGGTGGTGGTAGGCCACGAAGAAGTCTCTGACCGTATCGAGGTCACGGAGCATGCATGCTGCGGTCAACGCCGTCATCTGGGTGGCGATGCCCAGCAGAATGGTGCGCACCCCGAGGTTTCCCAGCTTCATGAGGTCGACTACCTGGGCGGTGGAACGGACGAAGAACCACTCGGATATCATCATTCCGCGCTCGCCACCGTAGCGGGCCCACTCGGGTTCGTACTCGCGGATCTGGATCGAGTTGTTCTCAGCGAAGATCGGTTCGCCATCCTCGGTGAAGTACTTCGGGCGGTCCGCCTCGGTGAACTCACCGATGAAGAGCTGGTTGTAGAAATCGTTGTCGGACAGCTCGGTCATCGGGTGCAATGAGGGATGCTCGGCCAAGTACTCGCGCACCGGTCCCAGCACGGCATTGTCCACTGCTTCGAGGCCCACGCTGTCTGGGACTCGTACACGCAGTCGGACATGGGAGCCCTGGAGCCAGTAGTTGATGTAGAAGTACTCGGTGATGAGCTTCTCTTCGGTGAGTCGTTCGGCCAGCGGAATGATGCAGTCCGAGAGAAGCACCAGCGGGGAGCCGCCGTAGTAGACGTGGTAGGCCCTCCAGCTGTGGGTGTCGCGAAGCTGGGTTTCGTTGCTGAGGCAGAGAGTATGTGATGTCGATGTTGTCATGAGTTGTCTTTCGTCAGGCTGATTCCAACCATGGATTCGCTGGCGCGGTCTGTCTGGTCCACTGTGGCGGTGCCCTCACCGGGTAGCGGCAGGGCCTCGGCCACCTCGATATACGTTGAAGCGTCGGCGTCGCAGGTGCTGTTGTGCAGGATGCTGAAGCACAGAGCCAGGGAAGCATCGTGGTAGGCGGGCTTGTGGCGTTTGTCCGAGTCGTCAAGAATCCGCACAAAGGACTTCTGCGGAAGCCCGGTGCTCATCCAGAACTGTGTCCATTCGGCGAAACCGCCTGCGGTGAGCGGATTCGTCCGGGGTAAGTCCACAGCCGCCACAATTGCCCGAGCCCGGGCGATGACGATCCTTCCCAGCCGGATACGGGGGGAGGCGAGAACAGTTCCAGGCTCCGGCCGGCTCTCCACGGTGTCGGCAGGTTTGCGGGAGAAATTCCCGGTCGGGCCGAACAATGAGAGCACCTGATGGTGCCGGGGAGTGGCTGCCGGGACGAGGTAGCCGGGATAGATGGGGTGGACGATGGCGTCATCGTTGTCCACCAGGACCAGCCGTTTTTGGTCAGCCGCGTACCGAACCGAGAGGTCACCGACCTCGATCTGGCGCTCGCTGCGCGACCCCGGCGGATCCCCGGGGACCACGATCTCTGCCTCCACCAGGGGCCGGTGGGCGTTGAGATTGGTGAACAGCGCGCCACCAGCAACCTCAGCCAGCACCACACCTGCCTGGGCCGCGGTTTCTTCGACGTCGGCGGTGTAGCGCCGGGGGTCCTCGACCTCATGGCTGAACCGTGAGACGGGGAAGCCAATGCCGCCGAAGCTGTCGTTGAGCAGCACATCACCGTGGTCAGTCTCCTGCAACAGTACGTTGATGTGGCGGAAAGGTGGCGAGGAAAGGGGCACCTCTTCGGCGATTCCTTCGAACTCTGCGGTGAGATCCACCTCGTTCTCGAACAGCAAGGTCTGCGTTCCCAGGGGGGACTGTTCGGTTTGAGCTGTCAGGATCTCGGATAGCCTGCGTCGCCCAGCAACCCAACGCCATGCCTCTCCCCAGGTCAGCCAGGGGTCGCTGGGCAGTTCGGCATCCCCGACACGGGTGAGGTCATAACCTTCGAAGGAATCGAGCAGCTCCAGCTGGAACCCGGTGAGGAAACCACTGACATCCGGGCAGGTACCCTCCGGGCCCCAGCGGTGGAGGAAATAGCCGATCATCAGGGCGTGCTTGAGGTTAGCGTCATCCTGGAGGTCGATCAGCATGGTTAACAGGTCGAAAGGAATGCCCTCGATGTTCACCGGGGGCGCGGTGACCTGCTCAGCCGGGACCAGCACATCCTCATAGACCACTGAGCGGGGTAGCTGCCCATCGATGCCGGCCTCCTCGTAGGCGGCGGCCACAAGTTCCTGCAGGGACTGCAGCTCGTTGACCCGGTCTTCAGCCGAGTGCAGGTCGGAGAACGCCCCGGCACGGTCACAGTACGCGGCCAGGGTCGTGGCCAAGTCCTCGTTGTTGTCACTGAGACGGGCCACTGAGGCACGTGCGTCCTCGATGCCGTGGGGGTGACAGGTCAAAGCGGGGACATCGAGGAAGCCCAGCCGCAGGAGGTTCGCCAGCATCTGCCGGCTCCGTTCAGCTGAGAGGTCTCCGGCTTCTGCCAGGGAATGGGTCAGCTCGCCGAAGGTCATGCCCTCGGTGAGGAGTTCTGCGACGGTGGTGGTCAGATTGCGCTGGCCGATGGTGACCACCGACTCAACACAGGCGGCGTAGTCGTCCCGGGAGTCGATGTCTTTGAAGGACCAGCGTGTGCGTTCGACTTCGACCCCGTCATCGGTGGCAGTGACATAGGGGCTGATGGTCACGTCGAGATTCTCCAGCAGCTCGGGTTCGGTCCCCAGGACATTGAGCACCCGGGCGATCGGATAGATCGACCAGCGAGAGCTCTGCTGTGCCTCGAATTGGGTCTGCTCAGCCTCGCACCTTTCGGAGCTGGCAAGAGAGACTGGCCCCAGGGTGGAGAAGGGCGAGGTTTTCGCCGCCGCCCTGAGTACGTAGGAGAGCAGGGAGCGTTCAGTTTTTCGATCCTTCTTATCCACCCGTCCTTCTGCGATATGCCCGGCAAAGCGGCGGATGGAGGGGACCAGGCTAGGGGCGGCGATGGCGACTCCAGCCAGGAGTTCGTCGTCGTCGATATAGGTGGCAAGGCGCTGGCGTTCAGCCATCAGCCATGAATCGAACTCATCGAAGAGCTGTTCTTCAGCGCGTACTGTGGTGCGCAGCCGCTGCATGTGCTCTCCGAGTGTGGATTCGACCTCGTCACGGAACCCCTCCAGAGAGTTGATTCCCGACAGGGCAGCGGCATAGTTCGAGTTGAAGAGGTCCCGCCGGATCTTGACCAGTTTCTTACGGTCTGGGTCTTGGGCGTCCAAGGTGCCGATCAAGGCATGGAGGGCCTGGCTGATCTCATCCTGGCTGCCAGTTAGGGCCTGCCGGGCTTCGCAGAGCTGTCCGTACCAGGTTGCCGCCTGTTCGCCGGGCAGGCTGGCAGCGGCGTCGACGTCGAGCCCTCCGAGCCGGATCTGGCGGTAAGAATCAAGACGGGCCGCAGTCATGCGAGGTCCTCCAGAATCGTAGTGAGGGTGGTTGTGGTGGCGCTGAAACGGCCACATTTTTCGTCATCGACGCCGGTCATCATCATCAGCAGCGGAGTCATCCGCTCAGCCTCCAGTCCCGCATGGTGGGCGTGTTTGAGCGCGTCGAAGCCCAGGGCGGTCCCGGTGCTGATGCCGTGGCGGACAGCCTGAACTGACATCGCTTGGCACATCGCGCCGACGATGGCGTTGATGTAGCGGTATCCCCGGACTCCCCAAAGCTGGGTGGCTTCGAAGACGTTGGCACAGAGGATGACAGTGGCCGCGGCGCGATGGCCGTCATAGTTCCTCAAGAAATAGGTGGAGGCCAGGAAGTCATTCTGTGGCCCCTCCACCAGTAAGGTCAGGGGGTCTTGCTGATGCTGGCCGCCCCGGTAGGAGTAGAGGCCGGGGGTGAGCCCGTCGACGGCGGTGACGTAGACCAGGAACTCCCAGCGGGCACCCGGCCCGGTGGTGAAGAGGTCTCCGACTGTGTCGGCTCGCTGCAGCATCGTCCTGAGAGCTTCGGCAGGGACGGGGGCTCCGGTGAACCGCCCGAAGCTCGACTCCCGGTGCAGGAGGCTTCCCAGCCAGTCGTGGGGGCGGTCGGTTGTATCTAACTCGGCGACTGCGGAGGGGGTCGGGAACTCTTGGGGTCGCTGGGGTTGCGAGGACATCTCTCGCTGGAGTGCTTTGGTGGTCAGGAAGGTTCTGGTAGACGCTTCGGGACCGGTGAGGCGCTGAGGCAACTGCCGGGGCGGGGTGGGCGCCGGTTGCGAGGGGCGGGAGCTGCCCCATGCTTGGACGGCATAGACCCCATCCTCGTCCGGGTTGAGGCCGAGGAGGTCAGACAACGAGGTTTCTGCGACCCACATATCCCAGGAGGAGGAAAGCCCCGAACCCATGATCTCGATAAGCGTCCCTGCAACAGTGCCCAGATCCATGGCCGTGGCTTGATAGGCGAAGTCGTTGTACTTGAAGCCGCTGCGCCAGTAGTTGATGGTTGTCAGCAGATAGCGCTGGGCGGTATGGTCATGTCCCTGGGCGTCAGCCACGGCGTCGGTGTAATCACCCGGGGCCAGCAGCTCCCATGCGTGGTGCAGGATTGAGTAGTGGTAGATCCCTGCCGGAAGCCCTATCTTGGGCTCTAGGTGTGGTTCTGCACTGTGCGCTGCTGCAGCCGCATCGCCAGACTCCACCAGATAGACATCACCGCAGTAACGGCCCCCGCCCGAGGCGGTGGTCCGTCCCCATTTCGCGGAATCGGCCTGGGAATAGACGGTGTGACCGTCGTTGAGGTTGACCGACAGTCGCTGGGCAACGATTCCAAGAGCGATGTGGAGGGCCTCTGCCAGCGCCTGCGGGGTCGGGTGCACCGTCTCTGCCAATAGGGTGGAATCCGGCCCGGGCAGCGGCATTGTATAGGTGGTGCTGGAGGGGTAGACCGCATGGGTGAACGGCTGCCGGGACCAATCGACTTCCCAGTCATCAATGAGCATCCCGTCGGTGGCACGGCGGTAGATCAGGGAGGCATAGCTCTGTGCTGCCTGCCCTTGGGGCATCTTTGTCCAGTCGTCTAGCAGGGGCATCGGTCCTCCTAGGGAAAAGGGTGGGGGACGATGTAGGGGGCGAACTCAGTGCTGTAGCCATGGCCAGCATTGAATTTCTTAGCGACCTGAGCCAGGCGTGGCATCCGCAGGGCGCGTTGGTAGGAGAACCCGAAATCAATCGGGATGAGACCGGGGACCACCACTTTCCAGCAGCGTGCCCCGACGGCATCAGCCAGCGGAGTCTGGGCGCGAACCGCGATCGGCTCAAGCTCTGCTGCCCGGCAAGCGTCCAGAGTCTGAGCGAGATCAGCGGCTACCGAGGTTCCGCTGCCCGGGCGAGACAGGGCGTCAAGGTCGGTCAGCCGGTGGTTACTGTCCAGCCAGGGGGCAAGTAGCGGGCGCGCCCCGGGGTGAGCGAACATATCAGCATGGTCTTCCATACTGCGCACTCGCGAATAGTCGTTGAGCATGGTGGCCAGCTCGTCTTCGCGCTCGCGTCGGTGCTGAGCGACAACCTGGAAATCTGAGGCCACTTCGACCAGTGCCGAATGCAAGGCTTTCTCGGCGTTTGGGTGGGAGCCGGCCCCCACGCAGGCAGAGCCACCGGGCTCAGTACATACGGCGATGACAGTGGGGACCTCCACCCCGATTGTGGCGTTGAAGAATCGGACCTCTTGTCCACACAGTGCCATGCGGTCCAGGAGCACCCGGCTGAGGGGGTCGGTCACGGAGTCGGCCCGGATTTCATCCAGCGCCAAACCCCCGTACCAAGCAGCCAGGAAGGCATCGCGTTCAATTGCCTCCAACAACCCGAACAACAGAGCTTCCTGGTCACTGCCGCCGATGGCACAGCCATTGGAGGAGTCCTGGACCCAGCGGTGTTCATCGAGCTGTGGGTGGTAATAGACCAGACGTGTAGGCAGAGCAACCTCTTCTCCGGTGAGAAGGGATTCTCCGGTGCTCCAAGAACGGACCTCCGGGTGGGGGATGAGCCAGTCCTCATTAGCGAGCCCGAACCTCTCGGGACCGATTCTGCGTGCGCCTTCTGGAACCGCCGCGTAGAGGTTATCCCCCGGGGATTCTGCACCGAGGCGTTCAATCCCTTCCAGGATGCCAATACGTGTGGCCTCCGCATAGACCGTACGATGCCCACCCCAGGGGCGGACGAAGTGCCCATTCTCGGAGGCCTTGATCATAAATCCGGAAGACTTTGCGGTGACCAGGCTGGTGACGTCGATGTCGATGTCGGCACCAAGCGCCCCGAAGACCGGGCCTACAAAATCTTCCTCGGCGGCTGCGCCGGCGAAGAAGTCTTGGAGACGCTGGGCGCGATAGGAATCTGCCTCCGGCTCCGGAACGGCGCGGGAGATCTCCTCACAACCGGGAAGCGTTCCTACCGGCAGGCTGGTCAGATGGTGACGGTGAAGGGCGAGTCCCGTGGGGACAGAGCATTGGGCAGCTTCAGCCATGACACCAGGGAGGAAGGGGTTCGGGACGCCGTCGCTGACTCTGTGGATCTCCCGGGACCCGGTGCGCAGCAGAAACTCATCCATCTCGAGCATGCGCTGTAATGCGCAATTGGGGCGGGCGCGGCTTGGCCATGCGAGGTACCGGTAACCTTCCAGGCAGTCGCCGGCTTGCATCAGGCGGCCCTCCACGTAGCCTCGACGACGCAGAGATTGAGTGAATCAGCGAGTTCATTGGGGAGCCTGCGAACCTCGAAGAAGACCGCTTCTCGGGTGCCTGTCCCCAGGAATCGCTCCGGGTTGCCGTGACCGAGGGGCACATCGGCTTGTCTGGCTCCCAACACTTCGACCGCTGCAGTGATGAGCGCTTCTGACAGTTCAGGGGCGGCCGTTACGGCCCATCGGTTGTGGTCGTAGGCCAGCCCGACATGCCACCCTCCATGCTCACCGAGGTCTGTATACTTCATCTCGGGTGCCGTGCTGCGGATGAAATGTCCTGCCCGACTCTCTGCGAAGAGTTCACATTCCTTACCCGCAGCACGATCACTGGAGAGCGCTTTTGCGCAGGCAGCCGAGCGCACGGCACGCAGCGCAGCCTGCTCTGGGTCACGGTCGACTCCGAGGAAAGAAGGCGAGACGGTGGTCGGGGGAAGGATGGTGCTGAAGTAGTTTTCGTAGGCACGGCAGAGCGTTTCGATACGGGCGTCTGCAGTGGTCCACAATGAGGCACCGTGAACAGTGCTGCCTTTGGATGTGAGTGAGCTGACCTTCACCGGCACTTGTTCCAGCTCGAGGTCAGTGAACTCTTCGGCCGGTAATGTCATGGGGTCTACCAACTTCGCCCAGGCGGCGTCGTACTCCTCGGCTCTGGAGGAGGCGATGTCCAAGGGTTGAGAGGCAGGCGCGGGTGTTTCTTTGCGCTGGGGCTCTCCCCATTCAGGGCTGGGGGCAACGGGGTGAGTGGTGGTCTCCCCAGTAAGTCCGTTGAGCACCAAAACCTTATCCGCAGTTTCGGGACGAATTGCTCCGGTCAGACCTTTGAAGATCTCATAGGCCAGCAGGGCCCCGAACATGCGCTGGATAGGTTCGGCCATCACTCGTTCATCTACCGCAGCAGAGTGCTCAAGTAACTCTCTGGCGGCTGCTGCTGGCCCCTGGTGAGGATCACTGAGACCAAGGCTTGCCGCTGCGTCCAGCCAGGTGAAGGAGCTCAGGTCGGGCCAAGGGCGTGTCAGGGCTCGGAGTTGATTCTCATACCCGGTCACGGCCAATACGAGGTGCTCCTCGAGGTTCTCCAGGAGGTGCAGGGTCTCGGGTGCGAGAACAATGAGGTCGACGTCTTGACCGAACGGCTCCTCACGGTTGGTGAGGCCCATGGGTGCACTCGGGTGCGTGGACACTCCCCTGGCGCCGTTGTCTCTCAAGTTGGTTACCAAGGAAACGGTAAACGGAGAATCGCCGAGAACAAGTATTTTTGCGCTTGAAAAAGTCGAGAAAGACGCGTGAGGGGTGTCGGTGAACTGGGCCAGGTAGGCGATTTGGTCTGAGTTCTCCGAGCGTTCTCGCTCTGGTAATACCTCGAAGTCGGTTGCTGGTATCCATCGGATGAAACCGTGGTCTGTCAGCGGTTTAAGAAAACGCTCGATGATCGGCCAGCGGTCACCAGTTGCGTTCTTGATGTCCTGGAGAGAGTGGCTTCCGTCGAGGAAGGGGTGGATTGTGCGAAAGAGTCGATAGGCAGAGGATCCAGTGATTTCAAAGCCTGTGGATGCATTCGCCAGTTGTAGACCCGACCCGGTGTCTGTAAAAAAGGTGTCGCGTCGCAACCAGGGGTGGTCAGTAGAAGAATGCATCTTTGCCAAGTGTCTATCCCTCCGTCATACATAAAAGTTCTGTGCGCAAAATGGCACATGACGACGAATTAGTTGTTCCGCTCCAAATAAAAGTGCTACTGCCGTTCTCAGTAACCATATGACCGTATCAGGGCAAAGGTTAACGCGAGCTTTACAGCACAGAGATGTTACGGGGCTATTCACCGTTGAGCGTGGAGCCCTTGTTGGTGGGGGATCCTGCGGCGTCGGCGTGTCTGCCTGACGCTGGTGCCTAGGATACGTGATTGGTAGTTCCTCTGGTTGCGGAACCCGCGGCCGGTGCGCTTGATCTGCTTGATCCCGGTGTTCGCCGACTCGGTCCTGGCGTTGGTGACTTGGGTGCGGACGAAGACTTTGATCTCGGTCCACCACTTCGCCACCGTGGCGGCGAGTTTATCGGTCTCGGCCATGTCAGCGGCGGCCACGGCCATTTCGAAGTCGATCCGGGCGTTCTGGGCTGCCGGGATGTCCCTGGCGGCCAGCATGGCCCGCAGGCGCTCCTTGACCGCCCAGGCAGCTGCGACCTGCTCGTAGTCCTCATCATCGAGGACTTGCTCTAACCGGTGGAGTCCGGCGTCGGTGAGTCGATCGCCTGCCCGGAGTAGCAGCATCCGGTGAGCCCACACCGAGTCTTCTTTGCGGCCCCGCCGACCCAAGACCTCGCGGGTGACTCGTTGGCGGACCTCGGTGAGCATCTGATTACCCAGGCGGACTACGTGCCAGTGATCAACGCTGATCTCCACCGCCGGCAGCACCTGGCGCACCGCGTTGCGGAACGCGGAAGCGGGGTCGATCGCCACGACCTCCAGCTGGTCCAGCCAGGCTTGGGAGCGTTGGTTCAGCCAGCGGGTGATGTTCGCGCTGGAGCGGCCATCGACGACGCCGAGGATGTGGCCGGTGTCGGCGTCGACGAAGGTCGACATCCACGGTTCGACCCGGCACCACTGAGCAGTCTCGGGGTGCTTGAACCACTTAGCGCGGGCGAAGCGGTGCTCATCAATCCCGAGTGCTCGTACCGGCACCATGTCCGGGGCAGGGATGGTGAGGGCATCGGCAGTGACGGCGGTGTTGATCGTTGCCCACCCAAGCCGGTAGTGGGCGCAGGTTCGCCAGATCGGCATCCCCTCATCCAGCACTGCTTCGACGGCGGCTGCCTTCAACCGGGCGGTGCACCGGGCACGGAAAGGAAGCTGGTCGGTGACCTGGGTGAAGGTCCGCCGAGCACAGGCGGCCTCGGCGCAGAGGAACCGGGGTTTGATGATCACCAGTTCGATGTCTTTGCCGCCGACGCCGAGGTCTTTGACCCTCTGGCGGGTGCGCTGATGCACCCGAGTCGAGACCACCCCGCAGTCAGGGCAGGCCGCCTCGACGCTGTTGGCAACGGCGCTGACCCGCCGGCCGCCCAGCGGCAGATCACAGGCTGCGAGCACCTGGTAACCGTCCAGGTTGAACACCACCGAGGTCGGATCCCGAACTGCGTCAATGACGCTGCTGGCAGTGGGCAGGGACAGGTGTGGGCCCGTAGGCTGGAACATGGCTCGCGTCCTTCGGTAGACGATGTGATTCTTCGCAGAACCCATCATCCAACAAGGGCGCGAGCCCCTTGACTCACGACACCTCCACGCTCAACCGCGAATGGCCGGTTTGATGGAGACCTGTTTTATTGGATTTCCACCAGCTGGTTGGCGCCGGTGGTCTCAGCATAGAACAGCTGCTCGAACTCCGCCGGAGGGCGGTCTTCGAGGTAGCCGTGCAGGCGGGCAGTGTTATGCCAGTGGACCCACCCGAGAGTGGCCAGCTCCACGTCTTCAACGGTCTTCCACGGCCCTTTCTGGGAGCGGGCGGGGCCACGGATCAGCTCGGCTTTGTAGTAGCCGTTGACAGTCTCAGCCAGGGCATTGTCATAGCTGTCGGCCACGGACCCGATTGAGGGCACTGCGCCGATCTCGGCCAATCGTTCTCCGTATCGAATACTTGTGAATTGAGATCCTGCATCGCTGTGACAGCGCAGCTGTTCATGCTTGGGGCCTCGGGCCCAGCGGGCCATCTCGATTGCATCCAGCACGGTCTCAGTGCGCATATTCGAAGCGACCCGCCAGCCCACGATCATCCGGCTGAAGGCATCGATGATGAAACACACATAGGCGATACCTGCCCAGGTGGGCACGAAGGTCAGATCGGTGACCCACAGCCGGTTCGGAGCATCAGCGCTGAAGCGGCGTTTGACCAAGTCAGGATGCCGCGGCGCAGAGGCGTCGGGTTTCGTGGTGCGGACCTTCTTCCGGCGCTGCACACCCTCCAAGCCGGCGATCTTCATGAGCCTGGCCGTCTGATCCCGACCAATGTCCAGGCCTGCCCGTTGGGCGGCCTTCCACAGCTTCCTCACCCCGTAGACCCCGTAGTTCTGCGCATGGATAGCCACCAGCTGTGGGACCAAGTGCCTGTCCCGCAGCGTAGGAGCTGAGGGGGCACGGTTCTTCGCTGCGTAGTAGGTGCTGGCAGCCACCTGTATCCCTGCTTCCCGCAGGATCTTGCAGATGGACTCGACTCCCAGCCGCCGCCCGGCGACAACCGCGTCTTTATGCGCGTCGATGAAGGTGACTAGATCTTGTGCTGGCGGTCGAGTTCCGCGCCGAAGAAAGACGCCGCACGCTTGAGGATCTCATTAGCCCGGCGCAGCTCACGGTTCTCCTGCTCCAAAGCCTTCTCCCGCTCAGTCTGCTCGGTAGTGGTCCCCGCCACCTGGCCGGTGTCGATCTCAGCCTGCCGGACCCATTTACGCACTGACTCAACACCGAATCCCAGCTGATCCGCTACCCGCTTGACCGAACCGTTCTTAGTTCCTAACTCTTCACGCAGCTGGAGGACCATCCGCACTGCTGCTTCCTTCTCCTGCTGTGAGTACCGCCGCGTAGAAGCGACTCCGGGATTCTTCTGCTCTGGCATGACTCCATGATCCTTTCCAAGCAATGGAGTCTCCATCAAACCCAGGGCGCTTCACGCCGAGGACGTGGACGCCCTAAAGTCTTCCCTGACTGCCTCGGAGTGGCGGCGGCTCATCCTGTGCGAGTGGGCCGAGGGAGACGACGCCCTGACCACCCCCGAGGACGTAGACGCCTGTATCCGCCCCGGAGCTGCCACCCTCCCAGCCCGCAAGGGCACCGAGTACGTGGCCGCGCTGGACATCGGCACCCGCCGTGACCTCACCGCACTGGTAGTCGGCCACGCCGAGACCAGGGACGCCGGGCGCGTAGTGGTCATTGACCGGGTGCTCTCATGGAAGCCCGAGCCAGGCCAGCGCGTGGACCTGACTGAGGTGGAAGCCGCCGCCCGGCGCATCTGCAAGGGATACCGCGCCCGGCTGCGCTTTGACCGGATGCAAGCCGAGCAACTGACCGGCAACCTCACCCGGTCTGGCCTCCGAACCGATGAGTACATCTTCAGCGCCGCCGGAGCCTTACGGCTTGCCCGCTCCCTGGCAACGGCACTGCGTGACCGCGCCCTTGAACTGCCAGACGATGAGGAGACCCGCCGGGAGTTCATCACCACCCGCCTGGTAGAGACCGGCCCCGGCACGGTGAAGCTTCAGAATCCGCCCGGCGCTCACGACGACATCGTGACTGCCGTGGGCATGGTGGTCACCGACCTCATGGCCCGCCCCGAGACGGGCCGGGGCAGTGTGATGGTCCCACAGGGCCGGATGGTCAAGCGTGACCTCTCCGCCCTCGGCCCCCGTGCTGCTCGCAGTGCTGCCCACCCTCCGCGTCCGATCCGTCAGAATGCAGCGGCTGCTCTGCTGCGCGGTCCTCGGATGCAGCGCCGGGGATAGGGGGGGCAGATGTCAGAGCGAGGGAGTGCCCGTCGGGGTGCTTTACCCCAGGTTGGATAGGAGGGTAGCGACCCTCTCTCGCTCGGTCGTACCGAGCCCTTGAAGGGGAAGAGGGAGGCAGTTACGTGGGGCCAGTTCCAGGTGCTCAGCAAGGGCGGCAGTTACCCGCAGACTGCCGTACTCGCTGAACAGGTCCCATAAGGGGCTCAGTCGCTGAGCCTCGCCTAGGGCCTGGGTAGTGTTCCCTTGGATGACCGCCTGGACCATCCGCATCGCGGGTTCGGGCAAGGTCCCGCCGATGACCGAGTACCAGGCATCGGCACCTGCGACGAGGCCGGTAACTGCGGTGGGATCGCCAGAGACTCCGATGGTGACATGTTCGGGGACCGCAGCGCGGACCTCTTGGATTCGTTGCTGTGCCAGATCGAGGTCATCCGGTACCGGTGGAATCTTGATGGAGGCAACAGCGGGTAGTTCGGCGATACGGCCATATAGGTCGGAAGTGAAAGTGAATCGCGTCGTGCCGGGGTTGTCGTAGACGATCAATGGCACAGACGCGTTTACCGCGACTGCGGAGAAGAGTTGGTAGACCTCCTCATCAGTCAAGGGTTGGTAGCTGACCGGAGCCAGTAGCAGGCCTTGAGCCCCGGCTTGCTGGGCTGCCTCGACGTGAGCAAGCACTTGGGAAGTGCGCAGTGCCCCGACCCCGGCGAAGACCGGTGTGCCTTCTGCGTGTTCTACTGCCAGGCGGATAACCCGGGCGCGTTCGGCGGCGGTGAGATACGCATAGGAGCCGGTGGACCCTAGCGCGGTGATGGAGTCCACCCCTGCCGATACCAGGCGTTGGGTCAACTTGATGAAGGAATGCTCATCAACGACATCGTGAGCTAACGGGGTGAGCGGGAAGGCACTGATTCCGGTGAACATAAGGCTACTCCTGGTTTCTACGGTTTCTCGGCTGGGATGGGGATGGGTCCGGTGGTTACCGGTGGTCGGTCGCGGCGTCCTCCGCGTTGCGCGGCGGCTCCGGCTAGGACGACCAGTGCGATCCCGACGTACTGAAACAGGGTGGGCATCTGAGCCAGGATGATCAGTCCCAGTAGCAGTGCTGCGGCGGGTTCCAAGGCCATGAGCGTGCCGAAGGCGGTCGCAGTCATCCGACGAAGAGCTGCCAGTTCCAGCACGAACTGGACCACTGGGGCCAGTGACGCCAGTCCGAGGGCGATCAGAACAACCCGTAGGTCGATGTGCCCGGCGGCTTGGGGTACTCCGATCGTCCCGGCAGTGACTGCTGCCACGGGCAGGGTGATCGAGAGAACCCCTGCCCCGGTGAAACGATCTCCGACCAGTTGCAGCAACACGATGTAGGCTCCCCAGCCGATGCCTGCCAGCAGGGCGAAGAAGACTCCTGCCAGGTTGATTTCTCCCTTCCATGGCTCTGTTAGGACTACCACTCCGATCAGTGCGAGCACCGGCCAGGCCATCGCCCGCAGACTTCCGCTGCGCACCGCTGCCACGGTCAGCGGGCCCAAGAACTCGATAGCCACGGCAGTCCCCAGCGGGATTCGTTCGATCGCGGCTAAAAAGGCCACAGTGGTCATCCCCATGGCCGCACCGAGCCCCAATAGGACAGGAACGTCTCTGCGGCGTACTGAGCGCAACGGTGGCGGCGCGAGCAGGATCATCAGCAAAGTACCCATGCTCAGGCGCAGCCATGCTGAGCCGCCAGGGCCGACCATCTCGATCAGCGGTACAGACAGCGCAGAAGCCAGTTGGATCGCGAAGATCGCCACGATCGCTAGTAACCATGGAGGACCAGGGATAGTGATCAGATGGCGTGCAATCATCCAGTCACCCCGCATCGTCAGCTGATAGGAGGCGGCGCGTCGACTGCAGGCCAGGGCTAAATGCACTGAGGTGGGTGATCAGATCATCGGTAGCCGCGTGCAGGTCCTCACCGGTCAGCGGGTCGAGACCGTCGAGGATGAACAGCGCCGCTGTAGTGTCGTCCTTCAGCTGGGTCCGGGTTCCTTGCCGCCAGTTCCACCGCCGACAGGTCACTCCTGCCTCGTCACACCACGCGACCTCACCCGGCTTAGGATGCTCGACCACAGGTTCCCCGCCAGCAACGGTGTTGAACGCTTCATCCCCACTGGCTCGGACTAGCCGTGGCGCCCCCTGATAGGCATCCAGGTTCTCACCGCCCAAAGGGACGCGGTGAAGGACCGAGACCGCGTTATATATGTCGGTGAGGCGGTTGATCCTGGGCAGTCCGGCTTCAGCTCTGCGGATCAGGGCCTCGGCGCTGTTGAGGATGCGTTTCGGCTTCGCTCCGAAGGCGCGGAACGCTTCGTGCCACGAGGCGATATGAGGCAGTTCCTCCACCGGACTCTCTGCCTGCAGTGTGCGGACGGACTCTTCTGCCCTCCTCAACAGGTCTTCACTGGCCTCATCACTGGGTCCCGGTGCCAGTCTCTCGACCACCACCAGAAGAGCACGGTAATCAGGACGTAGCTCGAAGACAGCGTCATCAATCCACGCTTTCGAGAGCAAACGCGAGTAAGCGGTGAAGTCACCCATGAGATTCCTCCTGATGGAAGCCCGATGAACCACCAGGCTCGTAGACGGTCAGCGAAAACCGAGCGGATTCCCCCTCTGCATGCGCATAGGAATGGGGGACATCGCCCGGGAAGGACAGGGCGTCGCCCGCTTTGGCTCTATGAGGTTCTCCATCGACCTCAACTACCAGAGGCCCGGCATGAACGTGCAGCAACTCACGGGTGCCTGGGGTATGAGCCTCGCTGCTGTGCGACTCACCAGGCCTCAGAGTCCACTCCCACAGCTCTACAACGCCCGGAGACTCGGTGTGTGCGACCAGCACGCCGCGGCCACCGTGCTCACCCTTCCAAAGCACAGTGCCTGCGCCCGCAGGGGTCAGTTTCACCTTCGGGGAGGGTGGCTCCACCAGCGCCGGGAGTCCCACACCAAGTGCCTCGCTCAGTTTCAGCAACGTGCTCAGGCTGGGATTCGCGGCACCCTGTTCAATGTTGATGAGCATCCGCCGGCTAACGCCGGAGGAATCACTGAGCTGATCAAGCGTCCAGTTCCGATCCAGCCTCTGTCCTCTGACTCTGGTTCCGATCGCTTCAGCTATGGGGTCACTGTGTTGCACCATAAGTGCATCCTAATGCACATCGGGTGCATTGCTCGAGCTCCACTGCCGAAAGTGGATGGTTCCAACATGTCCCAGGAAGTGTCACAAAGGGCGTCATATGAGGTTCTCAGAGACCGCATCAGATCGGTGAGCGTGTCGAGAGAACCGCATGAAACCAGGGGAGAACGGATGAAACACCAGGTCAGGCGCAGATTGAGGTGCTAGTCCTCGCATAAGAGGGTAGGGGTTCAAGTCCCCTTCCGCGCACAGGTCGAGAGGCCCGGTCCCATACGGAGACGTATGGGGCCGGGCCTCTTTCGTATCCTCCCTCTGGAGACTCCGTCTCCTCGGTAGGGTGGAGCTATGACCGCATCTGAACTGAATCCCGCCGAGCAGGCGGCCGCCGACGTCGTCGACTTCTGCCGTGACCTCATCCGGTTCGACACGCAGAACTGGGGCAACGGGACCTCCAGCGGAGAGCGCGACGCCGCCGAGTACTGCGCCGCGATCCTCCGCCGAGCAGGTCTGGAGCCCCAGCTCTTCGAATCTGCGCCGGGGCGCACGTCAGTGGTCGCCCGTTGGAAGGGGACCGGCCCCCAGGGCGGCGGTCCCGACCGCGGTGCCCTCGTGGTCCACGGCCACCTGGATGTGGTCCCCGCCCAGGCTGAGGACTGGCAGGTGGAGCCCTTCGCCGCTGAGCTCCGCGACGGGCTCATCTGGGGCCGTGGGGCAGTGGATATGAAGGACATGGACGCCATGATCCTGGCCTCGGTCCTGCAGCTCACCCGCGAAGGGTTCCAGCCCGAGCGTGACATCATCCTGGCCTTCTTCGCCGATGAGGAGGACAACGGGACCTACGGCGCCGGATGGATGGTCCGTGAGCACCCCGAGGTCTTCGAGGGTGCCACGGAGGCGATCAGTGAAGTGGGCGGCTTCTCCGCAGACATCGCGGGTCAGCGTGCCTATCTCATCCAGACCGGCGAGAAGGGGATCCACTGGACCAAGATGATCGCCGAGGGCACGGCCGGTCACGGATCCGCAGTCCAGAGCGACAACCCGGTGGTCACTCTGGGCGCAGCTGTGGCACGCATCGGAGAGCACACATGGCCCGTCGAATACACCAAGACCACCCGTGCGCTCATGGAGCAGCTCTCCGAGCTGACCGGGATCCCCTTCGACGAGGAGGATCCTTCGGCGCTTCTGGAGGCCACCGGCTCCACGTCCAAGTTCATCGCGGCCACGCTGCAGAACACCTCCAATCCCACTGCGCTCGAGGCCGGCTATAAGCACAATGTGGTACCCGGCTCGGCCGAGGCTCTGGTGGATGCTCGCACTCTGCCCGAGCAGGACGAGAAGGTCGCCGCCAAGCTCGCCGAACTGGCCGGGGAGAAGGTCCGCTTCGAGCTGATGAACGGCGGCCCCTCGCTGGAGGTGCCCTTCTCCGGGGCACTGGTGGAGCAGATGGTGGCCTCGCTGCGTGCTGAGGATCCCGACGCTGTGGTGCTTCCCTACATGCTCGGCGGCGGCACCGACAACAAGCACCTGGCTTCGCTGGGGATCTCCGGCTACGGTTTCGCTCCGCTGCGCCTGCCGGCTGAGCTGGACTTCACCGGAATGTTCCACGGCGTGGACGAGCGCGTGCCGGTGGATGCCCTGACCTTCGGGGTCACCGTGCTGCACCGGTTCCTGTCGGCTCAGTGAGCGTCTGAGGCGTGGAGGGCGCTGGTCACAGCGTCTTCCTCACCTTCATGATGCGTCGGCGCAGCCAGTATTTGCGCATCCCGCCGCCGTAGATCCGGCTGCGGCGCAGCTCCCATTTGCCGTATTCGGCGTGCTCGGCCAGCTGCCGGCGCACTTCGTTGAGCGATTCATGCGGCTGGCACGTGACGACCACGTATTCCCAATCGGGGCCCGCTCGGCCGCCGGTGGTCCAGCGGTCGGAGACGGCATGGGGGAGCGGAGGGAGCTGCTGGGCCATCAGCGGGATGTCCTTCCGGGCCGGGGCCGAGGGGGCGGCAGGCGACGTGCCGCTTAGCAGGCCACCATAGCGCCGGAGGATATTTTCGCCAAGGCCTTACCGTGTTGGATCGGTGTTGATACGGTGACCCTATGAACATGGACCCTCGCGTCGCGCTCAACGCGCTGACCACCGCGCTCGAAGAGCACCTCTCAGCCTCTGTGAACCGGCGCGGCGAAGAGGACCCTGCTGTGGAGTCCGCCTTCTACAGTGTGGCCGACGCCTTCGAGGCCTATGAGGACGCCCTGTTCGCCGCCACCGGCGAGGTCACTCCGCTGGACCTCTATGACGAGGAGGGCGACGCCGACGACCTCCTCGACGATGAGGAGGACGAGGAGGACGAGGCTCTGCCCGAGGAGGAGGACCTCCTCGACGAAGACGAGGACGAGCAATAGACATCACCCTCTGAGGTGACCGGCTTCCCCAGTTCGATGGTCTAAGCTCGCTGACGTGCAGTGGATCGAAGCAATCATCCTGGGGCTCGTTCAGGGCCTCACCGAGTTCCTCCCCGTCTCCTCCTCCGCGCATCTGCGCATCGTGGGCGAGTTCCTGCCCGGAGCGGCGGACCCCGGCGCGGCCTTCACCGCCATCACACAGCTGGGCACCGAGACGGCCGTCCTGGTCTTCTTCTGGCGCGACATCGTACGCATCCTGAAGGCCTGGTTCGCCGCCGTGGCGGGTCGGCTCCCACATTCGGACCCCGATGTGCGGATGGGGTGGCTGATCATCATCGGCACGCTGCCGATCGTAGTCCTGGGCCTGTTCTTCGAAGAGATGATCGACACCGTCTTCCGGACCCTGTGGCTGACCGCCACCATGCTGGTCGTCTTCGCCGTGCTGCTGGCCTTCGCCGATGCGTATGGGCGGCAGCGCAAGCCGCTGGAGGAGCTGAACGTCCGCGACGGCATTCTCTTCGGCTTCGCCCAGGCTCTGGCACTGATCCCTGGGGTCTCTCGCTCGGGTGGGACGATCACCGCGGGACTGCTGATGGGCTACACACGCGAGGCCGCGGCCCGCTATTCCTTCCTGCTGGCCATCCCCGCCGTCTTCGGCTCCGGGTTCTATAAGCTCATCGGCGCCCTGGGCGAGCAGTCGGGGCCCTACACGATGGGGCAGACCTTCGTGGCCACAGCGGTGGGCTTCGTCGTCGCCTACTTCATCATCGGATGGTTCCTGAAGTACGTCTCCACCAACAGCTACACGCTCTTCGTCAACTACCGGATCTTCCTGGGGCTCTTCGTCTACATCATGCTCGGGGCGGGAATCATCAGCGCCTGAGCGCTGTTGGCGAGTGGATGGTGTCTCCCCAGGTGAAAGGACCGACTGCGTGAAATCGTGGACCTCCCCGGACGTTCCTGTCCTCCCGGCTCTGCCCCAGACCCTCCAGCTGCATGACACGTCCCGGGACGAGCTGGTCGGCGTCGTTGCACGCGAGGGCCTGGGCTCCCTCTATGTCTGCGGGATCACCCCCTATGACGCCACGCATCTCGGCCATGCCAACACCTACGTCCAGTTCGATCTGCTGGTGCGCTACTGGCGGGCCTGCGGGCTGGAGGTGAACTACGTGCAGAACGTCACAGACATCGATGATCCGCTGCTGGAGCGGGCCGAGGCCACCGGCGTGGATTGGCGTGAGCTCGCAGAGGAGCAGACCGATCTGTTCCGCCGTGACATGGACGCTCTGGAGATCATCGCTCCCAGCTCCTACCTGGGGGCCGTCGAGTTCATCCCCGCTGTGGTCGAGGATGTGGAGCGGCTGGTGGAGCTGGGTACCGGCTACCGCGTCCCGGCCCCGGACGCCGTCGAGGGGGAGGACATCTACTTCGACATCGTCGCCGCCGAGGCCAGCACCGACTGGCGCCTGGGCAGCATCGGCAACTTCGACCGGGCCACGATGGAGCAGCTCTTCCCCGAGCGCGGCGGGGACCCGGACCGTGCGGGCAAACGTGACCCGCTGGATCCTCTGCTCTGGCGGGCGCACCGTGAGGGGGAGCCGTCCTGGGACGGCAGCAGCCTCGGGGCGGGCCGTCCCGGCTGGCACATCGAATGCTCGGTCATCGCGCGGCGTCGTCTGCCCGCTCCGTTCACCGTCCAGGGCGGCGGCTCCGACCTGCGGTTCCCCCACCACGAGTTCAGCGCGGCCCACGCCACCGCCGCTGACGGAACGGCCCTGGCCGAGACCTACCTGCACAGCGGCATGGTCGGTCTCGAAGGCGAGAAGATGTCCAAGTCCAAGGGCAACCTGGTGCTCGTCTCCACTCTGCGCGCCGCCGGCGTCGACCCGCAGGCCATCCGTACGCTGCTGCTGACTCATCACTATGCCGAGGACTGGAGCTACACCGACGCCGAACTGACCGCCTCCGCGGACCGGCTCAGCCGGTGGAAGCAGGCCTGGGAGTCGACGCCCGACGTCGGCACCGAGACCGACGGCCAGCCCGAAGACCTGCAGTACGCTCTGCAGTCGGCGCTGTCGCAGAACCTCAATGCCCCCGCTGCGCTGGATCAGCTGGACATGTGGGCGGCCGGACACCTGGCCGCCGGAACCGGCCGGAGCCGAGTGCAGCAGGTGGTCCAGGCGCTGTTGGGCCTGGACCTCTCTCGCTGACCGACCTCCTCCGCCGGCCTCTCGCTACGGCTCAGGTGGTCTGCGCCGGCGCAGGTAGCGCTCGAACTCGTGGGCGATGGCCTCTCCGCTGGCCTCCGGCAGACTGGTGGTGTCTGTGGCCTCTTCCAGGCGTTTGACATAGTCGGCGATCTCGTCATCGTCCTGAGCGAGGTCGTCCACGCCGCGTTCCCACGCCTCTGCGTCCTCGGCGACCTCCTCCACGTCCAGTGTGAGGCCGAGGAGATCCTCCAGCTGGCGCATCAGGGCCAGCTGGGCTTTGGGAGAGGGAGCCTGTCCCACGTAGTGGGGCACCGCGGCCCACAGTGAGACCGCGGGGACGCCGGCGTGGAAGGCGGTGTGGGCCAGCACGCCCACGATGCCGGTGGGCCCCTCATAGGTGGGCTCGTCGATCTCCAGGATGTCCTGGAGGTGCTCATCCTCACTGGAGAGGGAAGCTGGGATCGGACGGCTGTGCGGCACATCGGCCAGCAGTGCGCCCACCAGGACCACTCCGGAGACGTGCTGCTCGGCCGCACGGGTCAGCAGGTCAGCGGTGAAGGCCTGCCAGCGGAAGCTGGGTTCCACACCCTGGACCAGCAGCAGTTCGAACTCGCCGGAGGGCGGCACAGCCCGGTAGAACTTCGTCGAGGGCCAGATCAGCTCGCGCTGGGATCCCGTGCCGGTCTTGCGGATCTTCGGGCGGGTGAACTGGTAGTCGTAGTAGTTCTCGTCCTCGAGACGCTCCAGCAGCTCAGCATCGAAGGTCTGGCTGAGTCCGCGCACAGCCGCCGTGGCCGCCCCGCCGGCGTCGTTCCACCCTTCGAAGGCCACCACCATGATGGTGGGCCGACCGCTCTCTGAGGAGGGGGAGCGCCGAGGGCGCAGGGCCGGCATGGCACCGGTGTCGTCGCGGCCGATATTGGTCCCCGCGGCGCGCAGATAGGCAGCCAGTCGAGCCGCCCGGTCGATGCCGGAGGGCAGTTGGTCCTCGGACTCGTTCTCCTCACTCACGTTTCTCACACTAGTCCGCTGCCGTTGGCTTGAGAAGCGTACGATGGTCTGCATGTCTTCTGCCCCCACCGCTCTGACCTCGACCTCCGCGTCTGCGCTCCAGGCCGTCTTCTGGGATATGGACGGCACGCTGGTGGACACCGAGCCGTATTGGATCGCCGCAGAATATGAACTGGTGGAGTCCTACGGCGGCACCTGGTCCGAGGAGCAGGCCCATCACCTGGTGGGACAGGCGCTGACCTACAGCGCCTCGATGCTGCAGCAGGCCGGTGTGCGGATGCAGAGCCAGGAGATCATCGACTGGCTGATCACGCGTGTGGCCGCTCGGGCCCGCGAGTCCATGCCGTGGCGTCCGGGCGCCCGCGAGCTGTTGGCCAGCGTGCATGAGGCCGGGGTGCGCAGCGCGCTGGTCACAATGAGCCACCGTCCTCTGGCCGAGGCGATCGTGGAGGCACTTCCCGCTGGCCAGATGGAGTTCATCGTCTCTGGTGACATGGTCAGCCGGGGCAAGCCGGATCCGGAGGCCTACCACCTGGCCTTCGAGACCATGGGAGCTGACCACCGGCAGCGCCGCGGCGAAGAGCTGAGCGCTTCGCGGTGCATCGCCATCGAAGACTCTGTGCCAGGGACCGCGGCCGCGGCCGCCTCCGGGCTGGTGACGGTGGCCGTGCCGCACTTCACCGAGCTGCCCGAGTCGGAGCGGTGGCACCTGCTGCCCACACTCGCCGGGGTGGACGTGCGCCAGCTCGAAGAGCTGCTCGCTGACCCGGTCCCGGCGGCCTAGCAGCGCCGATGGCCTCGCGCAGCGGCATCACCCTGGCGCGGATCGCGGGCACCCCGATCCGCTTCCAGTACTCCTGGTTCCTGGTCACCGCGGCCATCGTGGTGCTCTTCGGACCTCAGGTCTCGCGCATCTTCCCGGAGATCGGTCTCGGCGCCTATGCCGTGGCGCTGGGCTACGCTCTGCTGCTGATGCTCTCGGTGCTGGCGCATGAGCTCGCCCATGCGCTCAGCGCCCGCGTCTTCGGCTGGCCCTCCACCGAGATCGAACTGAACCTCTGGGGCGGTCATACCCAGTTCGTCGCCCACGACGCGACGCCGGGGAAGTCCCTCGCCGTCTCGCTGGCCGGGCCGGCGGCGAATCTGGTCATCGCTGGGGTCGGCTGGGCCCTCATCCAGGCCCTGGAGCCCACAGCAGTGGTGGGCCTGCTCGCCGAGGTCACCGTGCTGGTGAACCTTCTGGTGGGGCTGTTCAACCTGTTGCCCGGAAACCCGCTCGACGGCGGGCGGCTGGTGGAGTCGGTGGTCTGGCAGATCACCGGGGATCAGGGCCGCGGGATGCTGGCCGCCGGTTGGGCCGGTCGCGCTGTGGTGGGCCTGCTGGTCGGGTTCGTGATGTGGCAGGTGTTCCTCGCAGGACCGCAGACCAACCTGGTGCTGGTGGTGGTGGCCACGATGATCTGCTTCTTCCTCTGGCAGGGCGCAGGAGAGAGCATCCGCATAGCGAGAGCGAGACTTCGGCGAAGCGCTGAAGAGGGCATCAGCGATAGGCTGAGAGGATGACTCACGGACCTATCGGTGCACATATGCGGAAGGGGCCGCTGCGTGCCGGCCAGCGCGTCCAGCTCACGGATCGCAAGGGGAAGCCCAGCACCATCACCCTGCAGGACGGCGGAGAATGGCACACGCATCAGGGCGTGTTGCGCCACGATACGCTGATCGGCCGCTCCGAGGGGATCGTGATCGCCAACGACGCCGGCTATGAATACCAGGTCCTGCGGCCGCTGCTCAACGACTACGTGCTCTCGATGCCGCGCGGGGCCACCGTGGTCTATCCCAAAGACTCTGCCCAAATCGTCCAGGTGGCCGACATCTTCCCCGGGGCCCATGTGGTGGAGGCCGGAGTCGGCTCCGGGGCCCTCTCCATCTCTCTGCTGCGTGCTGTGGGCGATCAGGGCACCGTGCACTCCTATGAGCGCCGCGAGGACTTCCGCGACATCGCCGTGGGCAATGTGGAGGCCTTCTTCGGTCAGGAGCACCCTGGCTGGCAGGTCCGGGTGGGGGACATGCAGGAGGAGGCACTCCGCGCGGAGGAGCCCGGCTCCGTGGACCGTGTGGTCCTGGACATGCTCGCGCCCTGGGAATGTCTGGAGGCGGTCAAGCAGATCCTCGCTCCCGGTGGGGTGTGGGTCAGCTACGTGGCCTCGGTGACCCAGATGTCGCGGCTGGCTGAGGCGCTGCGGGCCTCCGGGGGCTTCACCGAGCCTGAGGCGCATGAGACCATGTTGCGCACCTGGAACGTGGACGGTCTGGCCGTGCGCCCGGATCACCGGATGGTGGCCCACACCGGTTTCCTGCTCTCGGCACGGCGGCTGGCCGAGGACCAGACCCCGCTGCAGCTGAAGAAGCGGGAGAAGGTCTCCGAGGCCAGCTCCGAGGATCGTGCCGCCTGGCCTGGTGAGCGCTGGAAGGACGATCCGGACGCCGAGGAAGGCTGGGACCCCACCGCGCTGAAGACCCGGACCGTCTCCGGGAAGAAGAGCCGCAAGACGGCCGCGTATGCACAGAAGATCGCAGATCAGGCGAAGGAGGTGCCGCGCGATGGATGAGCCCGCACACGTCCGCCCTGAGAGCACCGAGTCCAGGGAGCGGATCCGCCAGCTCGAGCACCAGCTGCAGACCGCAGGGCGGAACAACAAGCGGATGGCGGATCTGCTCGAGGTCACGCGCAACGAGATGCAGGAGCTGAAGAAGGCTCTGGAGGCCGACGGGCAGGCTCCCTTCACCTTCGCCACAGTGATCGCCTACCGGCCCGCGCATGCGCAGCGGGAGGGTCGGGAGATCGAGGCGGCCACCGCCGCGGGTGTGGATGTTCTGCATGCCGGGCGCAAGCTGCGTGTGAGCGTCTCGCCGCTGATCGAGGTGGAGAAGCTCACCGCCGGCGTCGAAGTGCTCCTCAACGAGAACTTCACCGTCGTGGCGATCCTGGAGCCCGAACGCACCGGTGAGATCGCGCGGGTCAAAGAGGTGCTGCCGGATGAGCGTCTGCTCATCCTCGCCCGCGGGGAGGACGAACGGGTGGTGACCCTCTCCGCCGAGCCCCAGCAGAAGGCAGACCAGCCGGTCCGGGTCGGCGACGCCGTCATCGTGGACCTGCGCACCGGCACAGCCACAGAGATCGTGCCGCTCTCCGAGGTCGAGGACGTGGTCCTGGAGGAGAGCCCCGATGTCTCCTATGCCGACATCGGGGGACTGGACGGCCAGATCGAACAGATCCGTGACGCCGTCGAGCTGCCGTTCCTCCACGCCGACCTCTACCGCGAGCACGGACTCTCCGCCCCCAAGGGGATCCTGCTCTACGGGCCTCCCGGATGCGGCAAGACGATGATCGCCAAAGCTGTGGCCGCCTCGCTCTCCGAACGTATGGGTGAGGATGATGGGGTCGGGTCGGTGGCCAGCGGCTCCACCGCCTCATTCCTGAACATCAAAGGCCCGGAGCTGCTGAACAAGTACGTCGGTGAGACGGAGCGCCACATCCGGGTCATCTTCTCCCGGGCTCGGGAACGCGCCAGTGCCGGCCATCCTGTGGTGGTCTTCTTCGATGAGATGGAGGCGCTGTTCCGCACCCGCGGCACCGGGGTCTCCTCGGACGTGGAGACCACGATCGTGCCGCAGCTGCTCGCGGAGATCGACGGCGTGGAGTCCCTGGACAACGTGATCGTCATCGGGGCCTCCAACCGGGAGGACATGATCGACCCGGCCATCCTTCGGCCCGGACGCCTGGACGTGAAGATTCGCGTGCAGCGCCCGAGCGCCGAGGGGGCCAAAGAGATCCTGCGCATCCACCTCGGCGGCCAGGTGCCGCTGCGGGCAGGGGAGGTCGCAGAGCACGGCGGCCGCGAGCAGGCCCTGGAGGCTCTGGTCGAGGCTGTGGTCGGCCGGCTCTACCCGGCCCATGCGGATCTGGTCTCCGGAGCGGTGCTGAGCAACATCGTCGATCGGGCCAAGAAGGCGGCCATCAAGGAGTTCCTCGGCACCGCTGGGGCAGCTGAGGCCAAGGGGCTCACGCTGGAGCATCTGCTGGCCGGCACGGAGGCGGAGCTGGAGGACCAGCGTCGGATGGCCCCGGAGAATCTGGCCGTGCCCGCCGAGTTCCTGCGCGGCGACGGCCCCGGCGGGACAGGAGGGGCGGCGTGAGCGTGCGGCGCCTGATCGGCATGGAGACCGAGTACGGCATCCATGCGCCCCAGAACCCGCGGGCCAGCCATGTCGCGCTGTCCATCGAGCTGGTCAACGCCTACGCGGCGGCTGTGACCGAGGCCGGTGGGGCGGTGGCCGGAACCGAGTGGGACTATCAGTCCGAGTCGCCGCTGGTCGACGCTCGGGGATGGGTGCTGCCGCGTTCCGCCGCTCATCCCAGTCAGCTCACAGACACCGAGGAGGCCGTGGCCTACGCCTCCGAGCAGGAACCCGGCCAAGGTGAGGTCCGAGACGCGCTGGGCAACCTCAGCGGAGGCGACCCGACGCCGGCGGACGCAGCTGAGCGGGGCGCCTTTCACCCGCCGGGCAGCGGGCACTGGCGCGGCGACTTCTTCCGACTGAAGAAGGACCAGCCGCAGCTGCTGATGAACCTGGTGCTCTCCAACGGGGCACGCTTCTACGTGGATCACGCTCACCCGGAGTACTCCGCCCCGGAGGCGGTCGGGGCCAAGCGCGCGGTGCTCTACGACGTGGCCGGCGATGTGGTGGCCCGGGCAGCTGCAGAACGGCTGACCCGTGAAGAGGGCGCCCCGGAGCTGCTGCTCTATAAGAACAACACGGACAACAAGTCTGTCTCCTACGGGGCCCACGAGAACTACCTGGTGCCTCGTGAGACCAGCTTCGATGCTGTGATCGCCGGACTGATCCCGTTCTTTGTGAGCCGTCAGATCCTCTGCGGGGCAGGGCGGGTCGGCATCGGGCAGACCAACTCCACGGCCGGCTATCAGATCTCTCAGCGAGCTGACTTCTTCGAAGAGGAGGTCGGGCTGGAGACCACAGTGCGCCGCCCGATCATCAACACTCGGGATGAGCCCCACGCCGATATGCACAGGTACCGGCGGCTGCATGTGATCATCGGTGATGCCAACATGAGTGAATACTCGGCCTGGCTGCGGGTGGGGACCACAGCTCTGGTGCTGGACCTCATCGAATCCGGCCAGGTCCCGGCACTGAGGGTTTTGGAGCCGGTCAGCGCTCTTCGGGCGATATCCCATGATCCGACGCTGACCGCCACAGTGGCGACCGACCGAGGAGAGATGACAGCGCTGCAGATCCAGCGGCTCTACCTCGATGCTGCGCTCGCCCGTGCGGCTGAGCAGTCCGGCCCAGGCGGCAGCTGGTCCGCCCCGGATACGGAGACCGCAGAGATCCTCGAGGCCTGGCAGGCCCTGCTGGACGACCTCTCTGAAGACGTCTCTCTGGCCGCGGATCGGGTGGACTGGGTGGCCAAGCTGCAGCTGTTGGAGTCATACCGCCGCCGCGACGGCTTGGGCTGGGACGCCGCCCTGCTGGGCATGATCGACCTGCAGTACGCGGATCTGCGCGAGGAGAAGGGGCTCTATCACAAGCTCGTCCGAGCCGGTCGTATGCGGCGGCTCTTCACCGATGACCAGATCTCCTGGGCCGCCCAGCATCCGCCCGAGGAGACCCGCGCCTGGCTGCGCGGTGAGCTGGTCAGCCGCTTCTCCGACTATGTGGCCGGAGCCAGCTGGGACCAGGTGCTGCTGCGGCCCGACGCCGTCTCACCCATCACACGGGTCCATCTGGACGAGCCGCTGGCTGGGACTCGGGCCCACGCCGAGGAGGCGCTGGAGCAGGCCACGGACGGACCCAGTCTGATCGCCAGCGTCACCACGATGCTCGATGACGTCCGTACGACACTGCCTGAGAAGGCACCGACCCCGAAGGAGGACAGCTGATGTCCGAACAGCCGCAGAAGCGCAGCCATGGAGGCCCCGGTGAGGACGGGCCCGGTGAGGATGCCGGGGTCCCCTCGGGCAGCGGGCAGTCTCAGCAGAAGGCCGGTGAGCTGGACAGTCTGCTCGATGAGATCGACTCGGTGCTGGAGTCCAACGCAGAGGAGTTCGTGAAGGGCTTCGTCCAGAAGGGCGGCCAGTAGACGGTCATGGAGCGACGAGTCTTCGGGGTGGAGACCGAGTTCGGTCTCACCCACCTGGGAAACCAGCGCCGCGGTCTTCCTCCGGACGAGGTGGCCCGATACCTCTTCCGTCCGGTGGTGGAGTGGGGGAGGAGCTCCAACGTCTTCATCCCCAACGCTTCCCGGCTGTACCTGGATGTGGGATCCCACCCCGAGTACGCCACGGCTGAATGCGATGATCTGCTCGACCTGATCGCCTCGGACCGCGCCGGAGAGCGCATCATGCACGATCTCGCGCTGCGTGCCCAGGAGGCGCTGCAGCGGGACGGCTTCGACGGCAGCGTGTACCTGCTGAAGAACAACGTGGACTCGCGGGGAAACTCCTACGGTTCCCATGAGAACTATCTGATCCCGCGGACCACCCATTTCCGGCGCCTCTCCACCGTCCTGCTGCCCTTCCTGGTGACCCGGCAGGTGATCGCCGGGGCAGGTCACGTGGTCCAGAGCAGCGACGAGCGCGGCGCACACTTCGCCTTTTCGCAGCGGGCTGACCACATGTGGGAGGGCATCTCTTCGGCCACCACCCGCTCCCGGCCCATCATCAACACTCGGGACGAACCCCACGCCGACGCCGGAGTGCACCGGCGGCTGCACGTGATCGTGGGCGACTCGAACATGTCGGAGACCACCCAGCTGCTGCGCTACGGCGCCACGGACCTGGTGCTGCGCATGATCGAGGCGGGGGTTCCCGTGGGCGACTACGAGCTGGAGAATCCCATCGGGGCCATCCGGCACATCAGCCACGACATCACCGGAACCGCTGGGGTGCGCATCCGTGGGGGTCAGGAGCTGACAGCCGTCGAGATCCAATCCGGCCTGTTGGAGAAGGCCAAGACCTTCATCGCTCGCCACGGAGCTCATCATCAGCATGTGGATCAGATCCTGGAACTGTGGGAGCGCACGCTCGAGGCCGTGCGCTCAGGTGATCACTCCTTGGTGGATCAGGAGATCGACTGGGCGATCAAGAAGCGCCTCGTGGACGAGGTCGCTGCGCGCGACGACGTGGGCTATGACCACCCTCGGTTGGAACAGATCGATATGGCGTATCACGACATCCACCCGGAGCGTGGGCTCTTCCACCTGCTGCGCCGTCGTGGCCGGGCCGCAGCCCTGTTGGACGAGGAGCGCATCCGCCAGGCCGTGATGGTCCCGCCGGCGACGACGCGGGCGGCTCTGCGCGGGCATTTCCTCTCCACCGCCAGAGCCTACGGAGCCGAGCACACCGTGGACTGGGTGCACCATAAGCTGGTGGACCGCCCCCTGGAGGCGCTGATGGTCAAAGACCCCTTCGCCGTGGAGGATGAGCGGCTCGAAGCGCTGCTGGACAAGCTCGGAGACCGATCCGCCCAGCTGCGGGAACGCACCGTCGAGGAGCGCGAGGCACAGGGTGGACCGCTGGCGCTCAGCGAACGCTATACGCTGACCGCTGATCGGCCTCACGGCGATCCGCCGGTGATCTGACGCGCCCCAGCCTGAGCCGGTACAGTGCATGAAGGCTCGTTGCTCGAGAACCCCGAAGCTTAAGGACTCCTCTGTGCGAAAGAAGTACATCGCCCTCTCCGTGCCGGCTCTGATGCTGATGTCCGGATGCTCCACCGACGGACTGGGGGATGTCGACGCCCTCTCCGGCGTCAGCCTCCACATGACGGAGGACGGCGCCCCCGAAGTCATCCTGCAGAATCCGGTGGAGGCTGAGGAGGAGTCCGCTCGGGTCCTGGACGAGGGCGACGGCGACCCCATCGATGAGGATTCCCTGCTGTACCTCTCCACGGCCATGGCCGATCCGGAGACCGGCAACGTCCAGCAGGAGGACTTCAGCGAAGAGGCCCCGTCGCTGCTCTACCTGCCGCTGATCGAGGAGCAGAACGAGTTCATCCACGAGTCCATCACCGAGACCGGGCTCAACGTCGGCGGCGAAGTCGCGATGTATGTCCCCGGCGGTGAGGGCGGAGAACCTGTGCTGATCATCGTGCGGGTCGATGAGCAGAAGCCTGACCACGCCGAAGGTGAGATCGAGGACCAGAGCGGAGACCTGCCGGCGATCCTCAATGAGGAGGGCGAGGCCCCTGAGCTCGAGGACTTCGATCCTGAGGCCGCTGAGGCTCCGGAGGAGGTCGAGTCTGAGGTCCTCATCCAAGGTGAGGGTGAGGAGATCGGTCCCTATGACCATCTGGTGATGCGCTACACCGGGTGGCGCTGGTCCGACGGTGAGGTCTTCGACAGCGCCTGGCCCGGTGTCCAGCCTGCTCCGCCGGAGGGCGAGGAGCAGCCTGAAGGTCAGGAATCGCCGGAGGAGGATGAGGATCAGGTCGTTCCGCCGATGGATTCTCCGCTGCCGCAGCTGATCCCGGGCTGGGCGGAGGCTCTGGAAGGTGTTGAGGTCGGATCACGGGTGGCGATGGTGATCCCACCTGAGCAGGCCTACGGCGAGTCCGAAGAGGAAGACGGCGAGTCCAGCGACGAGGACGGTTCCGATGACGACGGCGGGTCCGGCGTCGAGCCTCAGACTGCTGAGGGCGAGCCGGCGCCTGAGGACATCGAGGATATGGACATGGAGGAGATCGAGGAGATGCTCGGCGGCCAGCAGGGCGAGCACCCGCTGGCGGGCGAGACGCTGATCTTCGTGGTCGATGTCATCGCCGCCGTGCCCGCCTCCGATGAGCAGGTCGAGCAGATGGAGCAGCAACAGCAGCAGCTGGACGAGGCCGAGGAGCAGGACGGCCAGGAAGAGTCCGGCGAAGAAGAGACCGGGGAACAGCCCCAGGGACAGGAGAACTGAGAGATGTCTTTCGGACAGCGCACCTATGACCGCACCAAGCCAGAGATCGACTTTCCGGGCATCACTCCGCCCGAGGACCTGGTGATCGAGGAGCTGATCCCCGGCGGCGGCCCCGCCGTGCAGCCCGGTGACCAGGTCTCCTGCCACTATGTGGGCGTCTCCTGGTCCACCGGCGAGGAGTTCGACGCCTCGTGGAACCGTGGCCAGACCTTGGACTTCACCGCCGGCATCGGTCAGGTCATCCAGGGCTGGGACCAGGGCCTGATCGGAATGCAGGAGGGCGCTCGGCGCCGCTTCGAGATCCCGCCGCACCTGGCCTACGGGGAGCAGGGCGCCGGAGCGGCCATCGGGCCGAACGAGACGCTGATCTTCGTGGTCGACCTGGTCAGGGTCCGCAAGGCCTCCTGAGGAACTGATGGAGGAAGCCTCGCAGGATGCCTATGCCGAGGAGCACGTGGCTCGGGCGCTCTCCCTGGCGGCCACTGTCCTGGAAGCCTCCCCACGGGGACTGACCAAGGCTGAGATCTGGGAGCGGATCGAGTTCTATCCGGCTCGGGTCTCCACCCTCGAGGAGAGGGAGGCCCGGGAGAAGGTCTTCGACCGGGACAAGAAGTACCTGAGCCAGAACGGCATCCGACTCGTCCCAGGGGAGGGATCCTCCGAGCATGAATACCGCTATGCCATCGACCCGGAGGACTACGGACTTCCCGAGCTGGAGCTGACCGCAGCCGAACTCATGCTGCTGCGTCAGCTCCAGCGTCTCTGGCGAGGTCGGCGCGGACGTGCCACGATGCTCCAAGCCATCGGTGCGCTGACCGGGTACCAGCAGGACCTCGCCGACGCCGGTGATGCTGTGCCGCCGCTGTCGGCACCGCCGCTGGAGCTCGGCGATGACCGGGACTTCGAGCACCTCGAGACGTTGGCGGGCTTGGGCCGACGGCCTGCGATCAGCTTCGACTACATCGCCCGAGGCCGTTTCGAGGCCGAGAGCCGACGAGTGGTCCTGCTCGGCGTCGGCGTGCGTGGCCACTGGTACCTCACCGGATACGACCTGGACCGTCACGCGGTGCGGACCTTCCGGCTGGACCGCATCCACGGCGGCATCCGAGCTGTTCGGCGCTCAGCGCTGAACTCCATGGAGGAGATGGAGACGGTCCGAGCGATCAGGGCCTCGGAGAGCTACGCAGACTTCGACCTCTCAGCGGCCCTGGACGACGCGGCTGCGGCTTCCGGAGATCAGCAGAACCGTCTCCGCGCCGCCCTGCAGGCTCATCGCCAGCCTCCTGACCATCCGGGCAGGCTCCGGCCGATCCGAGAAGGCCGTTCATCGGATCCTGCGCCGCAGAAGGTGGAACGGCTGCTGAGCATGACCGCTCATCTGCACGCCAGCGGGGGTGTGCGGGTCTCTGAGCTGCTGGTCAGCTACGGCGTCGGGCCGGCCCAGCTGCAGCGGGACCTGCTCTCTCTGCAGCAGACCGGTTCCTACGACGCCGATCGCTTCGGCTCCCTGGCAGAGGTCCGTCCGGAGATTCCCCTCACCTTCGCCGACTTCGAGAAGCAGTTCGTGCAGGGCGACCCCCTGGTCTCGTTGGAGCTGCCCGACGGTGCTCTGCGCGGAACACTGACTCGGCCTATCCGGCTCTCGGTGCCGATGGGTCTCTCCCTGCTCATCGGGGTCCACAGTCTTGAGGCTTCGCCCGTGGTCGACGGACTCCGGAACAAGCTCCAGGAGGTGCTGCCGGAGCAGATGCGTCACGTGGCCGACCAGGTGAGCCTCTCCGGCGTCGAGCTTCCCGGGACGGAACATGCGCAGGTGCTGGCAGGGGCCGCAGACCAGGGCCGCGCCGTGGAGCTGGACTACGAGGACGCGCAGGGCCGGACCAGCAGGCGCACAGTGGAGCCCACTGCTGTCTTCCGCTCGGGGGCACACAGCTATCTGCGTGCCTGGAGCCGTCCCGATGAGGAGCCCCGCACGTTCAGGATCTCGCGCATCCGCTGTGTGGAGGTGCTGCAGGAGCAGATCGGTGAGCAGGCGCACCGTCTGGCTGAGCTGCCGATCGAGCCGCCGCGGGTCCCCGACCATCGGCGTCCGGTGCGTGCCGTGCTGCATTTCGCCGCTCCGGCCGCTGCCGAGGCCGATGACTACGAGCCTGAGCTGCATCGTCGGCACGAGGGCGGCGGCCGCACCGCCCAGGCCCAGTTCCGCAGCGAGGAGAGTCTCATTCGGCTCTGCGCCGAGGCCGGGGGAGACATCATCCTGATGGAGCCGGAGGCACTCCGAATCCGCGTGATCGACCGGGTCGAATCGCAGCTCTCCCCCTCGGGGCCGCAGGCGGAGTAGAATCGTGCAGACGACGAAAGGACCTCGACTGTGAGTATGCCCACCGGATGGATGATCGCGATCATCGCAGTGCTGATCATCCTGCTCTTCGGCGCCCCGAAGCTGCCGAAACTGGCCAAATCGATGGGCCAGTCCATGCGCATCTTCAACTCTGAGGTGAAGACGATGCGCACTGAGCGTGAGAAGAACGCCGACTCCTCCCAGGACGATGAGGAGAAGGACGAGGAAGCCGTCGAAGGGCGCGTCATCAGCCCGGAGAAGCAGAAGCAGTCGGGGACCCAGGGCCGCACCGGCGCTGAGTCCTACGACGAACACCGCTGAGCCCCATGGCGACGGCGCGCCACGACGAGCCTGCGAAGAAGTCCAGACGGCGCAAGCGCAGAGACCCGGAAGGGACGATGTCCCTGGCAGAACACCTCCGGGAGCTGCGCAATCGCGTGTTCATCGCTGCCGTCGGGGTCCTGCTCGGAGCGGTGGCAGGATTCTTCATCTATGACACGCTCTTCCGCCTCCTGGCCGCACCGGTCCTGGAGTTCGGAGGGACGGACCGCTCCGCGGAGATCGCCTTCAACACTGTGGGGCAGCCGCTGGACCTGATGATCCGCATCTCGCTGTTCGTCGGAATCGTCGTCTCCTCACCGCTGTGGCTCTACCAGATCTGGGCCTTCATCATGCCCGGGCTGAAGAAGTCGGAGAAGCGCTATGCCGTGGGCTTCATCGCCGCCTCGGTCCCGCTCTTCCTCGCGGGGATCGTGCTGGCCTACACCGTGCTCCCGCGTGCCATCGGGTTCTTCTTCGCGCTGAACCCGGAGGGCACCTCCAACTTCATCGCCCCCGATGTGTACTTCAGCTTTGTGCTGCACATCTTCCTGGCCTTCGGCATCGCCATGGTGTTGCCGGTGGTGCTGGTGGGGATCAACATGATGGGCCTGGTCAGCGGGAAGCAGGTCCTGAAGGCCTGGCGCTGGGTGGTCATGCTCATCGCCATCGTCTCTGCCATCGCCGCCCCGGAAGTCGTCAGCATGATCTTCATCGGGCTGCCGCTGTGCCTGCTCTTCGGCGTGGCGATCGTACTGTGCCTGCTCAACGACCGTCGGCGCGTGAAGCGTCAGGCCGAGCGTGAGGAGCAGAACGAAGAGCTGGTGCACTCCACCGAGCTGCAGTGAGGCTGTCGTCCTGCCTGGTGAGGTGGGCCGGTGATTGCGGGGCTTGCTTCCTTCATGAGCGAAGCGCGCCACGCTGGCGCGTGTCGCGAAACCCTTCGCTCAGACAAGGAATCCTGCAAGCTCCTCCATCCCCGGCCGGTGTAACCAGGGGGGCGCTGCGCCAGCTTCCCCGTGGGTGATGCGGCTAGGAACGGCTCTTGTGCTGGGCTGTGAGAGCTCGCAGGAGGTGGTCCTGCTCTTCGAGGATGATCCGGCGCAGGGCTGCGGGGGCCTCGCGGTGATCGTCCAGCCAGGACTGGGTGAGTCTGGCGGTGGGGTGCTCCTCGGGAGTCTGGCCTGGGGAGAGATCTTGGACGCCCGGGAAGAGCCCTTCGACCACGCGTGTGGCCTGGCCTTGGGTCATCCGGTCCCAGACGTCTTCCAACGCTTCGAAGTAGGCGCCGGTGTAGGCCGGGGCCAGCCCGGCTGTATCGGTCATGAATCCTGAGACCACGGCGCTGAGATGGTCGTTGGAGAGCTCCTGACCGTGTTCGTCGGTGCCGCTGAGCGCCTGGGCGAAGGCACGCTCCTTGACCTTCTTCTCCGGGAAGGCCGCCACGGCCAACCGGTGAGCGATTCTTCCGCGGGCCGTGTCGCGAGCGAGCAGCTCCGTCTCCAGCTGCCGCAGGCTGAGCCGACCGTGGGCAGCCAGAGCCTGCAGGAAGGACCAGCGCAGCTCTTCATCCATCTCCAGGCGGGCGATGCCGGCGTCGGGCCCTCCGCCGTCCAGCAGGGCGGAGAGCAGGTGGAGCTGGCTGCCATGACGCCGGGAGAAGGAGCCCAGCACGCGAGCTGCGGCCCGCTGATGGTCCTGCCGGCCCGCTGCGCCGTCGGTCTCGGTCAGATACTCCGCCAGCCGGGAGCCGAAGCGAAGCTGCAGCTCCTCGCGCTGTTCCGCAGGTGTGTAGAGCTCCAGCGCCCGGTCGGCCTGACGCAGCAGTGACTGCACCACGCCGATCTCGGGGACCTGCAGCCCATGATCCATCACGGCGTCGAGGAACTGCGACGCGGGCAGCTCTCCATCGCGCACCATCGACCACAGCGCCGCCCAGACCGTGGCCCGGCCCAACGGGTCCTC